>PWQX01000177.1 GCA_003556605.1 Spirochaetaceae bacterium
TCGGCGTAATACAGCCGTCCGTCTTGCTCGGTGACCACCCGCCGAATCATTTCAGTGTCCTGAAAGCATCCTGCAATCGGGTTTGTGCGGTTTCCCATCGGCTCTCCCCTCTCAGTTGTGTAGCCTGCTACCGCGCATGACACACGGAGCTGCAGTACACAGGCGGGCACTGGCGTGACCCCGCAACACAAGCTTTGATCCAGTCTCTACTCTTTACCATGTACTGTACCCCGGCAGCGGGGCTCATACCAGTAGCAGCGTGAACTTGTACAGGAGATCACGCGCTGGTATGCTGGGCCGCGAGGGAGACCTGTACATCAGGAGGACTACATGGCTGCTACTGAGCAAGACGTGCTGGACACACTCAGTGAGATTATTGATCCGGATCTGCAGCAAGACATCGTGTCTTTGGGATTTGTTAGGAATATCGAGATCGCGGGGAGCGCGGTTGCGTTTGAGATTCAGCTCACGACGCCGGCGTGTCCTATTAAGGATCGGTTTAAGACCGACGCCGAGCGCTTGGTCGGCGCCCTACCCGGTGTGACGTCGGTGGGGGTGACCATGACCAGCCGTGCCCCCTCGCGAACGCCCAAGCAAGAGAAGAGCGGACTCACGCAGGTGAAGGCTTTGATCGCGGTGGCCTCCGGTAAGGGCGGTGTCGGAAAGTCTACTGTAGCTGCTGTGATTGCGTTAGACCTGGCACAGCGAGGCTACAAAGTAGGCTTGCTGGACGCAGACCTGTTCGGACCGTCGGTACCGACGCTGTTCCGGCTGCACGACGTGGAGTTGCGCCAGGATGAGGCCGGGATGATCGTCCCGGCCTCGGTAGGGCCGCTGCAGGTGGTTTCGTTCGGTTTCCTGCTCGGCGACTCACCGGCGATCATGCGCGGACCGATGGTGTCGGGCTATACGCAACAATTGTTGCATCAGGTGGCGTGGGGTGATTTGGATTACCTCTTTCTCGACCTGCCGCCCGGAACCGGTGACATTCAACTGACCATCACGCAGGCGGTTGAGCTCGACGGCGCGCTGATTGTGACTACGCCGCAGGCGCTTGCGTATCCCGACGTCGGCAAAGGTATCTTGATGTTTGATCGCGTTGATGTGCCGGTATTGGGGGTCATTGAAAACATGGCTTACTTCGACTGCGCGGACTGCGGCACGCGCCACGAGCTGTTCGGTAGCGGTGGCGCGATACGGCTGTCGGAGCGCTACGGCGTGAACGTGCTGGGCGAGCTGCCGCTGGCACCTCAGCGCTTTGGTGGTACGTTTGAAAACGGACAACAGGACGACACCGTCAGCGAGGCGGTGGACCGCACGATGATGGCGCTGGGCAAGGCAAAGGCCGAGGGGATCAAGAAGCCGGAGATCGCATTCGACGCGCAGCAGGTGAAGCTGATGTGGGATACCGGCGAGATAGTCGCGCTTGATAACCACACCCTGCGTGCCAACTGCCAGTGCGCCTCGTGTGTTGACGAGTATAGCGGGGCACGCAAGCTCAACCCCAGCCGTATTCGGTCGGACATCAGGGCCGACGACGTTGCCACGATCGGAAACTATGCGATTGCGATCGAGTGGAATGATGGGCATTCCTCGGGCTTTTTCCCGTACCGCAAAATGCGGGAGCTGGCGAGTGCTGCGAAATAGCCGCACGCCTCCTGGCGTGCGCTGGGCTGTGCGTCTATGCGCCGCAGCGGACAAGCGGCCCAGTGAGGTTGAGCAAGGTGATTGCATTGAATCGGGTTGGTGTTGAGCCCGGGCGCTTTTCCTTTTGAGACTGTGGTAGTATACTAATGGGCGGGATGATCTGCAAATTCTGCGGAACGTATACCGTAGACAGAATAGAAAAAGTAGTGATAGAAGTGTAGTTAGCGACACGAATGTCTAAGGAGTGAGTATGAAGAACGTTCGCCGATTACTAATGCCGGCAGCGCTTGCAGTCTTGGTGTTTGGAGCGTGTGAAACGCCGCCGGAACCGGTAGACGAGCCTCCGGAGCACGTTGCCGAAGTGCCGGTTACCGAGCAGGTGCAGGCTCGGGATCTGCGCAACACCATCATGGAGTACGAGCTCGATCAATACGCGCGCGAAGAGTTTCTCGAAGCCGAAGCGTATTTTGAAGAGGCCGAACGCCTGGCGCAGGATCCGGACGCGGCGCTGGATGTAGAAGTGCACCCCGCAACCGAGAGCTACATCGCTGCAATCGGACTGTACGAGCACGTGGTCAGTGTTGGCTTCGCCGAGTTGATTCAGGCCGTGAAAGGCGAGATCGCCGATGTGCGCGCACAAGCCGAAGCCATACGCGCCGATGTAGCTGCGCGCAGCGAGTTTGAGCAAGGTGTTGAGGCGTATGACCAAGGAGAGGAGCTCGAGCTCGAGGCGAGCTGGGGGCCGGCGTACGAAGCGTATGAAAGCTCGCTGGGTTACTTCACAGACTCATACGACATAGCCCGGGCGAAACGCACACGCGCCGAAGAGGCCATGGCTCGCGCGCAGGAGAAAGAGAAAGAGACCGAACGGCAGGTGCGTGAGATGGAGGACGAGCTTGCAGAAGAGCTCGAAGACTAAGCAGCAATAGCGGAGGACCAATCTGATGAAGAAGACAGTAGCCTTAATAATTGGCTTTGCGGTGCTCGGCTCGGCGCTTCTCCCTGCCCAAAACCTCTTGGATAATGTGGATTATCGCCGTGCTATAGAGCTGCAGAGAATGGCCCAAGACGCTTTCGGTGCCGGGGAATACGACCAAGCCGTCGAGTACTCAGTGCAGGCTGAAGAGTATTTCGAGCGTTCAATCGAAACCGCTCGCCGGTTACGAGAAGGGTACCGGGCGGAGAACTTCAGGAGTCGTAACGAGCGCCGGTTGACCCGAGCGCGTGATCTGGACTTCCATAACCTTTTCGACGAGGAGTTCGGAGAAGCGCAGGCTCTGTACGACGAGGGTCGTGACCTGCTCGATGCCGATGAGTACGCCGACAGCATCGAGCGCTTTACGGAATCAATCGCCAAGCTCGACGAGATTGATGCGATGTACGCAGAAAAGGATGTGTTACCGCGCTACTACACTGTGCGGTTGATTCCCGAACGGCGCGACTCGTTCTGGCGTATCGCCGAGTACGAGTTTATTTATGGCGATCCGTGGGAATGGCCGCGATTGTACGAACGCAACAGAGAGATCTTGCGCGATCCCGACAATCCGCATCTGATCCACCCGGGGCAGCGTTTCGAGATTCCTGAGCTGGAAGGGGAAGTGCGCACCGGCGAGTGGCAGCCGGACGAGTGACACCCTGCAGGCGTTCAGCGGCGCAAGCATACCGTCTGCAACGCAGTGACCGACAAGCCGCCGTGGAACGGTGTTCCGCTTCCACGGCGGCTTTTTTCGCGTAATACGATGATCTAAGCAATTGGCGCCGGTTCACGGCTGGTGCGTTATGAGTCGATTTTGTCTGCGCTCACGCCGGCTGATGGATATATCCGTCCGGGGTTTCAAAATACGTTCCGCCGGCGAGCAGCGCGCGAATTGCCGGTACCAAGTGCCGCGGCGCCTGCGCTTTTGTCAGGTTGCCCAGCGCCCCTGCTGCCCGAAAACGTGTGGTATTGTACGCCTCGGCGTTGTGGCACAGCAGAAGCACAGGCAGCCCCGGCCGAACCATCTCGATCTCGGCGAGCAGTTCCGTACCGGTTCGCCCTGCCAATGCCTTGTCGAGCACAAGAGCGTCACACTCGGTCTCCCGAAGGTGCCGCACTACTTGGCGCCCTTCCTCGAGCTCGTCGACCACATCAACTTCACCGGACTCCAATAAAACCTGCCTTAAACTGTGGCGGACCACAGCCTGACCATCGGCAATTAGCAATCGCACAGCAGCCCCCCATCACACGCAATGTGATGGCGCCGATCATAGCGTAGATGCGGGAACCTGTCCAAGGGGTAAGCGACTATAATCTCAGATCAATTGTGCCGGGATTTCTCTGTTCTCACGAGAGCTGCTGCCAGTGATCAGCGAGTTTTGCGGCACTCATCGGTTACCCAACGATCGTACCGTACAGCATCCCTGCAAGCGACGAAATCACAACCACAATCGCGATGTAGGTCGCGGTCTTCTTGGTGCCAAGCTCACCGTGAATCACGAACATCGCCGGTAAGGACAGGGATGGTCCGGCGAGCAGCAGCGCCAAAGCCGGTCCCTGGCCCATGCCGGCGCCAATGAGCCCTTGCATGATCGGCACCTCTGTGAGGGTGGCGAAGTACATCAGCGCTCCGGCGAGCGCAGCGAACACGTTGGCGCCGAGGCTGTTTCCACCAACGAGTCCTGCTATGTACTGTTCCGGGATGAGCGCCTCATGACCCGGGCGGCCAAGCAGGAAGCCTGCTATCAAGATACCGATGAACAGCAGCGGAGTGATCTGCAGCGCGAAATTACGCGTTGCGGCGCCCCACTCGGTGATCTCGTTGCGTTCAAACCAGCGCATTAGTATTGTTAGAAGCACAACCCCCAACAGCCCTGCGATCAGAAAGCGTGCCGTGTGGATAAGATCCCATATCAAGATCGTGCCGTCGCCGCTCGGCCAGTTGAGGAATACTAATATTGCGATCAACAGGGCCATGAAACCGGTGTCTTGGCGTAAAGAGCGCGGCTGTTCGAGGTCTACTCCGGCGCTAAACATCGCGGCGTTTGTCGTACGTTCTTCATCGTCTTTGCGGAAGATGAAGTGCATGCTCAGGCCGAGGACCACCGCGAACAGCACCGACCCGACAGCCCGGGCCACCCCGAGTTGTAGGCCGAGCACTCGAGCGGTGAGAATAATCGCCATTACGTTGATCGCCGGCCCGGAGTACAAGAACGCGACCGCCGGACCAAGCCCGGCTCCTTTCTGGTAAATTCCTTTGAACAGCGGCAGCACCGTACACGAGCAGACCGAAAGAACGGATCCTGAGACCGCGCCGACGGTATAAGCGATAGGCTTGGCGGCGGTGGGTCCGAGGTACTTGATCACCGCTTGTTGATTGAGGAACACCATGATTGCGCCGGCGATAAAGAACGCCGGTATGAGGCATAAGAGTACGTGTTCGCGCGCGTAGTACGACAGCAGCAGGAACGATTCTTGAATTGCCGCTGAGACACGTCCAGCGTCAAACGGGGTGAAAAAGACCACGAGAAATGCTGCGGCTATGAGAAGAAGGCGCCGGTTCGCCGGGCTGAGTCGCTGCGACGGCGATGTTGTTTGAGTTTGGGTTGAGGTGCTCACACGAAACTCCTTTGATTCCGGGTCCGGGGTAGGATGAGCGCGGCGCGGAAGAGCCGCACTATCCTACGCCGGCCATTCCCTGCCTTATTGAGCGGCGGGCTTTAAGAGCTCGACGATCTGGCTCTTGCTCAGTACCTTCCCGGATGACTTGACCTCTCCGTCGACCACCAAACCGGGTGTCATCAGGATCCCGAGATCCGCGATCTGGTTCATGTCGGTGATCTTTCCAATCTCGGCTTGGAGACCGAGATCGTGCAGCGCTTCGCGGGTATGCTGCTCAAGCATTTGACAGTTTGGACATCCAGGTCCTACGACATCGATACGCATTGTCTCCTCCTTGCGTTATATGCAGTCATTCGGCAACTAACCAAATGTTAGACAATTATAGACTTTCTCATTCGTTAACGACCGCGGGGTTCTCAGCCCCCCACAGCTGCACGTGCTTCACATCCGGCACGGTTTCGCGCAGCGCACCCGTGTGATCCTCGTTCGTCATACGCTCGACTATTCGGTCTGGAAGGTTTCGACAAGTCCTACGACGCAACGGCCGCTTTCACGCAGGTCCAATCTGCGGTCGAGCCGCGCTCGATCGCTCGTGAACGGCTCCCCGGTCAGTATCTGGCGCAGTCCCGGTACTAGCGCCTCAAAGAGCGTGTTCTCGGGGTTCAAGCCATAATACGCCCAAGTGCCCTTCTTTTTCGCGGAGACGATGTCCGCGCGCTTTAGAATCGCGAGCTGCCGAGATATCCGGTATTGCGGCAGCTCCAGCGCACCAACTATCTCGCACACACAAACTCTCGTGCCCGCGTGCAGCAGCAGATTCACGATTCGCAAACGAGTCTCGTCGCCGAGCGCTCCAAATACCTGAGCAGGAGCGGTAATTCGTGTGGTTGGTCCTGTATCAGTGTTCATACTGCGTGCTCCTGTGCCGCCCCCTGAAAACTGCAGACGGCAGCTAATACGGATAGATTATGCTTATATGCGCTTGTAAACATATAATACTGCCTCGCCGTGTATTCGTCAAGCACCGCGGCAGCGTACAGTGCCGGGTTCGGAATCGGAGCGGCGCCCGCGCGGCGAACACGGCCGGCCCGATACGTGCCGTGCGTAACAGCGTACCGGAAACGATTGTGGACACGGAGGGTTTTCTGTTATCTTTATGCAGCGAAGCAAAAAACGAAAGCCGAGTTCGGCAATCACAGAGGTGTACCATGAAACTAGAACGTTATTCGATGGGGGTAGGCGACCGTTTTGGATGTGAGGGTGAAGCTCAGCTCGCTGCTTTTGAAGAAGCGCGGCGTCGGGGTGTTGAGGTAGTGCCGGTTTGGAACAAGTCCAACCGCGAGCACAAGACAGTCGGCACGCAGCCCGAAAGCGTACGACGCGAGGCCGACGAGGCGGTGCGTGTGCGCGGGTGGCAGTACGGCTATTACGTGGATGCCGACCACATTGCACTTGATACGGTGGACCCCTACATTCCTCACAGCGATTTCTTCACCATTGATGTCGCCGCATTTATCGGTAAACCGGCCGACCCCGATGCAGTTCGCGCGTTCGCTGATAGCCAAAACGGCCGCGTTGGGGCCGTTCAGATCGATGGAATCCCGCAACCGCTGGAGGTCACCGCGGAGCGCATCACTCAGATTGGCGAGACCTTCCTGTTGGCCGTCCAGGAGGCCGGTAAGATCTATCGGCATATTGCCGAGCAAAAGGGTGCTGAGAACTGCATTATTGAGGTCTCAATGGATGAGACCGACAAACCGCAGACGCCGGTCGATATGTTGTTTATCTTGGCCGCGATCGCCGAGGAGGGGATACCCATTCAAACGATTGCTCCCAAGTTCACCGGTAGGTTCAACAAGGGAGTGGACTATGTCGGTGACGTGGTTCAATTCGGACAGGAGTTCGAGCAGGATCTTGCGGTAATCGCGTACGCCGTGCAGGAGTTCGGGCTGCCGCCGAACCTGAAACTGAGCGTGCACAGCGGCAGCGATAAGTTCTCGATATATGAACCGATTCGCAAAGCGGTCCGGAACTCCGGGGCCGGCTTACATCTCAAGACCGCGGGTACTACTTGGCTCGAGGAGCTGATTGGGCTCGCGCTCGCCGGTACCGAGGGACTCGAGCTTGCCAAGCTCGTGTACGCGCGTGCGCTTGAACGCTTCGACGAGCTTACGGCGCCGTATGCTAACGTCATCGATATTGATCAGACACGCTTGCCGGGCGCTTCGACGGTGAACGGCTGGAGCGGCGAGCAGTTCGCAGCCGCCTTGCGGCACGTGCCGAACCATCCGGAGTTCAACCTCCACATTCGCCAGCTGCTGCACGTGGGGTACAAGGTTGCCGCCGAGATGGGCGCTGAGTACCTCAACGCCCTACGGGGCAATAGCGGCGTGATCGGCGAGAACGTGACCGCGAATATCCTTGATCGGCATCTTCTGCGCGTGTTCGGATAGCCGAATACGCGTCGCTACCGATTCGAGCTCGGCAGCCGGCAGTCAGCCGGTGTTCCGGATGTCGCCTACGAGACGTACCGCGTCGCGGGTGAGTTGAGCGACCTGTTCAAACTCGCCCTGCGCGATCCGGTCAGCCGGTACCATCCAGCTTCCGCCGACGGCAGCGACGTTCTTCAGGCTCAGGTACTGGCCCAGGTTCTTAGCGTTGACTCCGCCGGTGGGGATGTAGCGCACCTCGCCGTAAGGACCCGACAATGCCTTCAGCATCGCGACGCCGCCGGAGGCCTCAGCGGGAAAGAACTTCAGTGTTGTCAGTCCGAACTCCAGAGCCGACTCAACCCCGGTTGGATTGTTGATACCGGGAGTGATGGGAATACGGTTCTTCACGCAGTACTCCACAACTCGGGGGTTGAATCCCGGCGTCACGATGAACGCCGCCCCGGCGTCTACCGCCTGCTTTACTTGGTCGATGGTCAGGATAGTTCCGGCGCCGACGAGAACGTCCGGCACCTTGGCGGCAATGCGGCGAATTGACTGCTCGGCGGCGCCGGTTCTGAAGGTGACCTCGGCCAACGGTAGGCCGGCATCGCGAAGCGTTTCGGCGAGCGGTTCGGCGGCGTCGGCCGTCTCGAGTTTAATGACAGGCACGAGGCCATGGTTTTGGATGGTCCGCAGCACATCGGTCATTCTTAACCTCCCTTGTTAGCGGTCGACGCGAGCACTGCCCCCGCCGACGAGTTTCTCTACCTCGCGTAGTGTCGCCATCGTGGTGTCGCCGGGAGTGGTCATCGCGAGCGCTCCGTGTGCCGCGCCGTATTCCACGCACTGCTGGGGGCTCATCTCGGAGAGAAATCCGTAAATCAACCCCGAGGCGAAGCTGTCGCCGCCGCCGACGCGGTCGTAGATCTCGAGCTTCGGGCGATGCGTGGCCTCATAGAATTCGCCGTCGGCATACAAGATAGCTCCCCAGTCGTTGACGCTTGCACTGTGCACATCCCGCAGCGTTGTGGCTACAGCCCTAAAATGCGGGAACTCGGCGACAACGCGTTGGATCATTTTCTTGAAGTTCTCAACCTGCAGCCCGGTTATGGTCTCATCGACATCTTCGACCTCAAACCCGAGCGCCGCGGTGAAATCCTCCTCGTTGCCGATCATGACATCAACATAGCGGGCGATCTCACGGTTCACTTCGCGCGCGCGTTCTTTGCCCCCGTTCGCCTTCCAGAGCGACGGCCGGTAATTCAGATCATAGCTCACGACGGTACCGTTGGCGCGAGCAGCCTGCATCGCCTCGAGCACCACTTCGGGGGTTGTTTCGGACAACGCTGCGAATATTCCGCCGGTGTGAAGCCAGCGAGCCCCCTCCTGAGCGAAAATCCGATTCCAGTCGATATCACCTTTCTTGAGCTTTGACGCGGCCGAGTTGGCTCGGTCGGATACCCCGAGCGCCCCACGTACGCCGAATCCGCGTTCGGTGAAGTTCAGACCAACACGCGCATCGCGCCCGATACCGTCGAATGGAACCCAGACGATGTTGGAGGTGTCGACCCCTCCCTGATAGATGAAATCAAGGAGCAATAAACCGACATCATTTTCCGGGATCGCGGTTACCACGGTCGTGTCGAGGCCGAAACAGCGTTTCAGCCCCCGGGTAACATTGTATTCTCCGCCGCCCTCCCAGACAGTAAACTGGCGGGTTGTGCGCACGCGGCCATCGCCCGGATCCAGCCGCAGCATTATCTCGCCCAAAGAGACGGCGTCCCATCTAGCTTGACTTGTTGACCTCACTTGCATCATTCACCTCCGGTTTTCGTTGGCTCTTGTAGTGTAACCAATACTGCGTGATATCTGCTCTGCTGCGCTACGCACCAGAGCCCCGTATTCGGCTAGGCGGGCGTCCGGTAACCGATCGGCCTGCGCGGATATGCTCAGCGCTGCCGCCGGATAGGCGCGATAATCCAGCACCGGCGCGCCGAGGCAGCGCACGCGCAGCTCGTTTTCTTCAAGATCAAGCGTGTAACCACGCTCGCGCGATCGGCGAAGGTCGTTCATGAGCTCAGCCTTTGATCGCAGGGTGTTCGAGGTATGGGCAGAGAACGTCAGTCCGGAAACCAGCGCTTCTACCTCGGCGTCGCTGCGAGCCATCAAGAGCGCTTTGCCGAGGGAGGTACAGTACAGCGGCGCGCGTGCGCCGATAATCGAGTAGCGCCTGAGACTACCGAAGCTCTCGGTCTTGTCGATATAAACCACTTCCTGCGCTTGCAGGGTAGCGAGGAAGGCGGTGTGGCCGGAGCGCTCCGACAACTGATACATTGCCGGGCGAGCTTCAACTCGCAATTCGAGGTCGTCGAGGTGCGATCCAACTAACTCAACGAAACGAAGTCCCAGCCGGTACAGCCCGGTTGCATTATCGCGCTCTACATACCCGCGCCGTGCAAGCGACTGCACCAGACGCGACGCCGTGCTCTTGTGCAGACCAAGGTTGCCCGCCAGAACCCCCACCGCAAGCCCGTTATTCTGGGCCGACAACAGCTCGAGGATGTCGAACGCCCGATCTACCGATTGAACACTCACAGCAAAGTTCCTGAAACCCTCGATATCTGGATATGGAGACACTCCGCGGCTACCAGAACCGGTCTTGTAATATGAGACTACAATGCAGATAGCAGGACAAATGCTAGTATCGCAGGGCTTCGAGCTGGTGTCAAGATTGACTTTTCCGTGCTCCTGTTGGAACATTGCACAACGTCTGATTACGTACACCGTGTTAGTGGAGGGATCGTGTTATGGCTGTTGATATTACGTTCTTGGGTCATGCGGGTTTTGTACTAAGTGACGGCAACAGCTCGCTGCTTCTTGATCCGTTTCTTACCGGAAACGAGTTAGCGCGACACCGCCCGGATGATCTGCGGTGTGATTACGTGGCTCTGACGCATGGGCATCCCGATCATATCGGCGACACCGTCGCGATCGCGCAGCGCAACGACGCTACCGTGATTGCCGCGTTCGAGATCTGCGGCTTCTTGGGGGAACAAGGGCTGCAAAAGCTCGAGCCCGGAAATCCCGGGGGACAAATACAGACGGATTTCGGTTGGGTTGCGTTTACCCACGCGTTTCATTCTTCGTCGTACGAGGGCCGGTATATGGGAATGCCGACGGGGTTGGTGGTCCAGATGAACGACCTGGTGTTTTACCACTGCGGCGATACCGGGTTGTTCGGCGATATGAAACTCATTGGGGAAATCTATACCCCGGACGTGGCTGCGATTCCAATCGGTGACCGCTTTACCATGGATGCGGGGCTCGGCGCAAAGGCAGCCGAGTTGATCGCTCCGCGCGTTGCGATTCCGGTTCACTACAAGACTTTCCCGATTCTTGCTCAGGACGCACGCGGGTTCGATCCGAAAGGCGTGGAGGTGAAAGAGCTGGAACCCGGAGAGACGTGGCGCTATGCAGGCCGAGTTTCTTGAGGCAGCCTTGGGGTAGCGAATGAGCGATCCTTGGGTTGAACCGATTAATGCGGTATGATTAATACAAGCGAAATGTATCGCAAGGAGCGAACCGAAAATGGCCAAATCAAGTAGCAAGAGCGATGAGACCAAGGGGAGTAAGAAAACACCACGGAAACCGAGCGACAGCGAAAGTAGCGGAGCCAAGACTGGAGCCAAGAGCGCCGGTGCTAAGGAGAGCGCCGCTAAGAGCGCCGGCAAGAGCAGTACCGCGAGAAGCGGCAGCAAAGGGAGCGCCGCTAAGAGCACAACCGCCCGGAAGTCAAAGAGCAGCTCGACCGCTAAGACGAAGAAGCGAGCCGATGCGGCGGCCGAATCAAGCTCGCGCGAGCAGGTGCTTGAGGAGCTGAACCAGTTGATCGGGAAGCTCGACGAGCAAATGCTCGGGATCCTCAAGCAACAGGCCGAGATCCTTACCTACAGTCAGAAACGCACCGAGGTCATTCGGAAGGTGAGCGAGTTCCAGACCGCGATCGCCAAAGGGCAGTTGCCGGACGAAGGTGTTGATCCCAACGCAGCGTGGGTTGAGCAAACCGACGGAGGGTTTTTCATGATCTGCGTGGGACGAGACCGGATCTTTTTCAACCGTGATGAGCTGCGAGAGCTTACCCGGATCTGCTGGAAGGCTAAAGACGCGTCCCAGGCCGGAAGCCGCATGTACCGCTGGTTTGAGCGCGAGCGCCGTGACTTCTTGAATGATACCGGAATTGCTCGTCCAAGCAGTGCCGCGCTGCAGAACCTCTACGAGCACATCGTCAGCCACTACAAGGTGAAAGAATAGGTAGCGGGTAAGCCGGTGCTCAGCAGCTGCTCGCGGAGCCGGAAGCCGATAGTAGTCATTCCCGGCGGCGGCGCGTTATGCTCGTGCACGGAGGTCGGCTATGAACGTGCTGAAAGATATGCAGTGCGGCCCCTGTCGAGGCGATGAGGCGCCGCTGGACGACTACGAAATCGGTGAGCTCAGTCAGCAGCTTCCGGGATGGATGGTTACCGAGCACAATGGCGTGAAAAAACTGGAGCGGCGATTCCGGTTCAAGAACTTCGCCGAGGCGTTGGCATTCACGAACGCGGTGGGCGCGCTCGCCGAAGAGGCCGGACATCATCCCGCGCTACTCACCGAGTGGGGCTCAGTTACGGTATGGTGGTGGACGCACAAGATCAAAGGGCTCCACCGTAACGACTTCATTATGGCGGCCCGCACGACCTCGGTGGGGCCCGGAGCGCCGGGCTGAGCGAGCAGCGGGCCGCAGAGCCGCGGCCGCCGGCATTTCACCACGGTTATGCGAGCCGGGCTGAGTGGCCGGCGTGCGCGCACGCGAGAAAACACCCCGCTGCGCGGCGGGGTGGGTGGGTGCGAATCGCGCTTACTCCTGCTGAAGTTACTTGACGTTCACCTTGATCTGGCGCGGCTTGACCTCTTCCTTCTTCGGCAACGTAAGGACCAGCTCACCATTCTTCATCTCGGCGTTGATTTTGTTAGGATCGACCGTCTCAGGCAGCGTGACAGTGCGCTGGAACGAGCCGCTCCACGTCTCGCGGCGGTAATACCGTCCGTCTTTGTCCTCGCGGCTGTCCTTCTTCTCGCCCTTGATCGTCAGCACATTGCCCGAGACCGAGATATCGAGATCCTCCTTCTTGACGCCCGGCAGATCACAGGTCACCACGTAGTTGTCGTTTTCTTCGAAGAGGTCGATCGCCGGAGTGCCCATACCTTCGAATAACTCCAGGTCTCGATCCCAGTCCCAATCAAGGTCGAACAAGCGGTTAATGTTGCGCTGCAGTTGATCGAGGCCTGTTTCACGATTCGTCATCGCCGGATTCCTTCTGCGTACCAAGTTCATAAGTCACCTCCTATGTCAGGGTCTTTGTTGATCTTGTGCTTCGGTTCTCAGCCTCGTCGGCTTCTGCCCTTCATCAATTAAGTCGCAAGCAGTGTGCCAACAGAGAAAACTCTGTAAGTCTCTTTGAGAAAACGACTTAGGATGGCCCCATACCAAGACTCGCCGTAGTCGGCCAGGCAGTTGTATCTTTTTGAACCAATAGCACTCGAACACCCGGATCCCGGCTGCATCCATCTGACCCAGTTCCGGCGATCCGAGCATGCAGGCAAAGTGTCATTTTGAAACGTAGAGAGAGAGGGCCGCTATGTTGCCAGAATACCGAGTAATGACTACGATGGGGCCCATGACACAAATTCCGGGACGAGTTCGTACGGTGATCGAGCGTGTGTATCCCTCGATCGATTGTGGGCGTTTTCCGATAAAGCGTGTGACCGGTGAATCGGTAACGGTGCGCGCGGATGTTTTCGCCGACGGGCACGATCGCGTGCGCTGTGTACTGGCAGACAGAGCTCCGGGCCGTCAATCGTGGACTGAGCGCGAGATGCGGTTTGTGGATAACGACCGTTGGGAGGGCAGTTTTTCGGTGGATACGCTGGGCGAGCATGCCTACACGGTGTGCGCCTGGGTTGATCATTTTGGGGGATGGCGCGACGGGCTTTCAAAAAAGGTAAAGGCCGGGCTCGAGGTTAGTTTAGAGCTTCTCACCGGAGCGAATCTGGTAGCCGCGGCTGCGGAGCGGGCATTGCGTACCGGCTCGGCTGCGCCTCTTGGCAACGAAGCGCCGCATACCGGTCGTAAGACTCGCCGGAGTGAGGCGGCGCGCCTCACCGAGCTCGCGAAGCGCTTGGCGGATGAGAACAAGACGGCTGAGCAGCGGATCGACCTTGCGTTGAGTAACGAACTGCGCGACCTTGCTCTGCGCTATCCCGACCGTAGTCGTGAAAGCCGCCTCGACAAGCCGCTGTGGGTACGGGTGGACCCCGAGCGGGCCGGTTTCAGCAGTTGGTACGAGATGTTCCCGCGCTCAACGAGCAGTACAGCCGGGAAACACGGCACGTTCAGAGACTGCGAGCGCCTGCTGCCGTACGTCTCGGAGATGGGTTTTGACGTGCTGTATCTGCCGCCGGTCCATCCTATCGGTACGACGAAGCGTAAGGGTCGTAACAACACGCTGACTCCGACCCCCGATGATCCGGGCTCACCGTGGGCGATCGGCAGCCCTGAGGGGGGGCATACCGCGATTGATCCGCGGCTCGGAAATGCGGAAGACTTTGAGAGCCTGGTGCGTCGCGCCGGGGAACACGGG
Organism: Spirochaetaceae bacterium; assembly: GCA_003556605.1. Classification (GTDB taxonomy): domain Bacteria; phylum Spirochaetota; class Spirochaetia; order DSM-27196; family SLAA01; genus B1Sed10-166. The sequence goes on from PWQX01000177.1 coordinate 14,355, forward strand.
CTTGATATGGCGCTCGACATCGCGTTTCAATGCTCTCCGGATCACCCCTGGGTCAGTGAGCACCCCGAGTGGTTTACGATTCGCCCCGACGGCAGCGTGCAGTTCGCCGAGAACCCGCCGAAGAAATACGAGGACATCTATCCTATCAACTTCGAGACCGATGATTGGGAGAACCTCTGGCGTGCATTGCGCGACGTATTTCGGCACTGGCTGAAGGCCGGAGTGAAGATTTTCCGAGTGGACAATCCGCACACGAAGTCGTTCGCGTTCTGGGAATGGGTCATCGCCGAGCTCAAGCGCGATTATCCCGAGGCGGTGTTCTTGTCGGAAGCGTTTACGCGGCCGAAGGTTATGTATCGCCTTGCGAAACTGGGGTTCACGCAGTCGTATACTTACTTCACGTGGCGCAACAACGCTACCGAGATGCGTGCGTATCTGGAGGAGCTCACCACCACCGAGGCGATGGAGTTCTTCCGGCCGAACTTCTGGCCGAATACCCCTGATATTCTTCACGCGGATTTGCAGCAGGGCGGACGCCCCGCTTTCATCGCACGGGTGGTGCTTGCCGCTACGCTCAGCTCCAACTACGGCATCTACGGTCCGGCGTTTGAGCTGCTTCAGAACACACCGCGAGAGTCCGGCAGCGAAGAGTATCTTGACAGCGAGAAATACGAAATCAAGGTCTGGAATCGGGATGACCCGGACAGTTTGCGACCGATTATCGCCAAGCTGAACTATGCCCGCCGAGAGCACGAGGCGTTACAGCGCAACGATACCCTGCGCTTTCATTCAACCGACAATCCCGAAATCATGGCCTACAGTAAACACAGCCCGGACCTCGATTGTATCGTGTTTGTGGTGGTAAGCTTCGATTATCAGCACGCGCAGTCCGGGTGGGTGGAGTTCGGCCCGTCTAAGCTCGGGGTGCGAAGTACTAATCAGTACATGGTCTACGACTTGTTAGCGGAGGAAGGGTACCGCTGGCAAGATGGGTGGAACTACGTGGAGCTCCGGCCTACCAACGCACCGGCGCACGTGTTTCGAGTAGTCCCGTTGGATCGCGACGACGATCAGTCCGAGGCTGCTTGGTAAGGGCACGAGCCGCCCGGCAGCGGCGTCGCGCGTGTGACGGCGGCGTAGATAAGCAACTGGAGAGAAGTATGCCTGAGATTGAACCGAACGAGCCCGGATGGTATCGGGACGCGATCATCTATGAGCTGCACGTGCGCTCGTTCTTTGACAGCGACAATGACGGAATGGGCGACTTCAACGGTTTGACCGCGAAGCTGCCGTACCTGCAAGACTTGGGAGTTACCGCGGTCTGGATCTTGCCGTTCTACCCTTCCCCGTGGCGCGACGACGGCTACGATATCGCGAACTACACCAACGTGCACGAAGCGTACGGCACCTTGCGCGACTTCAAGCGCTTCCTGCGCGAGGCGCATAGACGTGGACTGCGCGTGATCACCGAGCTGGTGATTAATCATACTTCTAATCAACATCCGTGGTTTGAACGCGCGCGCAACGCCGGTGCCGGGAGCCGTTGGCGTAACTACTACGTTTGGAACGACACGCCGATGAAGTACGAGGACGCGCGCATCATCTTCAAGGATTTCGAGACATCGAACTGGAGCTGGGATCCGGTCGCCAAACAGTATTACTGGCACCGGTTTTATTCCCACCAACCCGATCTCAACTTCGACAGCGAGGATGTGCGGCGCGAAGTCTTCAAAGTGATGGATTTCTGGCTCGATATGGGTGTTGACGGCCTGCGGCTTGACGCGGTGCCGTACCTATTTGAGCGTGAAGACACAAACTGCGAGAATCTGCCCGAAACGCATGCGTATCTGAAAGAGCTGCGGCACCACATCGAAGAGAAGTATAGTGACCGAATGCTGCTCGCCGAAGCGAATCAGTGGCCCGAGGATGCGGCGTCGTACTTCGGCGACGGTGATGAGTGCAACATGTGCTTTCATTTTCCGATCATGCCGCGGTTGTTCATAGCACTCAAGATGGAAGACCGGTTCCCGGTTGTCGATATTCTCGAGCAAACACCGGATGTCCCCCAAGGATGCCAATGGGCAATCTTTCTGCGCAATCACGACGAGTTAACCCTCGAGATGGTGACCGACGAGGAGCGCGACTACATGTACCAGGTGTACGCGCGCGATCCCAGACACCGCATCAATCTCGGTATCCGCCGGCGCTTGGCACCGCTGCTTGAAAACAACCGGCGGCGCGTCGAGCTGATGAACATCCTGCTGTTCTCGATGCCGGGAAGCCCCATTCTCTACTACGGTGACGAGATCGGAATGGGCGACAACGTATACCTCGGTGACCGAGACGGCGTACGTACCCCAATGCAGTGGGGTTTCGACAAGAGCGCCGGTTTCTCGCAGGCTAACCCGCAGAAGCTCTATCTTCCGGTGATCATCGACCCCGAGTATCACTACGAGGCGGTGAACGTGGAAACGCAACAGACCAACCCGTCTTCGCTGTTGTGGTGGATGAAGCGGGTCATCGGTATTCGTAAGAACTACGCGGCCTTCAGCCGAGGCGAGATCAAGTTCTTGAGCTCCAACAACATACACGTGTTGAGCTTTGTGAGAACCTACGAAAACGAGACGGTCTTGGTGCTGGCAAACTTGTCGCGCTACGTACAGCTGGTTGATTTGGATCTCTCGGAGTACGCCGGCTACGTGCCGGAGGAGATCTTCAGCCGTAACGAGTTTCCACGCATCAAAGAAGGGCCGTATGTGCTGAGTATCGGAGGAAACGACTACTACTGGTTCGAGCTGCAGAAAGTCGAAGAGCTGGTTGCGTTCAGCGAGGCGGGGCGAACCCCGCAGGTGTCGATGTCGGCGCGCGACTGGAACGGTCTCACGCCGAGGCTGCAGCGCGATCTGGAGCGCACGGTCTTACCCGGCTACATCCGCAGCATGCGCTGGTACCGCGATAAGGCGCGCAAGATCAAGGGTACAACAGTGAGCGATGCGATCCCTGCCGGCAGCGCTTCCGATCGAATCTGGATCGCCACCATCACCATACAGTTCAGCGACGACAAGTCCGAAGCTTACCTCCTGCCGATGGCCATAGCGCACGGCGAGTACGCCGAACATGTGACCGAGGACTTCCCGCAGGCGGTGATAACCCGCGCCGAGTTCGACGGGGAAGCAGCCGTAGTGTACGACGCAGTCTACAGTGAAGAGTTGCGTGACAATGTGCTCAGTGTGATTCTGCGCCGGCGTACGCTCAAGGGGAAAAACGGCCGGCTGGTAGGCGCCGCCGGCCGCGGCGCACGTCAGGTGGCGACAGCCTTGCTGGAGAACCCGGGCTCGCGCGTTCTGAAGGCCGAGCAAACGAATACCTCGGTGCTCTATCGCGATAGCGTTTTCCTGAAGCTCTACCGAAAGCTCGAGGGCGGTGTGAACCCCGAGCTCGAGCTGTTGCAGTATCTCACCGAGAAGCGCAAGTTTGCACACGTTCCGCGTTACATCGGTACGCTTGAGTACGCGCTGGGCAAAAAGACGCGCTCATCGGTCGGCTTGCTGGTTGAGTTTGTGCGCAACGAGGGTGATGCGTATTCGTTTGCGCGGGACACCGTGGACCGTTACTTCGAGAATGTCTTGGCTGCGCAGAAAAACGGGCTCGAGCCCCCAAAGATCTCTAGCTCTATCTTCGATGTTGAGTTGAGCTCCATCCCCGAAGCGTTGGTCCAGAATACCGACCGTTTTTTTCTCGAGATGATGAGTCTGCTGGGCCGTCGAATCGGGGGGCTGCATCTCGCGCTCGGTGCCGAGCGCGCGCTGCCGGAGTTTAAGCCCGAACCGTTCTCGTTGTTGTATCAGCGTTCAATATATCAGTCGATGCGGAGTCTGGTGCGCCGGGTTATGGGCTACACGAAGCGAGCCGCCAAGAAGGACGAAGCGCCGGCGCTGCTGCGGCAAGTCTTGGAGCGTGAGGCGGACTTGCTCAAGCAGTTGGCGCGCGTGCGCGAACGCAAGCTCAACTCGCAGAAAACTCGCATTCACGGCGATCTCCATCTCGGCCAAGTTTTGTTCTCCGGGCGTGACTTCACGATCATCGACTTCGAGGGCGAGCCGGCGCGGACTCTGGGCGAGCGCAGGCTCAAATACTGTCCGCTGCGTGACGTTGCCGGTATGATTCGATCCTTTCACTACGCGGTGTACAGTACCTTTCTCGAATACTCACAAACCCGCGCCTCCGATATTGCGTCGTTACAGCCGTGGGTGTCTCTGTGGTATACGGTAGTCTCAGGAGTATTCCTGCGAAGCTATCTCGACACCGTGGCGGAAGCCCCGTTGCTGCCGAAGTCCGAAGACGATGTCGCGCTGTTGCTGAACGTGTTCTTGCTGGAAAAAGCGGTATACGAGCTCGGTTACGAGCTCAACAATCGCCCCGACTGGGTTAGCATTCCGTGCGACGGAGTCTTGCGAATTCTCGAAGAGACTGAGGGTGGATAGGACTGCATGCAGATAGGACCGCTACACCGCCCCTCCGGTGGGCTTAGTTTCGTCGTCTGGGCGCCGAACGCCGAGACGGTTACCCTGCAGATCGAGGCTCCCAACCAACGCTCGTTGCCGATGGAGCGCGATCGCGGCGGCTACTGGCGCGTTGAGGTAGCCGACCTCACCGCCGGCGCGCGCTATCGCTATGAGCTTGACCGAACCGAGCGCTTACCCGACCCGGCCTCCCAGTATCAACCCGAGGGGGTTCACGGCCCGTCCGAGGTGGTGGACCACGGCGCGTTTTCATGGACCGACGATGGATTCCGCGGAATTGCGCTTGCCGACCTGGTGCTGTACGAGCTGCATCTTGGCACCTTTACGCCCGAAGGCAGTTGTGCGGCCGCGATTGAGCGGCTCGACGACTTGGTAGAGCTCGGCATCACCGGTATAGAGATCATGCCGGTTGCGGCCTTTCCGGGCGAGCGCAACTGGGGCTACGACGGGGTGGGCTTGTACGCGGTGCACGCCGCCTACGGCGGGCCGCAGGGGCTCAAGCAGTTGGTGGATGCGGCCCACGCGCGCGGGCTCGCGGTCGTGTTAGATGTGGTCTACAATCACCTGGGACCGGAGGGGAACTATCTCGGACGTTTCGGACCGTATTTCACCTCCAAGTACGTTACTCCCTGGGGTGAGGCGATAAACTTCGACGGCAGCGCAAGCGATCACGTCCGGGAGTTTTTTATCCAAAATGCGCTGTATTGGCTGCGCGAGTTCCATATTGACGCGCTGCGGCTGGACGCGGTGCACTCGATCTACGACATGAGCGCCTACCCGTTTCTCAGCGAGTTGCGTGACCGCGTGGGCGCGTTTTCCGAGCGCAACGGGCGCTCGCGCTATCTCATCGCCGAAAGCGACCTAAACGATTCGCGCATGGTGCGGAGCAGGGAGCTGTTTGGGCACGGCATGGACGCGCAGTGGTGTGACGACTTTCACCATGCCGTGCACAGTCTGCTCACCGGTGAGCGCGACGGCTACTACCGTGACTATGGAAGCACGCGCGAGCTTGCTGCCGCTTTTGAGTCCGGATACGTGTACACCGGGCAGTACTGCGCGCACCGCGGTCGCCGGCACGGCAACAGCACTGCCGGTGTGCCGCCGGTACGCTTTGTGGTTTGTGTTCAGAACCACGATCAAGTCGGCAACCGTATGCTCGGTGAACGCTTCTCGCACTTGCTGAGCGCCCCGCAGCGGCGCGTGGCCGCCGCGGCGATGCTATTCTCGCCGTTCGTACCCATGCTGTTTATGGGCGAGGAGTACGGCGAGCGCGCGCCGTTCCAGTACTTCGTCCACCACTCTGACCCTGCGCTCATTGCCGCGGTACAGACCGGGCGCGCCGAGGAGTTCGCCGAGTTCTTTGAGCACGGCCGCGCTCCCGACCCGCAGGACGAGCAGACATTTCAGGCCTCGTGTCTCAACTGGGGTCTGCGTGACGAGCCCGAACACCGCGAGCTGTTGGCGTTCTATCGTGACGCCATTGCCTTGCGGAGACGCCATCCGGCTCTCGGTGCCGACGCCGGTACGGTGCTCGACTCTCGGCAGACGGCGGGTTGCTCGGCGCCGGGTCTTCGCACGCTGTTGCTTGAGCACGATACCGTTCTGGTGGTGGAGCGCAGTCGCGCCGGAGCGGCGGCGGTGCTCGTGTTCAACCTCTCGGGTGAGCAACGCCGGGTGGCGCCACCGCGCAGCGTGGTGGGGCTCAAGGTCCTGCTGTCCTCGCACGACCGCAGCTACGGCGGCGATACGCCGGCTCGGCATGAGCACCTGTGCGGCGACGAGCCGCTTGAGCTTACACCGTGGAGTGTAATCGTGCTCGGCTCCGAAACCGAATGAGCGGCAGCGTGGGGCGCCCGCGCGCTCCTCGCGGCACCCTACGGTGGGCGAGGGCGCCGATACGTGAAAGCTGATAATCAGGAGTGGCGGTTGAAGAGCTGCTCACACAAGAACACCTGTATTTACGGCCGTTTCTGTCAGCAGCCGCGGGTGAACCGCTAACGCGTCTGCGCAGACGTACGAGAGGAGTTGGTATGACAAAGCTTCCGGTAGCGAGTTATCGACTGCAGTTCAGTCCCGAGTTCGGGTTTGCCGCGGCTCGCACGGTACTTCCGTACCTCGTGAAGCTCGGCGTGTCGCATATCTATGCGTCGCCGGTACTCAAGCCGCGTCCCGGCAGCATGCACGGGTACGACGTGGTAAACCCCAATGAGGTGAACCCGGAACTGGGGGCTGAGGAAGAGTTTCACGCACTGCTTGACGACGCGGCCGCCTGCGGTATTGGGTGGATACAGGACATCGTGCCGAACCACATGGCCTACTCCTACGACAACGTCTACCTGCGTGACCTTTTCGAAAACGGGGCGCGCTCTCCGTATCGCGAGTTCTTCGATATCGAATGGGAGCATCCGGTTGAGAACGTCCGAGGGCGCGTCCTCGCGCCGTTCCTCGGCGACCTGTATGGAAATGTGCTTGAAAGCGGCGAGCTCTCGATCGGCTACAGCGCCGAGGGGTTCGCAGTCAAGTACTACGAGCTGCGGCTGCCGCTTTCCATCGAAAGCTACGCCGAGGTGCTGACCTATAATCTCGGCGCGCTCGAGGAAGCGTTGGGCCGCGAGCATCCCGACTTCGTCAAATTTCTCGGCGTGTTGTATGTGATTAGAGGTATGCGCAGCGATCTCGGCACCTCCGTGCGCTATGACCAGGTGGGATTCGTGAAGCGCATGCTCGCCGAGCTGTATGAGACCAACGAGGCAGTGCGCGCCTTCATTGACAATAACGTCATGGTGTTCAACGGCGAGCCAGGCAACCCTGAGAGCTTCAATCTGCTCGACGACCTGTTGTGGCGTCAGGTGTATCGATTGGCATTCTGGAAGGTCTCGAGCGAGGAGATCAACTATCGGCGCTTCTTCAGTATCAACGAGTTGATCTCGTTGCGTGCCGATCGTGAGGAAGTGTTCGAGGAAACGCACAACTGCATCCGCAATCTGGTGCAAAGCGGAAAAATTCACGGTTTGCGCATCGATCACATCGACGGGTTGTACGACCCGCGGCAGTATCTCGAACGGCTGCGCGCGGCGGTCGGCAACGTAGTTATTCTCGTTGAGAAGATTTTGGAGCCCGACGAGGAACTGCCCGAGTCGTGGCCGGTAGAGGGAACTACGGGGTACGAGTTCTTGAACTTCGTCGGCGGCATTCTCTGCCGGACTGATAACCGGCGCAAGTTTTCGCGATTGTACGGCACCTTCACGGGGGTGAAAACACCGTACGACGAGCTGGTTTATGAAAAGAAGCGGCTCATCATCACCAATCATATGGCCGGCGATCTCGAGAACCTGGCGCGCTTTATGCGTAAGGTGTTCGGTCACGACCGGCACGGTATCGACATCACGCTGCAGGGGCTCAAACGGGCGCTCATGGAGGTGATGATTCATTTTTCGGTGTACCGCACCTATATCACCGACCGCGTCGACCGGCAGGCCGATGAGTTCTATATCAGCGCGGCAATCACCGAGGCTAAGCAGAAGTTCCCGGCGCTGCTGTACGAGCTCGATTACATCGAGCGTTTTCTGCTGCTGAGTTACGACAAGCAGGTGAGTCAGGAAGGTATCGGAACTTGGCACGATTTCGTGATGCGCTTTCAGCAGTTTACCGGCCCGCTTACCGCGAAGGGGTTCGAGGACACACTGCTGTACGTCTATAATCGACTGGTCTCACTGAACGATGTGGGCTCGAGCCCCGAAGGGTTTGGGGTGACTGTCGAGCAGTTTCACCAGTTCAACCGTAAGCGGTCGCATTCGTACCCGCGCACGATGAACACGACCGCAACCCACGACACCAAACGAGGTGAGGATATGCGCGTGCGGCTGCACGTGCTAAGTGAAATGCCGGGCGAATGGGAAAAACAGCTGCGCGCCTGGCGCAAGCTTACCGCTAAGCTCAAGCCTACGGTTAACGGCGCACCGGTTCCCGACCGCAACGATGAGTACTTCTTGTATCAGACGCTGCTCGGAACGGCCGAGCCGGAAACGCTCGAGTCAAACGAGTATCTCAGCCGAATAAAGGAATACACTATCAAAGCAGTGCGCGAAGCGAAGGTGCATACCGCCTGGTTAAAGCCCGATCAAGGCTACGAAGAAGGTTACCTGCGCTTCATCGAGCGGCTGTTGAGCTCGGCCCAAGGTGCCGCGTTTCGTGAACAGTTCGCGCCGTTCTTGCGTATGCTGCGGTTCTACGGCGCGTACAACGCTCTTTCGCAGGCGGTTCTCAAGCTGTTTGCACCCGGCTTTCCCGACCTGTATCAGGGAACCGAGCTATACGATCTGTCGCTTGTTGATCCCGACAACCGCCGGCCCGTTGACTACCGGCGGCGCGAAGCACTGTTATCCAAGTTTGACACCCATCCCCCGCGGAAACTGCAGGAGCTGACCGATCGGAAGAGCGGATCCCCGACCGGTACGGTGAAGCTGTTTGCCATAGCACACGGCTTGCGCCTGCGGCGCGAGTGGATCGCGCTGCTCGAGGCTGCCGAGTATACAGCCCTGAGCACCGAAGGTAAGCACCGTGACTCGGTGGTAGCCTACATGCGCCGCTCCGGTGAGAGCTACCTCGTGGTGATCACGCCGCGGTTTCTCAGCGCGGTGGTCTCGGAAGGTACGGCCCCCCTCGGCTCGGAGGTATGGCAGGACACACGTATTGTGCTCCCGGAAGGAGCGCCGTCGCTGTTTCGCGAGCACTACAGCGGCGGCGAGGTGCGCTGCGAAAACGGGGCTGTTCCGGTTGCTGATGCACTCGCCTGCTTCCCGTTCGCGATACTACTGTCCGGCAGCGCGGCTACGTAGTAGCCGCCCGGTCGTGACTCTGAGAAGCTTAGAGAACGAAGAGGCTTCGATTTTTCCGCCAAAGCTTGGTATATTATGAGGGGCAGTACGTATTCGCCGCGGCGAAACGGAGGGGAATGGCATGATGCGAAGAGGTCTTTTGTGGCCGGTGACGGCGGCATGTTTCGTTGCGATACTCGCGGCTGCATGCGGCGGCGGCGAGGAAATCACGCGTGAAGAGGCGGAAGAGCGCCGCTTTGTAAGCCAAAGCGAGGTCTTGGATCTTACCGTTCGGAAACCCGGCGGACAGGGATTCGAACCCGGACAGGTCGGTGGCACCTGGCGTACCAGTATCAATAACGACCCGCGCAGCTTCAATAAGCTCACCGCCCGCGACGCCGACACCCGCGGTGTCATCAACGGTCTGTACGATTACCTTGCGGATTACGATCCGTACAAACGCGAGTTCACGCCGAACTTAGCCTCGTTCGAGATCGAGATCGACGAAGATGCGGACGAGCTGCGCGTCATCTATACGCTGCGTGATGATCTGTACTGGACCACGCCGGACAGCGACCCGGAGAGCTGGGTACCGGTCACGTCGGACGATGTAGTGTTCTGGTACGACGGTATTCAGTCTGAGCGCGGTGTGCAGCACCCGGCTTACCCCGGTCAGTACATCGAAATGGCAGACGGCTCGCGTGAGCGCATCGAGATCGAGAAGATCGACGATCGCAGCTTCGTGTTTCACTACCCGCGTATCGTACA
>PWQX01000133.1 GCA_003556605.1 Spirochaetaceae bacterium
AACCTAATCTGCGGCGCCTGGAGCCAGTCTATCGTGAATTGGGGGATCCCGGTACCGTTTGGGGTTAGCATTCGCTCACAGAGAACGGTAATGTTCTCTCGTAGCTTACGCGCATGCAGCTCGTCAGAGCTTGCCGCGTAAAGCGCGGTGAATGCTTCCATTAAATGCATGTGAACATCCAGGGTCTTGCGGTCTCCGCCGTCGGCGTCCGGACCACACAGTCGCCAATCGCGCTCAAACATTTCCAAGTAACCGCCGTATGCCGTCTCTGTGCAATATACTTGCACCAGGTCGAACAGCTTAGACGCGTACTCCATACCGCGCTGATCTGCGGTCGCACGGGTGAACTCCGCAAGGGCATAGATTGCAAAACTCTGCCCATAGAGAATCTTCTTTGTAATTACGGGTCTCCCGGTTCTATCAACGGTCCAGTAGAACCCGCCGAACTCTGTGTCCCACATGCGATCGAGGAGAAACCGTACACCGTGTTCTGCGTAGTCACGGCATCTCCCCTTGCCATAGCCGAAGCGGTGAGCGTACGACATCGTGAATATCGTGCGGGCTTGGGCTATCAACGACTTCTCATTCTCTCCAGTGTCGTTCCCGTGTTCGTCGAAGTGCGTAATGTAGCCGCCGTTGACGGTATCGCAGACGCGCTCCAACCAGAACGGCAGAAGCTCTTCCGTGAGATGGTTGCGCATCTCCAGCCTGAATCGTTCGCACTCCTGCCGCGTCATCTTTCCTCCCGTTTCAATAGATGGTATAGGCGTGGCAGTATCAGACGATTGTCACCAGGCACGTATTGCATGTGTCCTCCCATTCGGCTGAATGTCTTGAGAAACCGCAGGTAATATGCGGCATCGTCGGCCGGCGGCTCGCCGTCACGCTGCCAGTTCCAACTGGACGGGGTAAGATCCACAACGAATATGCGGTGGTCCCGAATCAGCTTGCCGTCCTGAACTGCGATGTTCGTCGCCATAGAGAATGATTTCTCGAAGATCATGGGTGACATCACAGCAGAACCCACCGAGAGGTAAACCCCGGACTCGATTTCTGCAATCGCCGCTGCGAACTGCAGAAAATCGCGCTCTGCTGTGCGCCCAATTGCGCTCCCTATGCTCATTGGGTGAGTATAGATGATGTCGTGGCCAAACATCGGGTGTCCGGTGTACGCTATGCCAAGGCGAAACGCTGCAGCTTGTACGCCGTGATCGACATGACGGTGCTTGATGTGGAGTTTTCCGGGCTCAAGCTCAAACTGACGGACCACCTCGAGCAGGTCGCAGGCGGCAGCAGATTTCTCGGGCGCCGAAACGAGGTTTTCTTCTATCGCGCTCAAGAGTTCGCATTCCGACGGAATATCAAGACCGTTCTGCGCAGTCATCGCGCCGACCGATTCGCCGTAACCAAGGCCTCTCCATGCGCCGAGATTCAACGCCAGATTCAGGTACTTGCCCGTCTCTTCCCACAGACCGAACTCTCCCAAAGCAATGTTGGTGCGAACGTCTTCACTGGTCTCGCCTATGTATGCAAGCTCCCAGTCGTGTATGATACCGGCGCCGTTGGTAGCGAGCGCGCTAATCCACGCTTCCTCAATGAGCCTTATCAACAGCGGACCTAAGCCGTTCTTGATTGCATGGGCGCCGAACGCAAGTATACGCGGTGCTCCGTTGTTTCGTGCTGCGCGAATACCGTCGGCTAACTGCCGCACTCCGTCTTCTGCGCCGCGATCGGGTAGCGGAGCCGCCGGTGCATCGGGGTTTATTGCAGTCTCGCCGATGCGGACCCGGTTCTTACGCATTCGCAGCGGCTTTGTCTTGAGTCGGGTTCGGTCAAACATTACAGCCTCTCCGCTCCGGGCTCGACAATCGCGAGAAACTCGAGCAAATGCCTTAGTTGCGAGTAGTCCGGAACTATAGCCTCCGCACCAGCCCGCACAAGCCGTTCGCGTTTATTGAGGTTAAGGCCGTACCGGCGCACCTCGTCGGAAGCCACTCCTACGGCATAGCCTCCCAGCTTCTTGGTTTCCCTGATTTCTACCGGCCCGTCCCCAAAGGTCAAAACAGCTGCAGCGTTCTCGGTTCCGATTTCGCTGAGAATCTTTCGGAGAACCATGCGTTTGGGGTCTCGATCAATATCTCCAACCGAACCGACGATACCCCCGTCAAAGAGGTGAGCATATCCCAGCACCTCGGCCTCGTTGAGAACATCGTTATGATCTGTTCCGCTTGCAAGGTAAAGAACCACACCGTGTTTCTGCAGGTGCTTTAGAAGGTGCAACGAGTTCTTGATTGTTACGTCGTCGATACTGAGCTCGCCACGACGAAACCGTTCCAGCCTGTGGGTGACCGAGTTCATGAGCTCCGCATTGTACAGCGCTTTGTACTCTTCTGCGCTCTTGATCTCGGATTCGGGAACATGACCGAAGTCCCGTACCATCGTTGCAAGCTCTTGCATCTGATATATCGTCTGGTAGCCGGTGGTGCGATCGATGAACTCGCGTACGGCCGAACGAACAGGCTCTATCTCGCGCGCGGAAGCAGCCGCGAGCGGTTTTCCCAGTATCGCCGCGCACATGACAGGCTCCATAATCTGTTCCCAGCCTTCCCGAATTGTGGAGATCGTGCCGTCGTGATCAAATATTGCGTAGCGAAACCGGTGTCTCGCTGGATGGGGGCGAGGCCCAATAACCTCAACGTTCGAGTCTTCGAAATACTCGGCGGACCACGGTGCGCGAGCTATGTCCGGATTGTAGAGGTAATCGGGGTCACTCCCGACCCGCAGGACTTCCTCCGGGCTCGCTACGCCTGTGCAGAAGCGTTTCCGGACAGTTACCCCGGCTGCTAAACCGCCAAGCGCCGCTGCATCGACGTACGAGGCGCCGGCTGCCTGCCCCGCCGCTATGCCGGCGAGCATGCTGTCACCCGCGCCTACAGAATCCGTTGCCCCGGTGATTAAGAGGGCAGGCAGGGACATGGTGGAGTCCCCGTCGGCGACAATGCAGCCCGCATCTCCGCGGGTGAGATACACGGGGGTCGCCCAGCGGTGTGCAAGCCGGAGGGCAAGATCGGCGGGCTCGTTCTCGGCGGCGGTATCGGAATGCTCGGTTTCCAACAAGCGGCGTGCTTCTTGGGTATTGAGCTTGCGAATCGAGCCGGGGTACTCATCGGAGTACTGCCGGCTGTCGAGAAAAACGGGAATACCTTCAAGCCTACCGAGCAATTGCGCTAATTCGGCACGAAAAGCGGGCGAATGCAATCCATTTTCAATCTGCTGATTTACGATCACTGCGTCGTAGCGCTGCAGCTCGTTGCGGAGTTTAGCAAGCACGGCGTCGGCAGTGCTGGGGTGCAACTGATTCAGCGTGCCAATGTCAATCCGCGGCTCTTCGCAGCCGTGGCGGTAGAGTTTCGTGTACACGTTCGTGTGCCACGACTCTGTTTGCGTAACGAGGCCGCCTAGCTCTATTCCTTGTTGCGCGCACAGATGGCGTACTTCACGGCCGTACATGTCGTCGCCGATAACTCCATACAAGGCGACGTTACCGGCGCCGAGCGCTGCGCAGTTAGCGGCAACGTTACCGGCGCCTCCGAGGTAGGCGCGAGCGGTGTGAACGACTTGTGTTGCGAGTCCCGTTTCGAGTGAGATCTCTGACTCGTCGCTGAGAAACAGATAGGTGTCTAAACATACATCGCCGACGACCGCGAGACTTGTTGAACGTATTCTTTGTAGAATAGACTGTAGGTTCTCGGTCGTCATTGCGGTTTGGGCGTACCTAGTACATGCTGTTTGTAAACGCTTACATTGAAGAGTATAGGTGGTGAGATTCAGCCCTGTCAACCGAAAACTCCAACGGCTGTGAAACCGGTCCCTACCCACGCGAGATTATACCGGTGATCAGTGAAGTCTCAGAGGTGCCATATGACATCAAGAGAGCGGGTGTATCGTGCGATCAAAAAAGAGCCGATAGACAGAGTTCCCATTTTCATGTGGTTCCATCCGGATACAAAGAAGCTTCTTTGTGACTGTTTGGAAATCCCCGGTGATCATCTCGATTTTGCTCTCGCAAATGACGTGAAGCAGACGTGGATCAATAACAACTACGCAATGGAGGGCATCGTCCATGAGAACGACGGTGACACTCATGTAGACGAGTGGGGCATTGAATGGATGAAGATGTACAGTTTCAACCAAATAAAGACGCATCCCCTCCAAGGGCTTGCGAGAGAGTCTGTGCTTAACTACAGGTTTCCATACGAGCGTTTTGACGCATTGCTCAGACCGATGTACGCGCTGACTGCCGATCCTGATGAGTGTTTTCTCGGATGTGACATTTCACCGTGTGCTTTTGAAATGTACTGGCGCTTGCGCGGAATGGAGGATACGCTGATTGATTTTATTGACGACGTCAGCTTTTCTGAGAAGATGATCAAACGGTGCGCAGATTTTTCCGTTTTTCTTGGGGAGGGCGCAATAGAGAGATTTGACCTCGACTGGCTGTGGACCGGGGATGATGTAGCATCTCAGACAGGTATGATTTTCAGTCCTGAGCTGTGGAGGACGCTCATAAAGCCGCACCTTGCTCGAGTTTTCAGTATCGCGAAATCAAGAAATCTGTGTGTCGCCTACCATTGCTGTGGATCGTTGTATCCCATAATACCTGACCTAATAGAAATAGGAATGGATGTCTTGAATCCGGTGCAATCCTCGTGCCCGGGGATGGATCCGCTGGAACTAAAGCGGGAGTACGGCAACTACATAGCTTTCATGGGAGGTGTGGATACCGAGTACTTGCTGCCGAGGGGAAAAGTCCAAGAGGTACGAAAGGCGACCGCGAGACTCATAGAAGGAATGACAGCCGATGGCGGTGGGTATATCTTGGCGGGAACGCACACAATTCCACCGGAAACTCCTCTCTGCAATATCTTCGCAATGTACGCAGAAGCCGGCTTAACAGAAGAGGAGATTCGTGACCGCGCCGCGACGGCCAGAAATAGGCAGGCATGACGGGCCCCCTGCCTGCCGCACCGCCGCCGGCCTGTCGTTACCGTGTGATGTGCACGCTTGGTGTATTGCATCTTCGCGCTTAAGCCGGTGAATTTCGAGTCTTGACCTCGATTACCTATGACAGTAGTATTTGGGCCACGCTGTGTAATCGCTTTCATTTGCAGGGCGTGCGTGTGTAGCTAAGAGGACGAGTAATGGCCCAGCATTTGACCATGAACGATATCGCGCAAATGGCCAACGTTTCGGTCGCTACTGTGTCCCGGGTTCTCGCCGACTCCCCGAACGTTCGCGCGCAAACAAGAGAACGTGTGCTTGAGATCGTGAAAGCGAACCGATACGAGCCGAGCTATATCGCACGAAGCCTGAGTGCGCAGAAAACGCACACTATCGGAGTGGTTATCGACGACATCGCGAACCCGTTTTTTATGGAGCTCGCCAAGGGGGTGGAGTCGGTTGTACGCGATAGAGGCTATACTATGTTGCTCACCAGTTCAAACTGGGACTGGCACAAAGAGAGCGTGCTGGTTCGAACTTTGGTGCGCAACCGTGTAGACGGGGTGTTGATCGCTGCGGTGCACCCGGAGTCGGATTCGACCGAGCTCTTGAAAAACACGGAGGTCCCTTTTGTCTTGATGAACTGCTGGAGTTCAGACGAGACGGTGAGCTATGTTTCCGGCGATAGTGTTGCGGGCGGGAGACTCGCCGGGGAGTGTTTGCTGAAGGCGAACGTTCAACAGTATCTCTGTCTCGTTGGGGTGCCGCACCAGAGCTCGGAGGAACGTGCGCAAGGCTTTATTGAAGCGATCAATGCGGTGGATAAAGGCGAGTCGCTGCACGTATACCGAGACGTGCCGGGGTTCGATGACGGATACCGTATTGTTACCGGATTGATCGCACGCCACCGCCTTGATGCGGTAAAGACCGGGATTTTCGCGTCAAATGACTTTGTAGCCATGGGAGTTGTCGGCAGTCTTCTGGATCATAGCATAGCGGTTCCTGAGCAAGTTTCAGTCATCGGCTACGATAACATAGCGTTTGCCGAGCAGTGTCGAATCCCGCTCACTACCGTAAACCAGCCCAAGAAGACGATGGGAGAACTGGCCGCCGCTGCGTTGATCACGAGTATCGAAAGCGGGAACCCCGGCTGTGAACAGCTGCTATTGAGACCTCGATTAGTTGTACGCAGGTCATGTCAGCCGTTGACAGGTTGAGCGGAGGGCAATCCCGGTGATGACCGATTGTTTATCTTCGGATGGCAGTTATCTGGGGTTCGATATCGGCGGCACCAAGTGCACTGTAGTATTGAGTGACCGCAGCGGAGCGATCCAGGCTTTCCGGACGGTAGCAACCGACCACAAGCACGGTCCCGCGTATATGATCAAGCGCCTGTGCGCCATTGCGCGAAAGCTTGTTGTCTGGAATGAGGTCGAAACCGTTAAGGCAGTTGGCATCAGCTGTGGCGGTCCGCTTGACGCTCACGAGGGCGTCGTTTATTCCCCGCCTAATCTGCCCGATTGGGATGCCGTGCCGATTGTCTCGCTTGTGGAAGCAGCCGTGGGAGTACCGGTGGGGCTGCAGAACGACGCTAACGCCTGTGCATTGGCCGAATGGCGATTCGGCGCCGGCAGAGGGGTCGACAATATGGTTTTCTTGACCTTCGGGACCGGAATGGGTGCGGGGCTAATCCTTGATTCAAAACTGTACAGCGGCACCAACGGTATGGCGGGAGAGATTGGCCACATTAGAATGGAGTCTGAAGGGCCGGTAGGGTACGGCAAACCGGGTTCGTTCGAGGGCTTCTGCAGCGGGGCGGGAATCGCGGCTTTAGCTCAGGCGATCATCGCAGAAGAATGGGAAAACAACCGCGAAGTGAGGTTTTGCCGCACAGTAGATGAGCGTGATCGCTTGACAGCGCGACAGGTTGGTGACGCGGCGCTTGCCGGCGATGAGACTGCAGTTCGCGTGATCGAGACCAGCGCCGAGTATTTGGGGCGGGGACTCGCGATGCTAGTGGATATGCTGAATCCTGAGCGTATCGTGATCGGGAGTATATTCGTGCGTTTGGAACAGTTATTTCGTCCGCGTATGGAAGAGGCTCTGCAGCGCGAATCGCTTACTCGCTCAGGTTTGGTCTGTCGTGTTGTTCCCGCGGCGCTCGGAGAAGATGTCGGTAAGTTGGCAGCACTTTCAGTGGCCATGCAGACTGCGCCTCCGGTGAAGCAGTATCAGGGAGGAACTCAATGAGCGGGTCGCATGTCCAGTCTTTGATTGAACGTTATCCAACCCTTTCGGTGTGCGAGAGCGATTTGCTGCGTGCCTTCGGTGTTTGTGAAACATGCTTTGCCAACGGTCGCCGACTGCTGGTGTGCGGGAACGGCGGTAGTGCAGCCGATGCGGAGCACATTGTCGGGGAACTCATGAAAGGCTTTCTCAAGCGCCGTCGAATTCCAACCCAGTTCCGGGAGTCGCTGGCTGCGGTGGACCCAGAGGCAAGCGCACATATTGCCGAGCATCTCCAGGGCGCGCTCCCGGCCGTTTCGCTGTGCGGACATCCGGCGCTCTCAAGTGCGTTCGCCAACGACGTTGCGCCTGACATGGTGTTTGCTCAGCAGGTGTACGGCTACGGACAACCCGGCGATGTACTGCTCTCACTCAGCACTTCCGGTGACTCACGGAACGTAGTGAACGCTGTTCTTGTAGCTCGGGCAAAAGGATTGCGGACGATCAGCCTCACCGGACAAAGAGGAGGTAAGCTCGCCCATTTGTGCGATATTACCGTGCGGGCCCCTGCCGCCGACACAGCGGGCGTGCAGGAACTGCACCTTCCGATGTACCACTGGTTGTGCGCAGAGCTAGAACGGCGGTTCTTCTGACTCACGCGCTGCCTGTAAAACTTCGATACCTTTCACCTGGCGCAAGGTTTTGTTTGTGTTGCAGGAAAACTGTGATACGATACTAGCCGCCGCAACGCCGGCTTTACCAGAGTAACAGGAGGTTATATGGCCCCACACGTATCGGCCGCCGAAGAGGCCTTTGAGCGGCGCAAGTCGGGAATTGGTATCCGAATGACCCTGATCTATTCGGTTATTTACGCAGGATTCGTGGTGCTTAGCGTGTTCCGGCCGTCTTGGATGGGGGGACGGGCGCTACTGGGATTGAACCTAGCCATTGCCTACGGCCTGGGACTGATCCTGGTCGCGATTATCTTTGCGCTGGTGTACAACCAGCTCTGCCGTGTTCCGTCCTCCGGCTCCCCCAGGGCAGCGCAGTCGGCAACGGGTCCGGACACCGGGAAACAGGGGGGCTAAATGGCGATTGCGGTATTTGTCATCTTTGTGCTGCTGGTATTAGCGGTATCAACTCATGCCGGCCGTCGGGCGCGCTCGGTTGGCGGTTACTTTGTGGCCAACAGCTCGATTCACTGGGGAGTCAATGGTGTTGCCTTTGCCGGTGGGTATCTTTCGGTGGCGAGCTTTCTCGGCATCGCCGGGTTGATTGCGTTTTTCGGTTACGACGGGTTTCTGTACTCGATTGGGTTCCTGGCGGGCTGGATCGTTGCGCTGTTCGTAATCGCCGAGCCGATGAAGCGTATGGGAACCTTCACGTTTCCTGATGCGTTAAACCGGAACTTCAGCCACCCCGGTATTCAGCTGGCAGCGGGTCTCAGTGTGTTGGTGGTATCGCTGTTCTACCTTGTGCCGCAAATGGTGGGTGCCGGAGTCCTGGTGGAGCCGTTGCTGGGGATTCCGCACTTCTGGGGTGTGATCATTGTCGGTTCGGTTGTGATTGTTCTCGTAGCCGGCGGCGGGATGACCTCAACAACCTACGTGCAGTTCTTTAACGGTGGATTGCTCCTAGTGTTCGCTACAGTATTGACCGTCGCGGTCCTGGCGCGCGGAATCAGCCCTGCCGATCGGCTCGTAGAGGAAGGTGCCGGGGGTCCGGAGAGCTACCGTTACCAGGAGGTAGCTGTTGAGTTAGACGGAAACGATGTCCGCGCTGATCTTCCTGGCGCGCGTACGGTTGGGCGCCATGCGATTGTGGACAGCAATACTGGAGCCGAGAGCGTGGTATTCTATCGCGTGTCACGCCTGCTGCCCGCTTCTGCCGACGGCGACGGTGGATATACCGCCGAGATAAAAGGCCGCACTCCCTATTTTGAGACTGGGACAGCGGAGCAGAGGGGCTGGGAAATAGAGCAGATTGACGGCGAATCGTTCGTCCGCATCGAAGACTGGTGGCGCTTGATGCCGAGTGCCGGGGGTGCCGACCGTCTGCTGGAGACGCAGTATCGTGCGGTTCAGCCCGACGGCAGTGTGCTGGTGAACGGGGCTCCCGCGGGAGCAGCCAACCGGCTGCGGCAGATGGGCGGTGTGTCGCAGATACCCGAAGAGTACGGTGAGGCCACCGGGCCGGTTGGCCCGCTACGGCTGCTGAGCGTCCTTTCCGACCGTTCAACAGTGGTTCAACGACCCAAGACCGCCGTCTTTTCCACTGAGGCCGGCGAGCGGGTCACCATCCATTACCAGGAACCGACTGAGGGTGCAGAGTTTATGCGTCCCGGGCTGATGTTCCCGCTTGAAGCGCGCGAAGGCGAGCCGGCGGTCACAACGCTGCTGAATCGGTTGAACTTCATCTCGCTGATGCTCGCGTTGTTTCTGGGCACCTCGGCGCTGCCGCACATCTTGATTCGGTACTATACCGTTCCAAGCGCCGCGGCGGCGCGTAAGTCGACGATTGTGGCGATTGCAGGAATCGGTCTATTCTACGTTCTGACCATGTACCTGGGCGTTGGAGCGTTGACCGGCGGTGCTCTTAACCCCGAAACCAGCAACATGAGTGCCCCGCTGCTGGCGCGCAGCTTTGGCGAAGTTCTGTTTGCCGTGATTTCCGGTATCGCGTTCACCACTGTGCTGGCAACCGTCTCGGGTCTGATTATGGCTGCATCCGGCGCAGTGGCTCACGATCTTATGGGCAACATCCTGCGGCGCGAGTTCTCCGACAAGGCCAAGGTGCTCAGCGGACGGCTCGTAGCGGTTGTGGTTGGCGTAGTCGGTATTGTGCTCGGCATCTCCTTTCGAGGGATGAACGTGTCGTTCATGGTGGGGTGGGCGTTCGCCGTAGCTGCGTCCGCCAACCTGCCGGCGCTGTTGTTTATGCTGTTCTGGAAGAAAACCACCGCGCAGGGGATTATCGCCTCAATTCTAGTCGGCATCGTGTCGGCAGTGGGACTGATTCTGCTCAGTCCGGACATGTGGGCGCGCTACGGGCTGGATCCGGCCGGCGCTCCAATGCCGATCAATCAACCGGGCATCGTCTCGATACCGTTGAGCCTGATAGTTCTGGTGGCGGTATCGCTGGCTACCGCCGGTAAGGGTGAAAAGAGCGAGGCGCCGGCGGCAATACCGTAAAACACCGTGGGGCCGATGGTAAGCTGGTGCAGTGCGCGGTACCGCCGGCGCGGCTAGACACCGGCACGAAACTCATAACTCACCTTCTTCTGGATCAGCGAGATCTGGGAGAAGGTGTGTTTCAGCGTCCCGAGCTCTATTTGGGTCAGCGATTGAGGATCGATCGAGTTGTCGGGCGCGCGCTCCTGCTTCAGCATATCGACCTGGTGAAGATAGCGCAGGTGCATGAGATGCTCATACGCCTGGTAGACTCCGCGGTAACTCTCTTCTTGCAGCACACCTAAGCCGGAGAGCTGTTCAAGCCTTTCGAAAGTATTAGTTTCCTCGAGTTGGTGTTTGAGCGCATAGAGGCGGGCGAAATTGACAATCGGCATCATGGCGTCTTTTATGTTGAAGGTGTTGGGTGCTTCGCCGGCTGAGCCGGTTACGATCTGGCCGAATAAGCCGATGGGAGGTTTGTAACGCAAGGTGTTCAGCGCCATGTACGACAGGAAGCCCGGTCGGTTCTTAAGACCGTGCGATACGTGGCGCCACAAATCACGGACTAGTGAGCTGTCACCGTAGATGCAGCGAAGATCAAAGAAGACATTGCAATGCGCAAGCGCCTGCTCATCGGGTTCTGTGATCCAGTCGCTGAAGTAGTCCTTCCACTGCTGCAGCGGGCGGTTCCAGCGCGGATCTCTTGCCATTGCTTCGTTGCCGCAGTGCCGATAGCCGACGCGATCGAGGCGGGCGCACACCAGCTCTCCCAGCTTCAGGAAGTAACTGCCGACTTCGGAGGCAGGCGAGGTCGGATCTTCGAAAATCAGCGCGTTGTCTTGATCGGTGTAGAGCGTCTGCTCTTGGCGGGCCTCGCTGCCGAGCGCAACGAACGCAAAGCGCCCCGGGACCGGGCCGAGCTCTTCGAGCGTTAAAGCAATTACGCGCTGTGCAATCGCATCAGCTGCCGCGCTGGTGACATGGCAGATATTGCGCGGCAGCGCCCCGGAATCAACCAGTGAGCCCACCAGCGCAGGCAGCCGCTCATAGCAGTCGGCCAGCTCGTCGATGCTGCCCGCGCGGTGGATTTGGTGCGTCAGCACTACCGGCGAGTAGCGGTCAGGCTGCAATGTGCGGCTGCTGCGGATGATCCCCACCAGGTTGTCAGTGTTGTCAGTTACCGCCAGGTGGTCTATGTTGCGTTCACGCTCGAGCAGAAAGGCCTCAAAGATCGGCGCGCTCTCGTGTATTGTGACAACCGGCGCACTCATAATGCGCGACACCGGCTGACCGCTGCTCAAGCCCGCGGCAACTACGCGCTCACGGATATCATGGTCGGTGACGATTCCCACCAGGCTCCCGTCGTCAGTGGTTACCGTCACGGCCTCAACGCCGTGACGGCTCATCGTGCGCACCACGTAGGCAATAGACGCATCTAGCGTACAGGAGATTGGCGGCGCCATTGAGTTGCGCACCGGCTCGGTGAGAAACAGCAGCGATGTCTGAAGCTGCGATATTAGGCGCTCCCGCTCGGCTTGGGACTGCATCGCTCGGTGGTGCGTGATGTCCTGGATACTGAGAATCATCCCCTTGCGCCCGGAGAAGTACACCACGGTTGAAGACAAGAGCACCGGCACCGTCCGGCCGCTCTTGCGCCGCAGGCGCGCCTCAAACGGCTCGCGGACTTCTCCGCCTCCGGCGACCAGCTCGAGCTTTACCGAGCCGGGCCCGTGGTCGTCGGTCAGCACAACGTCGTGGATATCTAAGAAGGCAAGCTCGGCCGCCGTGTAACCCAGCATCTCCAGCAGCGCCCGATTGGCGTAGGTGCAGCGACCGTCAGCCACCAGCAGCGTCCCGCTGGTGGATGCCTCCACCAGGGCCTGGTAGCGTTCGTGCGACACGCGCAGCTCACGCTCGGCTTCACTGCGCCGGCGCTCGACTTTCAGGCTCTGGTATGCGACGCTCAACAGCAGCACCGTAGCAAGTGCAGTCACAACGAACGAGGCGTCTACCATGCGACCGGTTATGGTATCAATCTCCTCCTGAACGTCGTCCACATACAGACCGGTGCCGATGATCCATCCCCAGGGAGAGAAGCGGCGAACGTAGGACTCCTTCGCCTCCAGGCGCTCGGGATCGTCCTGCCACTGCCAGACGTACCTGACGTAGCCCGAAGACTCGTTTTCTACAGCCGCAACAAACTCTACGAACGGTCTCACACCGTCAGGATCGGTGAAGTCGCTGAGGTCCGTACCTTCGAGATCCGAGCGGTACGGGTGCATTACCATGCGCGGATGCGAATCGGTGATCCAGAAGTAGTCTTTAGCCTCCGGACCGTAGCGCAAGCGCCGGATTCGCTCAACTGCAGCCTGCTGTGCTTCCTCGAGCATGAGCTCTCCTTGAACGACCTCACGATGGTAGTCGGACAGGATGCTCCAAGCAGAGTTCGTAAGCTCGGAGGTCATCTCGCGCTTGCGCTCGAGCAGCCGGTCCTCCATGGTCGGGATGAGCACGGCAAACAGCAGCGTGATGAAAGCCCCAATCACCAGCAGCGACGGCAGCACAATTCGCAGGAAAAGCCACTGCCAATTGATGCGCCCGCTGTGCGGCCGTAGTGCATTGTCGGCGGCGTGCGGGACGGCTGTAGCGTTCTGCCCGTTGCGCGCGTGTTCGCTGAGTGCATGGCGGAACTGCTTCCAGCGCGCTACCGGCATCGGCGCCCCCAGGCTCGCCGACCCGGTTTGCTGTTGTCCGTGAAAATCGCTGCCTGCGGAGGTGAGGATGCTCAGCCGATCCGCCAGCGCGGCCAGCCGTTGTTGCACCTCCGCAGGGTACGGTTTGTAGAACGCTTCGATGCCGTCAAGGCCGGCAGCCGCGAGCTGCGAGACCGCCTCGTCCAGGGCCGCGCCCGACCAGCCCGTTTGCAGCGGGTGCGCCAGAAAAACGATTCCCCCGGCCTCATGCACGGCAGCTATTGCCTGCACCGCGTCTACGGTCGTATCGAGCACAGCATGGATAGCGCGGCTGTCTGGGTCATACCCATAGGCGAGCAGGTGAATCTCGGTGCCGTTGAAACCGGCGTGCAGTTCTGTGCCGGTTATCTGCGCGATTCCGTGCCGGGTGGCGGCGCTCTGAAAGGACGGCAACCCGGCGACGGTCCGGTGGTCGGTCAGCGCCGCGTAATCAACACCCGCCTCTGCCAGCTTGTCCGCTACAACCGGCGCCGAGTAGTAGCCGTCGCTTGCGTCCGAGTGACAGTGTAGATCGACAAGCACAACTGGTTCGCTGCGAGCTGCAGTGCTGCCGGCATCCTCGTTGGGCACGCCTCGATTATACCACAGTATCCGGTCGCTGTTACCCAGTCGCGGCTTCGTTCCACCTTCCCGCACCGCCGCCCGGGGGATTACGGTTTCGGCCGCAGGCGCCGCGCGAGCCTCTATCTATACCGCGTGCGAAGGGCTATACTGGTGTGTAAAACTCACATCAGGGAGGCTGATAATGGCGACGTTTTTCATGTTCGGCCGGTACGACCAGGCGGCGCTGAAAGGAATGAGCGCCAAGCGCACCGATAAGGCCCACGCGATCATCACCGATCTCGGCGGCTCGGTGAAATCGGAATACGCGCTCCTCGGGGAACGCGACCTGGTTTTGGTGGTAGAGCTACCCGGAGTAGAAGACGCGATGAAGGCGTCGATTCGTCTCGCGAAGCTCACCGGAATCGGCTTCTCGACGGCCCAAGCGATACCGGTGGAGGAGTTCGACAAGCTAACCGCGGACGCTTAGACCACCGGGAGCTCACACAGTGCAGCCGGGCGTTGCGATCTGCCGCGCCGCCTCGGCTGCGCGCCAGACCGCCGGAACTCAAATCGGCGTCTGTCCGGTAATCGCTGTCGCGTAGATAGCCCGCCGCCCGAGGCGCACATGCAAAAAGGCCCTTCCGAAAGGAAGGGCCGGGTAAGGTGAGTGGTCTCACTATCTGGCGTTGTTACGACTCAAGCGATTGGTCGATGACATACACGACGCCATTCGTTGTAGGGATGGCCTCCACCACGGCGGCGACATCGTTCAGCGTCACGGTCTCATCTTCTACGTACACCGCGATCTCCGCTCCGTCGGCTGTCCCAAACCACTCAATGAACTCAATCGGATACTCGGTGGCTATGCCGGTTGTCATATGCCGATGAAAGAGCGATTCGATCTCTTCGTATGAAAGCTCTTCGGCATCTACGCCCTCCAGCACCTCGTCAGTGGGAGCAAACAACGCAAGCTGTTCCTCTCCGTCCAGAAATTCACCGAACTCCGGAGCAAAGAGGTCATAAGCTATGGTGAGCTCCTCGTGCTCCTCAATCACATCCAAGGCGGTCTTGTCTTCGGCGTCCCCCGGCTGCACCTGGGCAGTGAGCGGCATCAGCACGAGCGCCGCGAGTGCGATAACGACAGCGAAATGCTTAACTCTCATGTCGTCCTCCTTTCCTCGTGTAGGATATCTTCGAAGGTACTCGATGATTGTTAAGAGGCGACTCAGAGCTAGTCAAAACTCAGTAAAGACTGCGGGTGTGCCGGTCGCCTTTCAGTTCACAAGGGTTTGGGCTGCTGCTGAGAGAACAGCTCTTTTCACAAGCGCTTTGGCGACATCCACTTTGTATCGGTTCTTTTCAAGACTCAGTACCCCTTGAATAGCGATCTCGGCTGCAGACGCGGCGACTTCTTCATTCAGCTCTTTCCCCTTCATGAACTCTTCGGCTTTTGCGGCCCGTATAGGAATGGGCGCAAGAGCCCCCAGCACAATTCTGGCATCGCTGATGACCTTTTCATCCCGATGCAAAACGACAGCAACGCTGACAATCGGGAAATCGATGGACTGCCGTGTTCGAAACTTCAGATAAGCCGACCCATTGCCCGCTCCCTGCGCCGGAACCTCAATCTCGCATATCAGCTCGTCCGGGCCGAGCACGGTCGTGTTTCTCGGCCCTACGGAAAACAACTCGCCGGCTTCCACTGTTCTTCTAGTGGTTCTTATGATCGCATCCAAAGCCACGAGAGCCGGGGCAATATCAGAGGCATTGACCGCGACGCAACCGCAGTTGAAACAGCGCTCCGCTTCACTCTCCGTTTGGGGTCTGTCAAAACCCAGAGTGTCCTCTGACGTCACGCTTCTCTGCGCAGGCGGAAGCTCACGCATTCCTGCCCGTGTTGTCCTGATAAGGCTGTCGCTCCCGAATCTCAGCAGCGACACGCTGTTCTGTTCGGTCTCCTCGCCGGTAAGCTCTTCGCCGGTAGTAGCAGCCTGTCCGTTAGCGAAGTAGCTGTGAATGGCGCCGGCCGCTTTCCTGCCGGAAGCTATCGACTGAATTACCGTCGCCGGACCGCTTGTTATGTCGCCTCCGGCAAAAATACCCGGGATGCTCGTCTGCTGAGTTTCGGTGTCTATGCTTATCAAGCCTTGCTCTATTTTCAAAGCAAACTCAGGGTCCATAAACGAGAGGTCAGCTCTCTGGCCTGTCGCCTTGACAATTTGGTCGGCCTCCAGAGTCGTCTTGACCGAATCATCGTAATCGGGGTCAAAACAGCCGTTTTCACCGAAGACCGAGCTGCAGCGAACGAGCTCTACGCCGGTGACGCTTCCTGCGGAGTGGAATACTTTGCTCGGTCCCCAGGAGGACATGATCTTCACTCCCTCTTCCACGGCTTGCTTGATTTCCACCTCAAGCGCCGGCATTTCCTCCCAGCATTCGAGGCAAACGAGAGTTACGCTCTCGGCGCCGAGACGCACAGCTGTGATGGCGACGTCAACGGCGACGTTCCCGCCGCCGATAACAACGACCCGCCTGCCGGGTGTTTCTTGAACACCGCTTTTCACGTTTGCAAGGAACTCAAGGCCGGATTTCGTCAGCTCTTCCCCATCCAGATCTATGGGGGGTTGAATCCACGCACCGAGTGCGAGAAAAACGCCGTCGAACTCATCCCGGAGATTCTGAACGGTTACGTCTTTTCCCACATCGTCCTTCAATCTGAACTCGATTCCCGTATCTTCGAGAACCTTGACTACTCGCTTGACAACGCTTTTCGGCAATCGGTTGCTCGGTATGGCATAGGTTAGCAGTCCGCCCGGTTCTTCCATTCTGTCAAACACGGTTACTTGATGCCCGCGCATCCTCAGATAATACGCTGCGGAAAGCCCGGCCGGACCGGAGCCGACAACCGCGACAGTCCGGCCGCTTTCAACTTCCGGCGCAGGGATAACGCTTGCGGCGTGTTCGAGAATGTAGTCGCCCAGAAACCGCTCTATGCCCCTGATGGACACGGCTTCGTCGAACTCGCCCCTGTTGCACTCCTGTTCGCAATAGTGAGGACAAACGCGGCCGGTTACAGCCGGCATGGGATTGGCGTCAAGCAGTATCTTGGCGGCGTCGTGCCAATTCCCCTGCCTGATCTCGTTCAGGTAGGAGGGAATATCGATCTCGCCGGGGCACTCTGAAGAACAGGGAGGTGTCTGGGGCCTCACCGACCCGAACACGGAGTGATACTGGTTCTCCCCGGTCAGAGCGTTACAGTACTTGCCGCCCTTACGCGTGCAATGAAACGCGTTCTCGGGGTAGCGGTAATACCAACACCGAGGTTCTTGACAGAGATTGCCGCCTATAGTCCCCATCCGCCGCAAAGACGGTGACGCGACCGACTTCGCAGCCTCGGCGAGAATCTTGCATTTGTCCCGAACAGTCGGATTATCGGCGATATCACTGAGCCTAGCCAGAGCGCCGATGTTCAGGGATGTTTCGGTTTCCTGTATATAGGATAGTCCGTCGATGGTTTTAAGGTTGATCAGCGCTTGGGGATACCTTTGATGCACCTTGGTCTTGAGCGTGCCGAGCACATCCGTACCACCGGCTATGGGACAGGCTGCCGCGCCATACCTCCCCAGAGCATCAACGGCTTCATCGAGAGACGTTACGTTAATGTGCTTGACTGATTCTGTTGGCATCATTTTGGCTCCCTGTTTAACTCGCCCTGTGATCTTCCGTTCAAAGCGGCAAGGACTCTTTCCGGTTTGAAGGGAGTTTCACTGACTCTGACGCCGACGGCGTTGTAGATTGCGTTGGAAATAGCAGCCGGCGCACATGTCGTGACAGATTCACCGATTCCGCACGCGCCGTACTCGCCGGCACCTTTCCAAACCTCCTGGAGGACCGGCTCAACTTCAGGCATTTCGAGCATGGTGGGCAATTTATAGTCAATCCAGTTGAAATTGAGCGGAATGCCGGTTGCCTTGTCGTAGACGATCTCCTCGGTAAGCGTTTCCCCGATGGCCATGGCCTGGCCCCCAACTTGCTGGGCCTCCGCTCCGGACGCGTACATGACCGTGCCGGGATCATGAATTACCACCGATTTGAGCACTTGGACAGCACCTGTCTCCGTATCTACCTCGACTTCGACAAAGGTTGCACAGAACGGGGTGCCGGTCACCTCTTCCGGAAGTGTTTCGCTTACCGTTGCCGCAATAGGAACCAGGTCGCCTTCCCAGAAGAGGTCCTCTACGGTCATTTCTTTTCCAGGATTCCCCTTGACGGATATCCTCCCATCCTCGACAACAAGCTCATCGGGATCAACTTCAAATTGGGGAGCCGCTAGCGCCAGTACCTGTTCTTTGACTTTTTCGGCGAGCCGCGGCATCATCTCGGCATGCACATAAGCGACCCCGCTGTCGGTTTGAACCTGATCCTTCAAGCCTCTTTGGGTATCAGTCTTTGACAGCCACGTGATGTCATCCGGTCCGACTCCCAGAAAGCTCAGAGCCTCGGCACACGCGAACACGCCGCAGGAATTGGAGCCCGGTCCGGTTTCCGCCGTGGGAGCATCCAGAATGACCGTGCCATCCGGGTTTATCCTAACCGACACCTGAATGTGGCCGCGCGGCAACTCCTGCCAGGCGGCGTGCCACCCGTTGTGAAGCGAAAAGCCGATTCCGCGCTTCTTGGCGCCGTCATAGACGGGGCCTGCACCCGGCTGCGTCCGGTCTTTCCAGCCAATTCGTCTCGCCCCTTCCTGCAGTACGGCCTCCAGGCTCTTATCGGGGACCTCGCCCCACTCGTGACCGAAGTTCTGGATAGACAACTCTACAGCGTCCTTGCCCAACTTCTCGGCCAGTACGTCCAAAGCTATGCCGAATACCAGGTTTATCTGATTGTTCCCTATACCCCGCATACATCCGCCGGGAATTTTATTGGTGTACGCGCTTACAGTCTCCATTCTGAGGTTTGGGATATGCGCCAGCGTGGCTTCGGCAAACTCTCTGGGGACAAAATCCACGGCTGCCATCGAATGATCCACGTAAGCCCCGGAATCACCGAGAGATTGGAAATGACAGGCGGTAATCTTGCCTTCACCCGTCGCGCCCATCCTGCAGGTGTAGCTGACCGCAGTACGGGTATCGTGGAAATCCTCTCTGCGCGTGTGCTTGTAGAGGATCGGCCGCCCGGTCCTCATAGCCAGCAGGGCGGTGAAGATGAAATAGCCCTGCTCTCCCACATTGCCCCTGCCGAACGAGCCGCCGATGTAGGGATTGATGACGCGCACCTTATCCATGCGCAAACCCAGCATCTGTGTGATGTGCATCCGCGTCTGGTCGGCCTGGTAATGGCTCGTCCAGCACGTCAATTGGTCTTTCTCCCAGGTCATCAGACAGCCACGAGTGCCCAAGCATCCGTGCTCTGCGTTGTGATAGAGCGAACGCGCTTCGATCGCTATCTCTGCTTCGGAGAGGGCTTTCCCGGCATCGCCTCTGTTGATGAAAACATCCGACTCGGAATAGGGACTTGTCGGAATCTTATTCCCGTCGGGATTGACCTCAGGGTGAATCACGGGAGCATTGGGGTCCAGCGCCTCCAGCGGATCCAGGACAAACGGCAA
Organism: Spirochaetaceae bacterium; assembly: GCA_003556605.1. Lineage (GTDB taxonomy): Bacteria > Spirochaetota > Spirochaetia > DSM-27196 > SLAA01 > B1Sed10-166. The sequence continues at coordinate 19,305 of PWQX01000133.1, forward strand.
CACCTCCCAATCGACATCCAGCATCTTGAGGGCATCCTCGGCAATTGCCGCAGTCTCGGCGACTACCACCACCCCGGCTTCATCGCCGACCCAGCACACGCGGTCGCTGAGGATTCTGCGGTCCTTGTAGGTCGGCCAGAGCATCCGCTTATAGGAAATACTGAAGAAGGGAGTCCAGGCGAAGTTGGTCGGCTTCAGAGCCGTTATTTCCGGGTCCCGGTAGGTGAGTACGGCGTGCACGCCGGGCAATTTCTCGGCTTCGCTTGTGCCGACGGACCTAATGCGCGCGTTGGCGTAGGGGCTTCTCAGGACTCGGGCATGGAGCAGCCCGGGAAACCGATTCTTCAGCGCGATGTCGTCAAAGAACTCGGCGCTTCCGCCCGCTTTTTCCCAGCCGTCTACCCGGGGACGGTAAGTTCCCACATATCTGTAATTGGTACGCTGCTTGAACTCTTTCATTTTTCCACCCGTCCGGCATTCATTCTGGTTGCGGCCGCCTGAACGGCCCGCACTATCGCAGCATAACAGCCACAGCGGCAGAGGTTGCCCGACAAAGCTTCCTTTATCTCCGCTGTGGTGGGGTTGGGATTCTCGTCTAAAACGGCCTTGGCGGCCATCACGAACCCGGGTGTGCAGAACCCGCATTGCATGGCTGTCCCGTAACCGGGCTCGCATTGTTCGGCAAAGGAACGCACAACCGGGTCGTCATTTTCTAAGCCCTCGATAGTCAGAATATCGTGACCGTCGACTTCGACCGCTAATGTCATACACGAGAGAATGGCTTGACCGTCCATGATAACCGTGCACGCTCCGCAGGCGCCCTCATCACAGGCAACCTTCAAGCCGGTCAGACCGAGCCTCTCTTTGAGCAGAAACGCGAGGGTGTCCATCGGCTGTATCTCGCGCCCCGATTCGAACTCGTGCCGGGCGCCATTGATTCTAATACTGATCTTGTGAGCATTGTTTTTTTCGAGGTCGCCTTCAATGCTCCTTGCCCAATCCTGCACAGCAGCCGATTCACGCTCGCTCATCGCGATTACTCCTCCTTGGGAATGTACTGTCCCAACCATACGGGAAATCTGTTTCGAGCTTCTATCAAAAGAAACAGTGTAAAGCGAGACTCTCACCCGTGCAACAAAAACCGCAATCGCGCCTTTCCCGGCACACTGTTCTGCACCTGAGCTTAGCGGCTGTGTTGAACGGCCGTGCATGAAGCGCTTAGGATGCAAACGATGCTCAGCGCGCAGCGCGACAGATTAACGCGAAAGGTTGACCGGCTATTGGGGCCGTACTACACTACCGGCGCTGCATCACACGATACTGCGGTGTGTTTCAGCCGCACGAGCGCGCACCGGAGCACGGTGCCGGACGTACAAGCGTTGTTTCAGCAGCGCAAATGCGTACGGCAGAGCATTGGAGGAGAGCATGAAAGGATTCCACAATCGGGTGTTGTTCGTTGATCTTGAGCGCCGCGGCTGGCGCTATGAGGACCTGCCCGACGAGGTGCCGGCCGCCACGCTCGGCGGCAAAGGACTTGGTACCTATCTGCTGCGCCGGGAGAATCCGCGAGGGGTGGCAGCGCTTTCTCCGGAGAACCGTTTCATCATTACCACTGGGCCGTTGAGCGACACCACCGTCTGGGGAAGCGCACGATTCGGAATCTGCACCAAAGGCCCGGCTACCGGGGGATTCCTGGAGTCCTACTGCGGTGGGCGCGGGGCCGCCTTGATAAAGGGATGCGGAGTAGATGCCGTGGTTATAGAGGGCGCCTCAGATCAGCCGGTCTACCTGACCTTCGACCAACACGGCGTATCGTTTGTCGATGGGGACCGGATCTGGGGAATGGAAACTCACGCGGCTGAAGAGGCAATGCTCGCATCGGCGCCGGAGAAATCCATCGCGTTGACCATTGGGCCTGCCGGTGAGCAGCAGGTTGCTATGGCATGCGTCAAAGTGGAACGCTGGCGCAGTCTGGGGCGCGGAGGTTGCGGCGCCGTCTTGGGGTCCAAGAACGTTAAGGGCCTGGTGTTCTCCGGTACACTGCGCTGCGATGTGGCTGATCGGCAGCGGCTCAACGATATCAATAAGCGGATTGCACAAGCAGGCAGTGAGAACCCTGTTAGTGAGGCGTACCGCAAGCTGGGAACTCCTATGCAAGTGGCAATCACCAATACGCAAGGCTGTTTTCCGACGCGCTATTGGACGCGTGGACGGTTTGAGAGTTGGGAGAACCTGTCCGCGGAGTATATGAACGAGAATTTCGACGTTCGCGCTACCGGCTGTCCGTACTGCTTTTTGCGGTGTACGAAGCACAGCATAGTCCGCCACGGTCGTCACGCGGGATTGGAGATCGAGGGTCCGGAGTTCGAGACGATCTACGCCCTCGCCGGATTAAACGAGCTTGACAGCTTAGAAGAGGTCGTGTGGCTCAACGATCTATGTGATCGCCTTGGTATCGACACCATGAGCGCGGGCAATCTTGCAGGGTTCGCGGTTGAGGCGTATAAGCGAGGCAAGAGCGATTTCCCCATAGACTATAACCAGCCCGACAGAATGGCCGAACTGTTTCGCTTGATTGCGCGTCGAGAAGGGGTCGGCGCGGTACTGGCGAACGGCATCAAGTCGGCGGCCGCCGAGCTGGATCTGGAAGAGGTTGCAGTACACGTAAAGGGTCTTGAGCCGGCGGGCTTCGACCCGCGCGTGCTGAAGGGAATGGGGCTTTCGTACGCAACTGCCGCCCGGGGAGCATGCCATCTGCGGGGAACGTTCTACAAGGCGGAGTTGTCCGGCCAGGTGGAAAAGGACGTCATCCCGGGTAAAGCCGTGCATATGATTGATTACGAAGATCGCGCGGGGATATCCGACTGCATGGTCCTCTGCCGGTTTTTCCGCGACTTCATTCTCTGGGACGAGCTTTCGGAGTTGATCGCCGCAAGTACCGGGTTGATCTATGACCGACCCACGCTAGAACGATTCGCAAACGGGATAACACAGGCGACCAGAGCGTTTAACCAGCGGGAAGGGATCGAGCCGAAAGAAGATAGACTTCCGCGCCGGTTCTTCACCGCAGCGACCGGCGAGGGTGCCAGCTTGAGCGAAGAGGATTTCAATCAGATGCTCGCTGAGTACAACCAGCTGCGCACCGAGCGGGGATCTCTTGCGGGTCAGGAGCTTCTGGGTATGTGAGGCCGAACGGTTGTGCACAAGGTAAGCCGGGAGCGGCGAAACGGGAGGCCGCTCGCGGAACGGTGCTCGATCGGTACCGGGAATATAACGAAAGACGAAAGGGAACTGCTCGACAAGGGGAGAGGAAATCAACGTGGATGGCCGTGAAAACTCGTCAGCCGGACTGTTCGCAAAGATCTTTGTAAGCTCGATCTGTTCGAGCGTCCGCAATGCGGCGCCCCCGGGTTGCCTTGCACGGTTTCGTTATCTCTGCGCAGCCTCACCGCCAAATCGTCGGATGCTCGCCCGCAAGTTCTTCCGTCCGCAGCGCCTCAGTGATACCACCGCAGCCGCAGCCGGAGGCGTCAGGCGGGAGGCGTCAGGCGGGAGGCGTCTACCGCCTCTGCAGGTCTCTGCGGCAAGCTGCGCGGTCGATTCACATTTTGCGTCCGATACTGTAGCATGCAGACAGTTGGTCATTACAAGGAGCGTCTGCCATGACGACACAGTACTGTACCCCGTTCTCGATTATCGACCAACCAGCGGATCGAGACAGCGTGATGCTGCAGATCGCGGCGGAGGCTTCGCAGCACCCCGCTGTTAAGGCTGATCGAAATGCAATTGTCTCGGCATTACGCGAACGCGAGCAGCTCGTTTCCACCGCCATCGGTCACGGTGTTGCAGTACCGCACTGCTCGCTCCCGGGTATGGAGGATTTCCTGCTCGGCCTGCACGTTTACCAACGCGGGGTTGATTTCGCTGCGCCGGATGGAGAACCGGTTACCATCGTCTTCTATATTTTGGGGCCGCCGCAAGCGCGCACACAGCATGTGCAGTTACTGGCTGCCGTATCACGAGCAGTTCGCGACGAGAGTTTCCGAGCTGAGCTGCGCGGCGCGGACTCCGATCAGACACTGCGGGGCGCCGTTCAACGCCGGATCACCCTACCGCAGGATCAGTTGGGTGAAGCACAGTGCCGATTTCGGGTCTATCTGCCGGATACCGAATCGATACAGGCGCTGCTGCAGGAGCTATCAGGCTACGGCGCGGCATCGCTTACGGTCACCAGCGCCGAGAGTGCAAAAGCTTACCTAGGCCAGATGTCCTTGTTTGCAGACCTCTGGTCGGGCAGAGAGCAAACCACGATTGTTGTCGTCGAAGGCTACGTTGGCCGTTCGTTCGCCAACGATGTTGTCAGATGTATCAGTGACCAGATGAATGGACGTTCGGGCGTGATGGTGACCGTGGAGGAGCTTCTCGTTGTGTACGGGTCTCTGGAGCTTTAACATTGCCGCCAATCGCCGGTGGCTTTCGGCGGAATCTGCGATACCACCCGGCCGACGCGCTCTCGTCGGGCAAGAAATGGTGGAGGTTGCACGCTGATGGGCTATCTGGAGCATGTATTTCTTGTCGGCGGGATAATGCTCTTGCTGTTTTTCGGCATCGGCTACCTCTTTCAACGACTGCGGATACCTTCGTTGTTGGCGTACGTTTTTCTTGGGCTGGCTATGTCCGGTATCCTCTCCGGGGCCGAGCACGCTGCTGTTGAATATGTCTCCCAGATGGGCATTGTGTTTCTGTTCTTCCTGCTGGGTTTGGGCTTCCCGCTTAACCGTCTGATCAGTATTTCGCGCCGGGTTTGGCGGGTCGGCGTGATGGACATAGTGCTCAATTTCGGGGTGAGCGCGTTTCTGGCAGTCGTGTTCGGTTTCGACTTGCTGTCCTCGCTCATAATCGGCGGAGTTGCATATGCCAGCAGCTCCTCGATAACGGTGAAGATGCTGGAGGAAACCAAGCGGACAACCACTCCGGAAGGCGAGTTCAAACTAGCGCTGTTGATCTTTGAGGATATCGCTGCCCCGGTGATGGTGTCCGTCCTGTTCGGGCTCAGTGTCGAGGGCAACGTTACTGCCGAGGCTTTGGCGTGGGTCTTCGCCAAAGTCGCTCTGCTGACGGTGATCTCAATCCTGATCGCCTTCTATGGGTTTCGAA
>PWQX01000240.1 GCA_003556605.1 Spirochaetaceae bacterium
CTAGAATGTGTAATGAAGCCGATGGAGCGAAGCAGCTGCTTCTGTGGGGGCTACCAGGCCAAGCACAGCCCCTGATACGACATATCATCGAGTGCATGATGCTGTTCCGTTTGTTCCTACAGAAACCCAAGATGGCTTCTTGTGCAGTTGACCTTGTCTTACTGTTACTTCGTTTTCGTCTTCACTTTGTGTATTGGGCTTTGGAATTCACAGGGCACTTTTGTCTGGCATAAGCCGCAACCAGCTATGCTCTTTTCATCATGGTATTCGTCCCTGGATGACTTCCTGGGGTAAGCAATGTCACGCAGATAATGCAGGCACTTGTTCTTATCGTGACCCCTCTCATCAATGGCCTCAGCCGGGCACCTCTTAATACAAGCTCGACAGTTAACTCCTACATAGAACAGGCAGTTCGAGTATGGAGTAGCTGCTGTTCTCGAACTGGCCGGTAGTTCCAGGCTTGTAACCACACTGCCGCAACGGACGGCGATACCACGCTCAGTGATGAGTCCATCGGATAGACTGAAGGTGCCAAGATTAGCAGCATAAGCCACGTGTCGTTCCGACCAATTAGAGTAAGGCCCCCTTTCGTTCGTATATACCTTGAAATAGGGCTCTGAAGATGGCGCGGTAGCCAGATATCCAGCCCTGGTAAGCAGGGCAACTACATGTGAATGCAACTCAAAATTGAACTTCTCACCATACCAGCGGGTGTGAGACCAGAGCCGGCTGGGAACACGCGACTCAGCACGGTTTGACTCTCGGGTCTTCTCCGCAGCGGGTAGTATCCAGCTTATCACCGAAAGGCGCGCCGGCATACCTTTCAGACTTCTGCCATAGGCTGTAGCGAGTGCCTCGCGAGGGGTGAGGTGCTCGCTCGCGATAATAGTCTTGTATTCGGTGAAGATATGATCATCACCGTCCGCAAAACCTACCAGCGGCTCATCCCATATAAGATAATCATCGAGAAACGACAAGCGGTTATCGTGGCTTGTCAGTACGAAGCGCTTGATCTCCTGCTCAACAAAGCGCGCCGGATCGGTTTCTAGCTTCTCCTGAACCCCTGACAATGAGCTCATTTATCTTCCTCGTGTTCTCATTGGCTTCTGGGCATTGGGCCCCTGTTCAATATTAGAGCAAATCCTTGCCGTCATACAAGTTGACGGATTGTGATCTTGACAGTTACGGCCAGGGTGCACAGACACCAGCGCAGACCGCTCAGTGGCGCTCCCGTGCTTCGTCTATGCCAAGGCGATCTCCGTTCTGATGGAGAATCCCTCGGTGGACAAGACCCTCTATCCCAGCCTCAATTCGGCGACGGACCTTGGCTCCCGTTCGAGCGTGCCCGAGCAGCCTTGCAGTCTCACGAACAAGGTCATGCTTGGCCATACCGAAAGACCGCTTCATTACGATCAGCGCACCCTGTTGGATCTCCTCCAGTGGAATCGTCTCGATTCGTCTCACCTCGTCATCAGGAGCCGGCACCCGGACGGGTGCCTCCTGCATGTCTGCGGGCCAGAGGAAATCCCCGCGCGCAACCACCAACGGGCAGCATGACCGGGCTATAGCTTCTACGCGAGCCAGAACTCTGTGTCCTACTCTCTCGATTTGCCAATGCCCTGCTACCCTTCTAGCTGCTTCCACTGTGTGAATAGGTCCTTCCTTGTGAACAACTTTCTGGATGACGTCGGCGATCGTCTTGACGTCAAGACCAAATTCGTAGCTTGGGCGCAAGACAGCGATAGGGGTGCGCTCATAGACCGACACGCCTGGAGGGCAGTTGTCTTGTTGTGGTTCTGAGATGATACCGCTACCAGATACGGCGGTGTCGGATGAGGATTGGGCACTGTCGGTATGGTTGACCTTAACGTCAGTCGGACTGGGCTCCACCAGTATGTAGTCAACCGTCCTGTCTCTTGCCTCACATCTGGATTTGGCCTCCTTGACGGCTTCAAGCACCTTGTCTTGCTCCACCTGACGGTTCTTCACCCAATCCCGTGACCAGATGCGATGGATTCTCCAGCCCAGTGCTTCAAGGACTTGCTGTCTAAGTCTATCACGATCTCGAGCGGTCCTGAATGAGTGATATGTGTAGCCGTCGCACTCGATGCCCAGCAGAAAGCGCCCCGGGTGGCTGGGGTCCAGTACACCCAGATCAACCCTGTAACCCGATACTCCGACTTGCTTGCGCATTTCGAGCCCTTTCTCTCTCAATGATTCAAAGACTTCTTCCTCGAACGGAGACTCAGACTCACCTTCATGTGTTGATACAGCTCGCCGGATTGCATCGACCCCGTGTTTGGCTACCTCCATATACTCTTTCAGCAGACGAACTCCTTCAGTATGAATGCGGCTCAGGTCCAACTGCGACGGGTCGAAAGAACTGACCAGCTTGATGTGCTCTCTGGCTCTGGTAATCGCCACATTCAGACGACGTCGGCCCTCTGCATAAGTCAGAGGGCCGAAGGTCATCCTTATCTGGCCACTTTCATCTGGACCATACCCAACACTAAAGAACATGACATCGCGCTCATCCCCTTGTACATTTTCGAGGTTCTTTATGAAGAAACGCTCATGTGAGTCTGCATTGCACCACCCGTCGAATCCGGGATCTAGCTGTCGTGATGCCTCAACAGCTGCATCAATTGCGTCCGCCTGGGCCAGGCTGAAGGCCACGACTCCCAAGCTTCGGTCAGGGCATTGCCTGTAGTGCTCGTAGACAAGTTCGGCTACCCGCGCTGCTTCCCGTCTGTTAGTTCTGCTTCTGCTCCTATCATAGACCCCGTCAGGCACTCGGACAAACTCAATGCCCATGGGACGAGTATGCGTGCACGCAGACGGAAAGGTGATCAACTTGTTGTTGTAGAAGTAGTAGTTCGAGAAGGCGATGAGTGATTCATCTCTGCTTCTGTAGTGCCAGAGTAGCGACTTTTCGCGTCCACCAAATGCTACTATGGCTTCCTCCATGATGGAATCGAGAACCTCATCCTGTGACAACTCGTCGTCCTGTGGTTCGTCACCTTCGAGAGTCGCGAAGAATCTTGTGGGTGGCAACTGCTTGGTATCGCCGACCACAATCACTTGAGGAGAGCGCAGTATGCTCCCTATGGCATCCTCAGGCATGATTTGCGATGCTTCATCGAACAGAAGAACGTCGAATCTCATCTGGCCTGGAGCTAGGTAAGAAGCGACCGATAGGGGGCTCATCAAAAAGCAGGGCTTCAGACTCTGAAGCGAGTCAGGCACTGTGGAAAACAGACGGCGCAAAGACATGTGCCTCCTTTTCTTCTGGATCTCCCGCTGCAGAATGCTGAGACCGGAACTCCGTGGACTTGCGAATCCAGTATCAGGGCGTCGAGAACGTAGCTCACTGATAATCCTACGGGGAGCCTCCTGCACTAGTCTCTTGTCAAGTCTCTTGAACTCTTCTATCGCGTGCTCGTGCAGAGTACTGCGGAAGGAAGTCAGGGCAGGCTCTGTTCATTTTCATGCAGGACCACATTTCCTCCCATGCCCAGGCTTAAAAGAAGCAGGTAATCAGGCTCAAGCTCTATATTAACCCACTTCCCCCGTGAGGTAACCTGTGCAATACGCTTCCCCTCCAGAATACTTTTGAAATGGGTGGCGGGCATGTTGATGCACTTTTCCTGGATCACATGAACATTCCTGATTGTCTTATCCCTGAGTTCACGGTTCATCTGCTCAGACAACCTGTATATTTCCGGCATTTCAGGCATCCCATTATCCTCCCTGATTGATTCTATCCGGGCTTGACCCTCTCCCAGAAGGTTTCAAGGTCAAAAGAGGGGTCTCGTGAAAAATGCTCTCCGGTCACGTTGATTTCCTTGATGTAGGTCAGATTAAATGCCCGGTAAGTTTCGAGTTCGTGGCAGTATCCCACAAGAAACCAGTAGCCCGCCTTGTTGATAAGGCCAAAGGGATTGACCCTGCCGACGGTGGACAGCTTTTGACAAAAGGGGCTCTCATACACCACCTTGACTGAAATCTCACGGAATACCGCATTCTCACATATACGCAGTTTACACTGATTGTCCGCCTTGTGAAACCTGTCTTCCGCATCAATAAGGACTCTACCGCCTAATTCCCGCTTTTCAACTGCAGCGACTCCAAATATCCTCTCCAGCCTCTCACTGAACTCATCGGCCTGTCTGGCAAATTCAGTCCCTTTAAAGGTTGACAAAATCCTTGTGGAGAAAATTATGGACATGAGTTCCTGACTGCTGAAGACGATCTTTTCCAGTTTGAAATCTTTGGACAAGCGAAAACCGCCGGCTGCACCCAGTCTGCCTTCAATATCAGCGCCCGCAGTCCTGAGCTCATCGATGTCTCTGTAAATCGTCCTCTTGGACACTTCCAGGAGCTCGGTGAGTTCCGAAATCCTTACCCATTCACGGTTTTGCATGTAAAATAATGTTAGAAGCAATCTCTGAAGCTTCATCAAGCTCACCTTACACTCATAATAACAAAACCTCGCTGCCAACAGTATGGCAATGATTGAATCTACTTGGTCTTTGGCTCAAAATACTTGCATCCGCCGTATGGGACCACCTCATACTCATAGCATATACCCCTGGTTTCATCCACCGGCTGGTAGTTTTTGCAGTTCCTGCAGCACCTGTTCTCATCAGCGGGCTTGAACTTATAACCGCACTCAAGGCCTTCTCTTATTTTTTTCATCAGCCTTAACAGCCTCCTTGACCGTATTCCACCGCTCTTCGGGATTATCGCTCAGAAAACTAAAGCCCCTCCCCACCCTCAAATCCAGATCAAGGATTTGCTTTTTCATGAAGCAGCGATCGCATCTCCGGGATACACTCATCATACCCAAAACGCTGCAGTACAATCAACATTACTGATTTAAGAGTAACCTGCAAAAATATGTGCAAAGCATCTTGAATCGCTGCTCCTGTGTACGGAGCGGGTATTGTAAGAACAAGGGTAGAGGGTTGAGATGCAGGTAGAGGGTCTAGGAAGAGCAGGTTTATGGGGCAGTTAAAGGTTACAGGTTATAGCAAGAGAAGACGTTCGAGAACCCGGACTTACGTCACTACAAAGATCAAAAACGTTATCAATAGTTGCGTAGGGGCAACAGCATTGCTGTGCCCTTCGGATGGAATCCGACGATATCATCTTGCATAAAGACAATGAGATATGAACAAGGTACTTGAAGCTGTGCTGCGCGTTGAGAAGACCGTTTTGACTCTGCAATCCTGCTATATTCCATACACCTTACCTATACAGCATCAGCCACAAGCGCTATATGCGCTCTAATCTATCAGGTCTCTTCTGCGTGGAGCGGTCCACTTTTCAATTATCTGAAACACACAGAATCTAAGCCAAGCCTCGCAGAAATACTGAAGATTGCCGATAACCAAAAAAAAGAGTCTGACCCCGTTTTCTCCATTCATTTTCTTACTTCCTAAACAAGAGAGAGGTCACCATTTAATTGAACAATCCACCCTTTTGTGATCTTAAGTCGATGGTTTTTGCGCAACTATGGTCAACCAGTTCGGCAGACCGGCCCGCGCGTTGTTCTGCCAATGAAGAAGACTGTCATCGCTATCTTTGCCGTATGATTCCCCCTGCCAGAAACGTGGATCCTGTGCCGATGTCTCCAGGATTCGGCGGAGAACCAACCCCCCTTCCAGCAGGGAGTTCATGATATCGCCCAGTGTCCAGTGGAACTTGTACGTTATATGACCTTCCTCCTCACATCGAATCGGGCCAGCCTGGAAATAGGGCTTCTCCATCTCAATGGTTCGTTGGTTCTTCCAAGGTCGCATGAAGGGATGAATATCCCAGAAGATATAGTAGCCACCCGGCTTGAGTACTCGACTTATCACGGAGTAGAGCCTCATGAGGTCAGCAATCCAAACAAAGAATCCGTTCGTAGAACACACGAGGGCAAATTTCGCACCCGGTATTGGTGTTAGCTCTGCTGCATCACAGCGGACAAAATCGATATCCAGACCGAGTATGTCAGCCCGTTCTTCTGCTACTTTGAGCCGTTGCTCAGAGATATCGATCGAGGTCACGACCGCCCCCAAGCAGGCGAGTGCAAAAGCGGAGTAGTTATCACCGCTGCCTACTACGCAAACAGTTTTGCCGTGCAGATTCCCGATGAACTCATGTATCATGTCTAGAGCCTTTCCTTCAAAGGCAACCGAAGGCTGTTCGGGACATTGGCGCCAGCCTTCCTCGTCTAGTTCGCGCCACTTAGGCGTAGCAGCGTCCCAGTGCTTACGGTTAGCTTCGTGCATTTCACGCATATGCATAACCGCGACATTATAGCACACTCTGTAATAAATCTAGCGGGTACTCTACAATGTGCGGTTGAGGCATGGTGATCTCAAACTATGCTAACAAGCATAATCGTCTGGACTACGCACAAAGACAGGCGAGATGATGAAGAGAATAAGCATGGCAGAGAACATTCAGAAATACTCAAAGAGATACCGAAAAGCAAGTAAGAAAGAGAAAGCGGAGATTCTGGACGAGTTGCTGTGTAGTGTTGTCTGATTTGAGTCATACTCGGTCTCGTTCATCCTGTCTTTGAGTTCAACTGAAGTCACAAGCAAGCCCATGTATGTAATGCTGTATGGACACTTCAAAGTTCAATGCAGATATTAGATTCGCAGCAGGGCCTATTACTTTGCTGGGGAGGCTTCATAGGACAATGAAGAAAGAAGCAAATAGATGCTTTGCTCGGTTCGCTTGAAGACCAGCAAGAACTGATCAAAATCATTTGTCAAAACTATGAGGCTCTCTGCTGCTGAAATCAACGCAGAGTCGTCTTTCAGAAGAGTCTAAATGCTTGTGATGGAAGAGCCCGAGGAATAAGCACTTGAAAATGCCGGGCTTCAAATGCAAAAGTCAGCAGACATAATCGTAAATCACTATCTGGGCTAGAGAGCGAGCAGGAAGAACTGTGACTCTTGAGGATCTATAATACAAATAGGCTTAACTATTGTGTCAGCAAGGCAAAAATAAGAGTCACTAATTCACAAACCAGGCAGGTCTGTTTTGAAACAACCGTCGAGCAGCAAATGATGGAATTGTCCCCGGTTCATGGTTCTCGTGTTCTCAGCTTCGCCACTGTTCATGTGGCTCCGCTTCATGGCCTGAG
>PWQX01000117.1 GCA_003556605.1 Spirochaetaceae bacterium
CGAACTCGGTATCCTCATCGACGTCGAGCCCCTGCAGGCTGAAGTGATTCTGCATCTCAAACGGGTTGAAGGCCCCGGGATCGTAGATCAGCAGCGCGTCTCTGCCGTCGATCGGCACTTCCAGATTGCGGAGGTCGAGCCCGTAATATGTTTCGGATTCTTCGAAGGAGAAGTTGCTTGAGCTGTCCGGGTCGATGAAGTGTCGTGAGCTGGTGTCGAGGTCGCCCACGAGCGCGTTTTCGCCGAGGTTTTCGTGGCCAACTGATAGACCGTCTCTCTCGTAATACACCAGCACGCGTCCCTCGGCGGGCTCGCGCAAGAACACATACCCCTCGCTCTTGGAGTAGGCGCTTTCCTCGTCGAGGTCGAGCTCGCGGAAGAAGCGCGTTCGGTTGTTGACGTTGGCGCTGAAGGCGCCGTCTTTGTCCTCGATGTATACGCGCAGATCCTCGACGTTCTCGTCCGGGAGCACGAAATACTGCCCCTCGATGAAGCGGCTCGGCGCGATACGCCGCTCTGCGACCTCATTCATGCCGATGAAAAGCGCCCTCTGCGTGCCGGTCGGCTCGTAGCGCAGCAGAAGCTCGTGGCGCGTGTTGGCGGTCTCAAATAGTGCCGATGCGCCGGGACTCGGCTCGGTTGCCTCGGCGAAGCGCAGGTAGGGGTACTCGGAGATCGAAAAATTGGCGTTCCCGAGCTGCACCGACTGAACGAACTCATCCTCCCGGCCCTGGTACCCGAGAATCAAGGAATAGACGCGAAACTCATCGATAAAAGTCGTCTCGAAGAAGAAGCGCTCATAGAGCCACAGGGAGACCGTGAGATCGACGAAGTTGTAGAAGGGGATGCTCTCCATTCCGGGAAACTGGTAGCCGGGTGTAAACCGCCGCCCGGCGGGTCCCAGAGGCGGGTGAAGCGCGATCCCGTAAGCGCCGCGTATACCGCTAGTCCAGGAACCTTGGATAAACAGATCAACAGCGGTGTCGTCGAGTTGCGCGTCGAACAGCGATTCGGCAGCTTCTATGCGCAGGTCGGGCCGCTGTGAAGGTGGAAGCTCGTCGTATTCGGGTTGAGCGTGGCTGCGGAGCGGTGCCGCGAGTGCCGGGATGAGAGCGACGCTCAGGGTGATGAGCAGGGTTGTTATTCGAACCACCAGCAGTGTATTATTTCCCCGACATTTTGCGCGTTTCAAACAGAGGCCTGTATTCTCCGTAGCCACGTTTCGACGATGGTAGTGTGAATTATATCCCGCTGAGTACGTGTGCACAAACGGAGCCGGCGGTTTCGGAAGGATGACAAGATGCGAACCAAATTGACGACAGTTTTGCAGGGAATCGTGATCCTGGCGGTGGTTGCAACGGTCGCCCAAGTTGTGCTCGAGAATCTGGCGATGGTTATAGGTCGTGGATGGCAGGAACGGTACGTTTTGCTGCTGGTTGGTTTCGGCTTGGATGTGTTTTTTACGGTTGAGTTTCTTACCCGATTTTATGCCGCCACCCTACATCGTCGGCTCGGGCGCTACCTGCTGCGCGAGCGCGGCTGGGTTGCATTTCTGAGCTCAATTCCCGTGGTAGTCCTATTCTCGGGCCCGGCCGTTATCGCGGTTACTATCGGAGGCTTGCCGCTGAGTGGCCTTGCCGGAGTGTTTGGTACGGCTGCTGCGTTCCGGATTGCGGCGCTATTGCGTATTCTGCGCGTGTTGCCGGTGTTCGAAGGAGGCCACGAAAGCGCGGTGCTGACGGCTCGCCGCCACGGCGGGTTGGCTACGTCCTTGGCCGTTAATGCTATCGTGGTGATCGCGGTAATTACAACGCTATGGTCGTCGTTCATTGATCCGAGCGGGGTCGAGCGCAATGCCGAACGCCGCTACGCCGCCACGGTGCAGCACCTCGCCGGTCATAATGCGGCGCGTGCTGAGAACGGCGCCGAGTTAGAGCGCGTGACCGGAATGGAGCCGGCGATACTGATTGTGAGGTCCAATCAGCGCACGCAGTATTCGCGCTACGAGAATACCTACTATGAACGGCAGTTCGGCCCTGTAGATTTTGGATACCTTGAAGAGGGTCGGACCGCAGTGTTCTTTGATATACGGCCGCTGAATGCAACCGTGGCGCAAACCACGTTGGTGTTTCTATCGATGGCACTAGTCGCGGTTGCGTTAATGGGGTTCGTGTATCAGCGGCGCTTCGCTCGCAGCGTGGTCTATCCGTTGGTGATGATGCGCCGCGGGCTAGAAGACTGGGAGTACAGTCGTGCGGTGGAGGTTCCTGAGCGCTACGCCGATGAAGAGTCGTTTCGCCTGGCGCGCGCCTACAACGAAACCGTGATTCCCATGAAGACGAGGGAGCGCTTTAACAGGTAGTTTGTATGGTTGTCTCGATGATTCAAATTATTCTCGAGTTGCCGGAAGTTACATCGATTAAGGAGAAGCGACGTATCGTCAAGTCGCTCAAGGAGCGGTTACAGCATCGCTACAAGATTACCGCGGCCGAGGTCGATTTGCACGACAGTCTCATGTTCACCCAGATCGGCGGGGCGATAATCTCGAACTCCAGGCAGTTCGGCGAATCGGTGATGCAGAAGGTGCTTACGTTCATCGAGGATGAGTCGGTTGGTCGGGTGCAGGACGTTTCAATTACCTCAGAGCATTACTGAGTGGAATCGGCTGGTATTACGTACAGCTCGCCCAAACTGTAGTCTTGCAAGATTTGCTGCGAGTCGTTATTGCTTGCGTGGGCCTTGAGCTCAAGCGAGAAATAATGGTGGAACGGGTCGAGCCATTCGGCTCTTACCGAGAGCTCGAAATCGAAGCGCCGACTCTCCTGGTAATCAGAGGCAGCGAACGGCTTCGGCCAGAAACTGAAACACCCGGCGCTCGTTGGGTCGATGCGATACGGGTTCGGCCAGCGAGGATCTATCATCCGGACTAACCCGTGTTTCTGGTGGAGCTCCACCTCAACACCGGAAACCGGCGCAAAGGTTTCGCCGTTCAAGAGGCGGCCGGTGATGGTTGGGAAATTGAAAGCCGGACCGCTCTGGTGGCCCTCCTCGATGTTTTTTGGGTTCCGGTATGCTCGCTGAATTGTGGTGACCCTCCGAAGACCCTCATTTGCCAGCCGCAGAATATCGATCTGGAGTTGGGGATTGCGCAGATAGTCGTGCTCGGCGTGTGCAGCTCCGCGACTGGAGGTGACGTACCGCGGGGCAATGCGGTTGAGTACGTAACAGGTTGCATCGAGGCGGCACTGGGAGGAAGTACAGTAGCCGGGGCCGGAGCCTGCTTGCGCGAGCTCATCGCAGAGCTGATTCACGACGCGGCGCACTTCTCTCTCCATGAGATTAATGATCTCCATCGATCACTCCTTGAGTCGGGATCTCCAGTACTTCTTGTACCGCCTCGACCGCCTCCCGGAAATCACGGAGTGTTTCTTTTAATGCAAAATAATTCAACCCGGCGTAATACAGCTTGGAAAACAGCGAAAACGTGATCTCAGTTGCACCGCTTTGCAGATTCAAGTAACAACCGTATTCGTAACACACCTGCATGAGCTCTTCCATACGGTCGCGCAGGAACGGGCCGAGAGCGGGGGAAAAGGCGAAGGTAAAGCCTACCTCCAAGAACTTGCTTTCACGGTCTATGAACACCCCGCCCTGAAACCCTTCCTCGTTCTCAAAGCCTGCGGAGTAACTGTCCTCGTGCATCTCGCCGCCATGGACCTCGTATCCCAGCTCGCGAAACAGAACCGTGGTTCTCCGAATACGTTCTTTCATTAGCTTGGAAAATTTCATGCTGGCCCTACACGCGTGAGTCTAATACGAAAGAAGCCGCAGGATCAATCGAACGAGAGAGAAGGCGTGTAAGCGACCGCGCCGGCATCTGTTTAGGATTGGTTCTGAATCGCTCGCTGTAGGTTCGCATTCTGTTGCCGCAGATGCTATACTTCAAGGTGTCATGCGCCTTGATATTTCCAAAAGCGCCGAGAGAGTCGGGATTCCGCCCGACTCCTACCGGCGCCTGTGCAGGCTGTTTATTGAAACCACCGAACCTGAGATAGATCGCTTGCGCACGGCGATAGCCGATCAGGTAGCCTCCGAGGTTAGCAGGATCGCGCATCACATTGCCGGTAGCGCTGAGAATCTGGAGTTCAGCAGGGTTTCGGAAGCGGCGCGCGCCATACAGGCGGCTATGGCCACGGGTCAGACGCTCGATGAGCTTACCGATTGGTATCAGGAGCTTGAGCGACGGTTTCGCGCGCTCCAAGAGAATCTGCGGGAGCACATATGACACAGAGCCGCGAAGGAACAATCCCGAAACCTATCAGTACCGTTCTTGTTGCCGACAACAATCCAGTTCTCAGATCGTTTATGGTTGAGATTCTGGAGCCTGCAGGATACACCGTGATGACCGCTGAGAGCGGAGTGGCGGCGCTTGAGGTGGTCAAGGAGTGGGTGCCTGATGTGTTTTTTGTCGATCGTGTTATGCCCGAGATCGACGGAGACGAATTGTGTCGAATACTTCGTGCCAAGCCTGAAACTAAGAACGCGTTCTTGGTGGTGCTGTCGGCGATTGCGGTAGAGGACCCGAAAGTGCCGGTGTTGGATTTGGTCGATGCATGTCTGGCGAAGACACCCTTTGCGGAGCTGAGGCAATCAGTGCTCAAGGTTTTGGAAGATCTGTCGGCCGGGCGAACACAACAGTATCGTGGCCGCGTAGTCGGCGCGGACAACTTATTCAAACGAGAGGTCACCGCAGAGCTCTTGGAGGCCAATCGTCACTTAGCGGCGTTTTTCCAGGCCAGTCCCAACGGTGTTCTCGAACTGAACGCCAACGGGGTTATTGTACTCGCGAATGCGAACGCCCGCCGCCTACTCGGTGGTATCAATGGGGAGTTGGTCTCGCACCCTTTCACGGCGGTACTGCAGTCGGAAGATCTTCGTGAGCGTGTGACGGCGGCGCTTGCTCAGGTCTCCGAGCGTGCGCAGAATCTCGGTGAATACGGGGAGGTCGAAATCAACGGCCGTCGGGTGATGATAACGCTTGTTTCAATCGACAGTGCGCGCTTGAGCTCGGTGTTGGTACTGCTGCAAGACATTACCGAGTTATACGAAAGCCGCCGCCGGGCCGAGACCTTACTGAAAGAGAAAGAAACGCTTCTCCGTGAGGTGCAACACCGGGTGAAGAATAACCTCACGACAATCAGCGGTTTGCTGCAACTACAGGCGGGAAGCGGTGTTTCGAACGAAGTCAGCGAGGCGCTCGGCGAGGCCGAGGGTCGCGTGCGCAGTGTGCTGAAAATCTACGACATTCTGTTTGCAACCGGCGACTACCGCGCGGTTGATCTTTGCGCATTTCTGCGTGAGTTGTGTCGAGGTTTGGCGTCCTTGTATCGTCCTCCCAAAGGCCGGGTTCAGTGTGATATTGGGCATGAAACTATCACGGTGCCCGTTGAAACCGCGATACCGGTAGGGCTCATCGTCAACGAGCTGGTCACAAATGCGTATAAGTATGCATTTGAAGGGCGGGGCGGCGGTACCGTAACTGTGTCGCTTTTTCGCGAGCATGACGGTGTGATTACCCTTAGAGTCGCCGACGACGGCCGCGGGCTGCCCGACGCGGTGTACAACGGGTCCGAACAGGGGTTCGGGCTGGAGTTGGTGCAAGCCGAGGTTGATCAGATCAACGCCTGCCTGCGCGTTGAGCGCAACTCGGGGACGGTCTTCACAATACGCCTATAACCGTTAGTACATAACCATCGGTCTCGCTACAGCCACGGAGCGAAAAGCGCGGCCGGGTCGGTAACTTTGGGACGCAACTGCGGTGCTACGATAAACCGCAGTTTTCGCAGGGTGCGCGTGAAGTCGGAAACCACCTGCGGAGTGAACACCGTTCCGCCTTCAAAGCATGAGGCATCGCTTTCGCCGCCGGTGAGCGGTACGGAGAACTCAAACGAAACCGGCTCAGGGAGGTCGATGATCACGGAGGTTGGGTGTGCGCTGCGGTCTCCGAGCTCGCGGGCGATCTCGCACTCCACCGCGGCACGCTGCTGCAGGTCGCTCAAGCGCGCGTGCTTTGGATTACCGGGCTGAAACGGAACCTCCAAGACTGTTTTGTGCAGCTCACGGCGATACATCTTGCCGATCAATCGCAGCGGCGCGAACCGGTGCTCGGCGAAGCGCGCGGCAAACAGCTCGTCGTCGAGCAGGTACAGCTCTTCCGCTTCTACCGCCCCGGCTGATAGCGCCGAGTGTACCGCCTTCTTGATCATCGCCGTGGCTACCCGCACCGTTTTGTGCCAGTACACCGCGCGGTACATAAGGTACTTGCTGAACAGAATGTTCTCTACCGCCGAAACGCCGCGCGTGTGCAGCGCGATGCCGTGGGTCCCGTTTGGATGGATGCTCCGTAGTGCGTACTCGATATCTTGTAGCCCGTACGGCACACCACAGAAATATGCGTCGCGGTTGAGGTAATCCAGCTTGTCAGGATCAAGGGCCCCGGACAACAGGTTGCGGTAGAACCGCAACTCATCGTTGTTTTGGTCGGGAAGGGCGTCATCGACGATGGCGCCGATGAACTGCGGGTCGAGCTTCATCGTTTCGCGGATGCGTTTCGCCAGGGGATTCTCGCGGATCATCTCAGCGGTTAGCGCCTCGTGCTCCTGCAGCGGTAGCTCTTTGAAACTGTGGGTAAACGGAAAATGGCCGAGATCGTGTAACAAGGCGGCGACGAGAAAAGAACGCACACCATCCAAACTCAGCCGAATGCAGTCGTGGTGCAGTGCAAGGCCACGGATCATACGCCGTGCAAGGTGAAATACTCCGAGGCTATGCGACAACCGTGTGTGGGTGGCGCCCGGATATACCAAGTAGCTGGAGCCTAACTGCTTGATACGATTAAGCTGCTGAAACGCCGGAGTATCAATGATCGAGAGCATTTCCGAGGAAAGACTCAAGTCCTGCCATAGCGGATCGCGCACCGGGCGGGTGTAGGCGGTGTCGAGATGGGAAATGACGGCGGTATTATGAGTCATAGTGTGATCTTAGCGAAGCGTCGCAGGATGCAAAAGGGGGCTGCGGCCGTCCGGTGCGCGTGCAACTGCGGGGGTGAAACGGCGCGGCAGACTCTCAGAGGACCTTCCTGCAACGGGAGTTATTTCATTTGACCGCGATGTGCAGTTTTGATACGGTTGATCCATGCGATTGGCAGCGTTGCTTGCGAGTGCAAGCGTGTTTTGTCTGGTCTTCCTCAGTTGCAACGGAAGCGGAGTGCTGGTTCGTGCCTCGGTTGAGCCGCCGGCTTCAGGCGCCGAGCGCTCCACAAGCCCCGAGCGCGCCAACCACCAAGGTCCCGGTGATGATCTTGCCCCCCCGCCGATACCGGGAATCGGTAAGCTGTTGTGGGCCGAGGGACCGCCGCCTGCGGTCGCGCCGGAGGACTTCGCAATCGGCCCGGTTGTGGCGGCCGGGGAGTTTACGAGTGTCGCCGGTGCCTCTTCCGCGCTTCTTGTTGCGCGCGGTTTTCTGGAGCACCTCTCCAATCGTGAGTTGGCGGTCGACATTGTAGAAAGAGCTTCCCGAGAGCGCCTTCGTCTCTCGTTGTCGGCGGTGCTTTCGGGAGACATCGCGCTCGCCGGTCCGTGGCGGTACGGTGAGCCGCGAAGCGAAGGTGACAACGAGGTGTCTGTTACCGTGCGATACGGTGCGCATGTTTCCGGAGCAGTAATCCTGCGCCGTGGCGAGGACGGCTGGATGGTAACGGCGTTTGATTTTGAACCGCGAGCCGTGATTGAGCCGCGGGCACTACGAAGATTTGAACCGGGGCGAGGCGCGGTCCCGGGAGGCTTTTAGCTCGGCAGGGAGTGTTCATGGCACAGCGAATTAGCCGTATCGAGCGCGAGTTCATTTTTAAGTCACTCATGGAACGTAGCGCGTCGGTTGAACTTCAACTGGACGGCCGGCGCGTTGCCGCGGTGATTCGCCGGTTTACCGAAGAGCAAGTGCATCTTGAAATTCTTACCGAGAATCCCCCAAAGATACGAGAAGATCAGCCGATAGAGATTCTGTTCCAATTTCGCGGGCAGACTCTGAGCGGCAAGTCGAAAGTGGCGAAGCCGATCGAGGGCGGTGCGTTGATCAAACAGCCGCAAGCGGTGTACCGCGATCTCGCCCGACGGTTCCCGCGGATTCTCGCACCGAAAGGTGTAGGGGTATACTTTGTGCTCGATGAGCAAGCGATCAGCCTCAGCTTCCCCGACTCAGAGCAGTATGTCCCGGTACAGAGGCCAACCGTGGATCCCGGTTTCGACGTAGCAAAACTTAGCGATCTGCTTGAGGCATTCCGGGAACGTGCGATGCAGTTTGCCGGTGAGAGCAAGATCGTAATGTTTCGCGATCGTAAGCCGAAGGGCATGATAGAGCGCTTGATTGTGCATAGCGGACGAATACTGATCTTACCGTTCCCGGTGGAGCAAAGCCAAGCGGTGCCGCCCGAAGCGGCTGCAAATCTTGTTACCAGGCATCGTGTTGAGGCGCTTCAGCGTGAAATGCCGGAGCAGTTTTCCGGCGCACTCCGATTGCTTACCGATGCGAGCAGTCAGATGCGTCGCCGGAAACTAATGTACGAGCTGTACTGCCCGGTTCTGTACTATCAGTATGTGGTGGGGTATCTGTACTTAGTGCGCCCCTTGGGCCCGGGCGCGCGATTCGACCCGGCCGTTATTGATTTTGTGTGGCAGTACTCGAGAATCTTCGCCTACGCTTTGCAGGAGAACGGTTACTTTCGCAACGCACAAACTAAACCGGCCGTTCGTCGGGCTGAGTTGATCGACCTCAGTGCCAATGGCGTGCTATTTACTGTTCCCAAGGATAGTCAGTCTCTGGGTATGTATGCCGAAACCAGGCTGGAGCTGCGCCTTGATCGCTACCGCGCTTCGGTGCAGGCCCGGGTTGTGCGACGGGTTGAGGAGGGCGAGCACATGTATTTTGGACTGCAGTTCACCAAGATCTCAGAGGAACTGCAGCGGGCGTTGTGTCGCCGGCTATACGGTATAGACTCGATTGCCGAGGCAGAGGAGTTATCTGCGATCGAGCTGGAAGATCTAAAGCCGCCGGAGGGGCGGTGAGTGCGGCTCCAAAGCAGTTGACATTGCCGGTCCGGCTCGGTATAGTTTCGGTCACAGGTTACATGGTGGCGTAGCTCAGTCGGTAGAGCAAACGGCTCATATCCGTTCGGTCAGGGGTTCGAATCCCTTCGCCACTATGAATTACTTGATTCTGCTTGGGACCCTTTCGCTATCGAAAGGGTCTTTATTTCTCGGATGAATTCATCGACGTTTGCGAAGTTGCGATACACCGAGGCAAAGCGGATATACGCCACTCGGTCGAGCTCATAGAGGCGGTCCAGTACCATGTCTCCCAGACGGGCCGAGGACAGCTCGTGGTTTGCTTTCGCCTCGATCATTGCGTGTTCTTCGATTTCCGTCACGATGCTCTCAATCTTCAGCTGCGGCACGGGGCGTTTGCGTAACGCCTGTTGAATCCCTTTCTCCAGTTTTTCGCGGTTGAACGGCTCGCGCCGCGCGGAGCGCTTGATTACCATGAGCTGCTTTTCCTCAACGCGTTCATACGACGTGAACCGATAGCCGCACTCTAAGCACTCACGGCGCCGCCGGATAGAGTCTCCTCCGGCGAGCGTGCGAGACTCTACCACGCGGTCTTCCAAGCTGTTACACAACGGACAACGCATAACTGTTTCGAATAGTAGCGGAGATTACGGGTTGCTTCAACACGCACAGTTGATATAGTGGAATCGCAGTGGCGTTGCGTAGTGCCCGCAATAACAGGAGAGCAGCCGCCTATGCCTGATCTTCCGGTGGCGGTAGTGATTGGGCTGTACGTGCTGTCTTGGGTGGCGCTGCACCTCGGTGCGGGGCTGACCGCGCACGTATTGCCCGGTTCGGTTTTGCGCGGCGGATGGTGGTGGTTCCGGCCGCGCGGGTTTGAGTACCGCGGACACTTGTACCGGCGCTTCCTGCAGGTACAGCGCTGGAAGCACCGGATCCCTGAAGCCGGGGGCTTCTACGGCGGCGGTTTCGCCAAGCGAGGCCTGGCGCACCACGACGCCGAGTACGCCGAGCGTTTTCTGCTCGAGACATGCCGGGCTGAGTTTTCACACTGGCTGACGATTCTGCTTTCGCTCACTTTTCAGTTCTGGAACGACTGGTATGTGACAGCAATTATGCTTGTGTACGCACTCGTAGTGAATCTGCCGTGTATTCTCATTCAGCGCTACAATCGGCCGCGCCTGTTGCGGCTGCTTGCGCGCGCTAACCGGTCGGGGTGATTCGGCGCCCCTTCCAGGTTACCCGTCGCAAGATGTAAGTGAAAAGCAGCGAGCGTAAGTACACACCGGCAAAGAAAGCCAGCCCCACCGGATACAGCAGTGCGGTAACCGGCGAGAACGCCCCGATCGCACGAAGCATCGCATGAAGCCGTGCGCTGTACAGTGCGTAAGTGAGCAGACCGGCAATCCCATACAGCAGCCCATCGCCGCCGGTAACCTCGGTCGCTCCAATTTCGACGAATGCCGCTAGCGTGGTGGAAAGACCTGATATAGCGGCGCGTGCGGCGAGCGCCGCACCGGTGAACCAAGCGGTGAGCGCGATGAGTACGATTAGCGGTGTGCGCGAGGATGCAACCGCGAAATTCTTCGTCCAACCCTCGATGAGCTCACGCAGCCCATTCGGGTACATGCGAAACGCAATCTGGTCTCCGCCGACGAAGAACCTCAGAACACAACGGCTCTCCTGCAGGCGGGCGCCGAGTGCCACGTCGTCGAGCACCTCGCTGCGTATTGCCGCGTGTCCTCCGGCGGCGGTGTAGCACACGCGCGGCACCAAGAGGCACGGCCCAAAGGCTCCGCGCGGCGCGCGCGTTCGGGGCCAGGTGAAAGCTGCAACCCCGGCAATCAGCACAACGTTGAAGAACGCCGAGAGTTGCTCATAAGCACGCTTCATTGTGTGGTAGGGTTGGACCGTTATCGCGCTGTGCAGCGCGGCCCCGAAGACCACATCGTCGCTTACCTGGCCGCCGTGCGCGGCGCTGTCGCTCTCGCTGCCGCCGTGCGCGGCGATCAGGAACTCAATCGCGGTGGGAGCCAAGCGGCAATCGGCGTCGAGAAACAGCAGAAGCTCTGCTGTGCTCGCCTCGGCGCCTTTGGCACAGGCTCTTGTCTTACCGACCCAACCGGGCGGCGGTTCGGGAAGCTGCAGCACACGCGTGCCGGCAGCCCGCGCTACGGCGGTGGTACGGTCAGTGGAGTTGTCGTCGACCACTATGACTTCATCAGGGACGCGCGTTTGCGACTGCAGCGATTGCAAGAGCTGCGGCAAATTGTGCTCTTCGTTGCGCGCCGGAATGATCACTGCAAGCGTCGCCGCCGATGAACCGGCGGCCGCGGGCGTGACTTGGGTCGAAGGTTGCTCATCGTTCAGTGCCGGACCCGTCGGTGCCGTGCGCCCCAACCGCTCAGGGCGGAACAGGAACGTGAACGCAAGGGGCCATAAGACCAGCGCAAGCGGGACTATCCAACCCGGCATTCGTCGGTCTTCTCCTTGTGTGAGGGCTCAAGCACGTGAAACGACTGGGACTCAAGCGGTGAGTTAGTTTCGTGCATCCGAAGGTCTGCGTGCGCCGGCCGGTCTTGGCGCGCTTTCGCGGCGGCAGTGCTCAAGACTGCGAGCATCTCGGCGTGCGTCTCGCTTCTCAGCAGTCTCCGGCGAAGCTGCGTGTACTCAGGAATGCCGGCGAGATAAACCGCGACGAAGCGCTTCAAGACGCCAGCGTGCCGGCGTTTACCCCAGATGCGCCGGTGGAGCGCAACGTGCTCGCGAAACAGTGAGATGCAGCGAGCCGGGGACACGGCGTGAGCGCTTGCCCGGTCTCGGCGGACCGCACTGTCGCGCCGCTGTAGGACGTAAGGATCAAGCAGTACGGCGCGGCCGATCATGAAACCGTCGACCGGGTGCCTTGCGTGCAGCGAGAGTGCGTGGTCAGTCGAGCTGAGATCACCGTTCCCAATAACGACGGTATCGGGAGAGATACGGTTGCGAAGCGCAATCACCGCGTTGATCGCGTTCCAGTCTGCACTGCCCCCGTAACCCTGCGCTGCAGTGCGTGCGTGTACGCAGAGTGCATCGAGACGCTGTTCGAGCAAGAACCCGCACCAGTGCTCAACACTAACCTCATTCATGCCAAGACGGGTCTTCACGCTGACCGGAAGATCCGGCGCGCCCGATCGTACCGCGGCGATGATCTCCGCTGCCGCCTTGGGGGTTGCGATGAGCCCGGCACCGGTGCCGCGTTTGAGGATCTTCCGAACCGCGCACCCCATGTTGATGTCGATTCCATCGAACCCCAGGCGGCACGCAAACGCGGCTGCCCTTTCAAAAGCAGCCGGGCTCCGTCCCCACAACTGCGCCACGATAGGGTGCTCTGTGGTATGGAACTCCAGTTGCTGCTTGAAGCGTGTCGGCTTCGGCGAGCACAAACCCTCGGCCCACGCAAACTCGGTGTATAGGAGGTCAGGCTTGGCGATCTCGCACAGCATGCGCCGAAACACCGTGTCGGTGATGCCTTTCATCGGTGCCATTGCGATAAATGGTCGTGGGAGCCTTCGATATACCGAGCTCATTCATTTAGATCTCGTAAAACCAGTTCCACCGGCTCAATCTGCGCAGGTTGGTACGGGTGCATCGTGTAGCTGAACCGATAAACGCCCGGAAGCACGCGGTACTCATCGAGAAACTCATGCTTGCGGGGGCCGGCGCCTACACCGCGGATGCGGTGATCGAGCGAAAAAAAGGTTTCCTCGGTGAAGGCAATTTCGTCGGAGTGCGCGGCTTGGAACAGCGCGTCGGGCGGACAGTGCAACGCCGAGAAGCTGAACTTCTCGGAAGCGCAGAATAGCAATCCCGCGCCGCCGCGCTTCTCAATCGCGCACCAGCGGACATCTGAGTGTGCGCCGTTCTCCTGCGGAACAATGTACGGGACAAACTGATCGGTCACCGTCGATTCGTAATGCCCAATCGGCGAACCACGACGGCGATCGGGGTAGTTCTCACCCGGACCGCGACCAAACCATTGCAGCTTCTCGAACCCGCCGTTCAGCTGGGTGATCACTCCGATGCGCGGCAGCTCCGGGTTATCGTCACCGACGGTCACGGTGTTCTCAACCACGACCGCACCGTCGGGGTGGATACGGTATTGATGGAAATGGCTTACGCCTTGGCGCTCGGCACGGTTCTTCGCCTCGTGCATGATCCCGACCACGATGCTGCCGTGGTCCGGATCCTCCGCGACGGAGATATCCTGCACCTGCAGCTCGATGTTGTGCAGTTGGGCGTTGATCCAGTGCTGGAGCACTCCGCGCTCGTGACCGTTACTCAGTTTCGGTCCGTCGTTGTCGGTGGGAGCGCGCCAAATACTCAGTTGCGGTCCAAGTTTCAGGATGTCGTGCTCGTCCCAGAAGATCGAGGAGATGACGCCAAGCATTTTACGGAAGGTTACCCTCAGTCGATCATTGTAAATCCAAATGCGGCGGTCGTCCTGTTTCATTCGTAATCGGGTGGTCGTGGGCTTACGCGTGTTTCGAGGCTGTTTTCGACCGCTGAGCTCGAACTGCTCCCACGCGACCAAGGCTCCGGCATCAAGCAACCGGCTTCCGGCGTGTTCGGAGGCGGTTATGGTCAGCAGCCCTTCCCGGCCCGGTCCCAAGGTGATGCTTTCGTAAGGTATTGACACGATTTCAGACTCACCGGCGGCGATGGAGCCAACGTCCAGCTCGCCGCGCTGAATGACATCGCCGTCGATTGCGACCCGCCATCGGAAGGTCAGATCGTCAAGCGAGGTAAAACAGCGCTTGTTTCGTATTTTGAAAGTCTTATCGCGTTTACCGCGTTGCTCAATCGCGACCGGTTGGCCAATGTGCTTGAGCTCCTGCAACGCGGGGTGCGGTGTGCGATCCGGCCACACCAGGCCGGCGATACAGCCGTTGGCCGCGTGCGGGCTGTCGCCGAAATCACCGCCGTAACTCCAGCGCGAGGCTTGATCGTCGTGCGCCATGCGCAATGCCCGATCAACCCAGAACCAAATGAACCCGCCTTGCAGACCATGATTGATCTCGATCGTGTTCCAGTACTCCTACAATCCGCCGTTGCTGTTACCCGAAGCTCGCGAGTATTCGCTCATAATCAGCGGCCGCGGATCACCCTCCCGTTTTGACCAGCGCTCGAGCTCGCCAAGCTCAGGGTAGCGAGGCGAAACAATGTCAGTCGCGAATTCACCCCCGGACCAGTCATCGCCTGAGTGTACGCCACCGTAATGCAACGGCCGATTGGGATCGTATGAACGTATCCACCCGGCCAAAGCGTCGTGGTTCGGGCCGTAGCCGCTGCCGCTCCCAAGCGACCATACGATGATGCTAGGGTGATTCTTGTTGATCTGTACCGCCCGCATGCCCCGGTCTTGAAACGCGTGCGCCCATGTCGAGCCGCAGGACAGCTCGTCGGTAAAGGCTGCGGCATCAAGATTTACCGAGTCGAATACCCATATGCCGTGAGTATCGCATAGGTCGTACCACAGCGGATCGCAGGGGCCGTCACAGATTCGAACCGCGTTGAGGTTGTGGCGTTTGAGCATCTTGATGTCCTCAAGCATGCGTTTCTCAGACAGCGTTGTACCGGTGAGGTCGTCGTGCGGCGCCCAGCTCACGCCGTAGATCATTATCGCGCGGCGATTGACGAGCAGTTGTCGATTCTCGATCTCGACCCGGCGCACGCCGATGCGCAGCGCATGGTGATCCATCGCGCGGTGGCCGGGATCACGCACGGTAAGCACCGCAGTGTACAGCTGTGGGGTCTCGGTGCTCCACAATCGCGGCTCTCGTATGGTGCCGTTCAGCTCCAAACGGCGCAGGCTGCGGAGGTCTTGTTCGGGCCCCGTGTCGGTCTTCGCGAACAGGGGCACATCGAAAATCAGTGAGCCTCTGTGGTCGAACAACTCGAGCTCAATTCCGTAGCCCGGTTCGGGACGTTCGCTGTAGCCGAGCTCAACCCTGCACTTCAGATCGGCCTCGTTGGCGGAGAGACGCGGAATAGCGCTGATGAATGCGTCCTGCAGGTAGACATAGTCGGTGCTGTAGAGAAACACGTCACGGAGGATGCCCGGAAGCCACCAGCGATCGCGCGTCTCGAGATAGCTGCCGCTGCAGTATGCGTACACGACCATCGCCAGGCTGTTGGTACCGCTTCGCAGAAAACGGGTGATATCAATTTCGGCGGCGGTTCGGCTGTCTTCACCCGAACCTGCTTCGCGGCCGTTTATGTACAGAGAGAATCCGCTCTCGACGGCGCCGATGTGGAGCACTACGCGCCGATCCCGCCAGCTGCTGGAAAGCTTGAAACTCGTGCGGTACACGCCGGTGGGGTTCTCGGCGGGAGTATGCGGCGGTTGCTCCGCGAACGGGGCTTTGTCGCCGGTATAGCGCGGGCGAGCGAAACCTTGCAGCGCCCAACTGCCGGGCACAGTGATCTCGCCCCATGAGCGATCCTTAAACGCAGGGTCAAGCGATCGGTGTGGGACTTCGGTTGGATGACTGAAGAGCCGAAACCGCCAGCGACCGTTGAGCAGGTGTACCCACTGACTGTCGTCGCGATTCAGCGTGCGGGCAAGTTGCGGGTCGTCAAACGGTACCAACGGCGACCGTGATGACAGCCGGTTGCGCCCAAGCGCTTCAGGTTGTTGCCATACGTAATCGTGTTGCGCCACGTTCTGCATCGTTGGGCTCCTCGATTGGGGTTGTGTTATTGTCGCGGCCGCCGGGGATTGAGCGCTTCCGAATCTCAGCTTTCAGCACAGCGGAGCCTGAGCGCCGCAAAGCGCACTTATCCCTGAACCGCGATGTCCACGCTCGGCCTCAATTCGGCGAGCACCTCCACCGGCTGATGCACCGGATGGTTGCGTAGCGCATCGAGCAGCTCCTGGTCGACCGCGCTGCGACTGTCGACAGCCGGATAAGCCAGCTGCCACAAGTGGTAATCGAAGCGCGGAGCCCATTTACGAGAGCCTAAACGCGCTGTGGTCGAGCAGTTGTCGACCATGTACGCTACGCCCTTGTAATGCATGAACGGATTAAGCGAGTCGACTGCTTCGATGATCGATTCGTTCACGATTTCCGAGTACACGTGACCGTTACGGCGCAAGACGTCGATTTGGGCCATCATGGTCGCGATATAGACGCCGGCAGTGAACCCATCAAGCGGTATGCGTTCGGGATCGCGGGCGGCTCGGACCTTCTCACCGACACGCCACATCTCGGTGCCGTCGATCTTTCCCATCGGGAACTCGTTCATACGCTCGCCGGCGAGCATGACCGAACGAATCTCGTTTCCTGAGCTCACCTCTTGGTAGATTTCGGTCAGGATTTCGAGTGCCGGAAGATACGAGGCGGAGTAGGCTTGGTCAAAGCGCTTTCTCTCGCCGGAGTCGAGCTGCTCGTAGAGCGCCAGGATTCCGTGCTTGGAAAGTGTCTGCGAGATTGGACCGGTGATCGACTCAACGCTGTGCCGAAATGCGTCTTCTTTGGTCATTCCGTCGCCGAGGTAGCGGCGATAGAGGCTCTCGACAATGCCGTGTACTGCCCCGAGCAGGATACCCCGCTCTCCAAAGATGTCGGAGCGGTACTCCATCTCAAGCGAAGTCATAAAGGTAAACGGCGCCCCGAGCGCGACCGACCAGCCGATGGCGTAATCGGTAGCCTTGCCGTCGACGTCCTGCTCAACTGCGAAGCTCGCGTTTATTCCGGCACCGCCGGTCTCGCGGCCCTGCTCGTACAGCCGACGCACCGACGGCCCCATTCCTTTTGGGCAGACACCGATAACGTTGATGTTCTGCGGCAGCTCTTTGCCGATGGCTTTGAGATAACCGAGCAGAAACCCATGTGAGAGACCCAGCGTTGCTCCAGGCTTCAACGCGGCGAAGACCTGTTCATGCAGCGACGCCTGTGCGTAGTCGGAGATCAGCAGCAATACCAACTCGGACTCGGAGATGACCTGCATCATCTCCTTAAGCGTTCCGTCAGCTTCGCTGAACCCGGCGTCTTGGGCTCTTCTCCAGGAGTTTGACCCGCTTCGTAAACCGACGGTCACGGTGATATCGGTGCCTTCCAACGAGTCGCGCAGATTCTGCGCTTGGGCGGGGCCTTGCGAACCCCAACCGATCACGCCGATTCTCTTGACTCCGTCGAACGCTCTCGGGAGTAGGTCGAACACGTGCCGCCCCCCGCGTACGATCTGCTCCTCGGTTCCGGCGAGTTCAATCGTCTCGGTGTCGAAAACTCGGCTGTTGAACGCAAACTGCATGATTATGGTACCTCCCCGCGCTTCGAATGCTTCTCGCGATACTATACCGATCGCCGCGTGGTACTCAAGAGCCTATACCCAACGGTCCAACGGTCTAGACCGAGCCTATACCGGAGCCTATACCGGGGACGGAGCGCCGGCCATTGAGCGCCGGCCATTCATTGTACCGGGGACGGAGCGCCGGCCATTGGCCGAGGTCTTCCGGGCGGGCCATCAGCGGAGCTCTGTTGCACGCGGCCTTGCCCTCGGCCGGTATCGCGGAGCTTGCTAAGCATCCCGAAGGGCTAAGGCTCGCACCGGCCGGTACTTGCGTGCCCTGCACCACAAGATCTGGTCCAGTCTTTCGACTATAGCACGAGCAAAAGCCCGACAAAGGCCGCGAGCGCAGCTACCGCGGCAAAGTCGGGGGTGCGCAAGGGGCGCAGCGCGGGGGTAAAGGGCGTCCCGTCGTAGCCGCGCGCAGTGAGCGCGGCAGTGATCTCGTCGCTGCGCTGCGGCAGCCGCTGTAGGACACTCCCTGCTACCGCGGCGGCGCGCCGGCCAACGCCTGGGCAGCCGCGGGCTACAACGGCGGCCTTGGCTTCGGCAGCCTCGGCGAATAGCACCTCGATGAAGCGTACTGCCAGGGCGGCGGCAAGCGCCGTGTGGGCCGCTGCGCGGGGAACAAGAGGACGCAGCACGGTGACGATTACCGCGGCGATCTCAGTGGTTGGCGTGACGGCGGTGAACAAGTTTGCTATGAGTACCGCCACAGCGATGCGAAGCGCGTACAGGGTGTTGGCACCGCCGGAAACCGCGATGATCACCGCAAGGAGCGTCGCGAGCGGCAGCATTCGTCGCAGCGTGTCACGCAGGTGGAGCCGCGCCGAGCGGTAACCGGCGGTCGTGGTGGCGGCCATCAGCACAAGCGCCGGAACCGACAGCGTAAACGCTACCGCTTGTAGCGCTATCAGCGCCGGAAGCTTCACGCGCGGGTCAAGGCGCTGCAGCGGCGTGTTGTGGGGCGCGTAGGCGAACAGACCGGGTTGGGCCATGCGTACTCCGTTATCGCAGCCACGACAGCTGCGTGAGCTCGCCGGGCGGCCGCCTCAGCCCGTAGGCCGGCAGTCGAGCCAGTAGCGCGCGCGGGGATTCGTCTGCCGCAAGCCGGCCATTGGCGAGCGCGATCACCTGATCGGTTTCACCCAGCACCTTCTCGATGTCGTGTGTAATCATAATGATGGTGTGCCCGCTTCGTTTGAGAGCGATGAGGTAGCGCAGCAGCTCGATACAGGCGCCATGGTCGAGAAAAGTGAACGGCTCATCGAGGATGACGCAGCGACTCTGCATCGCCAGCACACCCGCTAATGCAAGCCGGCGGCGTTGTCCCCCTGAGAGAACTGCCGGCGCGGCGCGACACAGCTCCAGCAAACCGGTGAGCGCGAGTGCCTGTTCCACGCGTTTCGTTACCTCGCTTTCGTCCAGCCGTTGGGTACGCGGTCCGAATGCGACATCCTCGAACACGGTCTGCCCGATAATCTGACTGTCAGGATCCTGAAACACCATGCCTACCTGGCGGCGGGAGCCGCCGAGATCGGTAATGATCGGTTCGCCGTTGAGCAAGACCTCGCCCTCGTCGGGCAAGAGCAGGCCGTTCAGATGCCGAA
This sequence comes from Spirochaetaceae bacterium, assembly GCA_003556605.1. Taxonomy (GTDB): domain Bacteria; phylum Spirochaetota; class Spirochaetia; order DSM-27196; family SLAA01; genus B1Sed10-166. The sequence goes on from PWQX01000117.1 coordinate 19,064, forward strand.
CGAGGACGGTTTTGCCGCTCCCGTTCGCACCGATCAACAGCGCGAATGTCCCGGCCTCGATGCGAAAACTCACGTTTCGCAGCACCCATGTGCGGTCAAAGCGCTTTCCGAGCCCGCGCACTTCTAGAAAGCTCACGATGATTCCTCAAACTGGGTATGCAGTCGACGCCAAACCGCTGCCGCGGCGAGTGCTTTCACGATATCACCCGGCAGAAACGGCAGCACGCCGATGATCAGCGCCTCCGGCGGTGTCAGCCGGCCCACCACCGCCAGCCAAGACGCTCCGACAATCAGTATCAGCGCTGCTGCGAGCCCGGCCGCTGCAAGCACTCCGCGCGTAGTCGGAAAGCGGCGCGCGAGCGCCCCGGCAAGCGCGGCGGCGGGAAGGTACGCGGCGAGGTACCCGCCGGTCGGCCCGATGAACGTTGCCGGTCCGGCGCTACCGCCTGCGAACACCGGCAGCCCGATCGTACCCATGCCAAGGTACAGCGCCACCGCGAGCACGCCCTTACCGGGGCCGAGCAGGACACCGGCGAGCATCACCAGCATGTTCTGCAACACCAGCGGCACCGGCGAGATGGGAACCGGAATTGCAATGTACGCCCCGACGGCAATCAGGGCCGCGAACAGTGCCGTCTGGACGGTATAACGCAGTGTGGCACCTGTCTGATCGTTGCTCATTGCCGCTAAGAGTAGCATAGAGCGCCGACTGCGGCGAGCGCCGGGGGGAGGCGAATTGAATACGGTGGGTCTTGTGCGCTATCATCGAACGTATAATGACAGCATCGTTTCAGCCCGGTTTTCATCGCCGATGCTGGCCCGAAGCTTGTGCTGCGCGGTTCACGCGAATAGCCTCCGGTGTGGGTTTTGGCTCTTCGGTATGCTTGCAAGCTCCACGAGGTGGAGATGCGCCTGCGGAATCCCGAACCACCGTGCGGTTCGCCGGATACTCACCACAAGCTTCGGTCCAGTTTGCTCATCGCATAACACGCGGTCGGCGCTTCAGTGCCGGCGTTGCGGCGCGTCGAATCGCGGTTATGGTCGCATGCGCTGCTGTTCTCGTTCTTGCCGCCCCGGGGAGCCACGGGTTTACCGTGCCGACGGGGGCAGCGCTCTATCCCAACCCACCGGAGCTCAGTGCGCGTGCGGCTTTGATGATCGATGTCGAGACTGGGACGGTACTGTACGAGCGTAACGCCGACGAGGCGATTCCTCCGGCCTCGTTAACCAAGGTCGCCGGCATGTATACTGTTTTTGAGGCGGTGGAGCTTGGGCAGGCCGCACTCAACGACACAGTAGAGATTCCGGCGAACGCCTGGGCGCGCAATATGCCGCCGTACTCGTCGCTGATGTTTCTCGGGCCGGGTCAGGAGGTTACGCTCGAAGAGCTGCTGTACGGCCTAGCAATTCTCTCGGGCAACGACGCCGCGGTTGCGGTCGCAACGCACGTTTCCGGAGGCGAGCGGCAGTTCGTCGCGCGCATGAACCACGCGATGCGCCGTCTCGGGCTTGAACAGACGCGCTTTGTGGAGGCGGCGGGGCTCAGTGCGGAGAACACCACCACGGCGCGCGAGTTTACGCGTTTTCTCTACGCCTACCTGCAGCGCCGACCGGATGCACTAACACGCTTCCATGCGCTCCCCGAGTATTCGTATCCGCTCGAGCACAACCGCACGCCTGACAACGGTGAGCCGACAATTACCCAGGCGAACCGCAACGTGCTGCTACGCGAATACGACGGTGCCGACGGCATCAAGACCGGCTACATTCCGGCCTCACGCTATAACCTGGCGTTCACCGCCGCCCGTGACGGCCGGCGCCTGCTCGGAGTGTTGCTCGGCGTCCCGGGCGATAATCACATTGAAGGTGGTCGAGAGCGTGCCCGCCAAGCTGCAGCGCTGCTCGATTACGGCTTCGACAAGTTCACCAACCGGCAGATCGGAGCCCCTGACCTCGGGCACCTTACAGTGTGGTTCGGCACAGCCCGTGAGGTCGCCGTACGCGCCGACGGGCACGACGTCGTGACGCTTCCGCGCGGGCTCCTCGCCGACCTCGAAGGCGAGGTGATCCTCCCGCGCGAGCACGAAGCCCCCTTGACCTCCGGGACGCGAATCGGCGAGCTTCGTTACACCGTAAACGGCGAGCTGCTTCACGTGCGCTCGCTCTACGCCGCCGAGTCGGTCGACCGCGGCTCCCTCCCGCGCGTGCTGTGGGATCACATACGGCGCTTCTTCGGGCGCCTCGGCACGCTCTTTGCGGAACCGCCGTTACTCGGACACCAACTACCAGTTGTTGATTGAAGCCGGCGAAATCGCAAGCGGAAAGCCGAACTCCCGCTTGAGATGTCAGACAAAGCTCTCCGCGTTAACGGCCGCAAGAGTAACAAATACCGTTTAGTGCACAGACACCGGTTATCCTTTTCCTTACCGGCGAGCAAGAAGACCGGCCGCCGGGTTTCGGTGTGAGCGGTTTGCACGCCGGTAATTTGCGGGCGCAGCAACGAGTCAACCTGTTGCCGCTCAAGCACGGGGGACGAGTTCGCGGTAGAGAGGGCGATGGACTGAGCGGAAGAGCTGGAATGACCGGGAAAGGAGCGGCTATTGTTGAGCCACTTTTACAAGGTGGGCAAAGGACGGCTCTGCTACGCCGGTGACGACAATTGCCAACAAGAAAGTACCTGCTGTGCCTACCAAAATCGGGGCGACCTGATTGGGCCTATATCCGAGGTGGGTGGTCTACTCGTTGGCCCCCGCGCCCCTTCGCCGACGGTGTTCACCGAGCCGTGCGTCAACTCGAAAGGTCTCCGCTGTCGAGTCGCAGCGCAGGAATACCGGAACAGGAATACCGGAAGCAGAGGATTACTCGATACGGACAGCTGGTATACGCCTACTGTTTGGCCGCGGGCAGATACACCCGCCGACCTCGCGAGAGCCCGACGGGTGTTGCAAGTGTGTGATAGGGTTCACTACCTATGCAAGATCCGCACCCATGTTAGATCCGCTACTTGTCGTCTTACAACTCCTCTTCCATCATCGGATCTTCTTCGAGCATCTCCTCGTCGACAGGCTCACAGCCGGCGAAGACCAATGCAAGAACCGAAACGATGAACCCAAGAATAAGCAGCTTTTTCATCACTTCCCTCCTCGAAAGCTCGTCGTTCTCGTTCCGTAGAACTCTCAAAAGTAATGATACAAGCGTTAGGTCGAGGAATTGTCATGGTTAGTCTAAGCTTGTGCAAAGACTCGTGTTCGTCGCAGCGTGCTTTGTCCGATTACCGCGTGCCGATCGAAACGGACCGACCCCACCGCAGGCACCGGCAGCACAAACGGCACCGGCGCGTGCGCCGTGTAGGACGTGTCGGCGGCCCGGATACTCGATTCACCGGCGTTTCGCCGCCGCTGTGGAGCAGACCCTCGTCCAAATGCGTTTGCCCTGCCCCGGCCGGCCGCGATCGGGCGGGCCGGCCAAATGAATAGTGCAATCTCGATCATGCAGGCAATTTCGATCAGCAGCCCAACATCGGGTGCCGGATTGCCGTCTCCTTTGGATCACTCATCGGTCTCGAGACCCTCGCGGGTGTCCTTGGCCTTTTCGAGCCGTCCGGTGCAGGCTGTTTCATGAATGCCGAACTCCACCACAGAAAGCTTGCTGCAGAGCAGCGGTGTGCCGTCGACTATGTCTACATCCCGGAGGTGCAGCGTTCCGCTGTCGATTCCGTCCAAGTCTTCCGCCGCGTCCAAGTCTTCCACCGAAAGACCGATGGTATTGGGACATTTGGGGTGTAGCTGCCGAGGACGGCGTGCGGCCGGTGATTTCCTGCGCCTTAAATGCTTTGCTTCCGCACGAATTCGGTAGTATGTTGTGTCAATCGAAGACCGGTGCGTAGTCCAAGCGCCGTTCCGACCACATCTTAAGGAGATAAGGAGGCGAGCCATGGCATTTACTTTACCCGATCTACCCTACGACTCTAACGCATTGGAGCCGTATATCGACGAGCAGACAATGCAGATTCATCACGGCAAGCACCACGGCACTTACGTGAGCAAGCTGAATACCGCTATTGAAGGCACCGAGTACGAAAAGCTCTCGATCGAGGAGCTGATGCAGAAGGTGGCGACCGTGCCGGAGAACATTCGAACCGCGGTACGAAACAACGGAGGTGGTCACTGCAACCACTCCTTGTTCTGGCAGATTATGGCACTGAATGCGGGTGGTCAACCGAAAGGCGAACTCGCTGATGCTATATCGTCAGCCTTCGGAAGCTTCGATGAGTTCAAGAAGCAGTTCTCCGCAGCCGCGGCCGGACGCTTCGGCAGCGGCTGGGCCTGGCTTGTCGTGAACCCGAGCGGCGGAAAGCTCGAGATTATGAGCACTCCCAACCAGGACAACCCCCTGATGGTGGGCATCGTCCCGGAAGCCGGTAGCGCTCCGTTGACCCCGATACTGGGGCTTGACGTTTGGGAGCACGCGTACTACCTGAAGTACCAGAACCGCCGTCCCGAGTACATCGAAAACTTCTTCAACGTGATCAACTGGGACAAGGTTGCGGAGTTTTACGCCACAGCAAAGCAGAAACCCGCTTGAGCATGTTTCGGGCCTCCGCCGGTTGCGGCCGTCGCGAGGCCCTATTTGTGTCTTCTGGTCCGTCACGGCGCCACAGCAGCGGTGCCACTGTAGCACTCGAACGGCGCCTGTCTTGCTGTTTTCTTGCCCCTATTTTTTGCGCTTTCGGCGTACTCGCCTTGAGTGCGCTTCTGCTCGGCGGTTGTACCACAAAGGAAGAACCGGAGGAGGTTGAGGCGCGTCCGGCCAAGATGATGCAGCTCTCGGCTCCGGTTGAGACCGTCACAAACCGCTTCAGCGCTCGCGCGGCCGTCGAACTGCCGTCGGAAGTGCGCGGGCCGCTCATCGAGGACGACTACGGCGACGTCTATGGCGTGTTACTCGCGTTGACCGGCGACGGCTTCAGCTACGCAGACCTCGAGGAGATTACCGAGGAGGTGCAGCAGGAGCTTCTGCGCGTTCCGGATGTCGCCAAGGTAGATATCTTCGGCAGTCAGGGCGAACGGATCTACCTGGAAACCACCCGCGCCAAGATCGCGGAGCTTGGGCTGCACCCACGGCTCGTGGCGCTCGCTCTCAATCGCCGCAACGTGGTTGAGCCATCGGGATTCGTCGAGCTCGGCCCGCGTGAGCTTCCGATCTATACCAGCGGGTTGTGCCGCTCGATAGACGAGATCGCGCGGATGCAGCTTCGCAGTCCGCTGACCGGCGAGCACGTGCGGGTAGAGTACTTGGCCGAGGTTGGCCG
>PWQX01000095.1 GCA_003556605.1 Spirochaetaceae bacterium
CCCGGCTGGAGAAGAGCCGCCAGGAACTGGAAAGAGACCTGGAAAAAGTGTCAGCCAAACTGGTTAATCCAAATTTCCTGGAGCGCGCCCCTGAAGCCGTGGTCAGCAAGGAGCGTGAGAAGGAGCAGGAACTGAGAACCCGGCATGACAAACTCGTTGACCGCATGGAAGAGCTGAGAAAACTGGCCCGCTAAACAAGAGTATCTTGACCATGGCTATCCAGGGTGTGGGTCTGTCTCAGTCGAAACCACGTGCTCTAAAATAGATTGACCGGTAACGCTTGATTACCCGTTCAAGACCTTGATCATTGCTTCTTGCTTCACCCATCTTATTTGGCATCAGAACTTCAAGGAATAGCATTCATGATTGGGCCCACAAGGCACGCATATTAGTAAAAAAAGCGCGATCTTATGCATGTAATGTTCTTATTTACCGGAAACTTCCGCACTCGGGGAGGCGAAACATTGGACTATACCCAAGCCTTAAACTGGATCCACGGCATACAGCGCTTCGGCATGAACCCGGGCCTGGAGCGGATCGAGGTTCTACTGGATTCCCTGGGGAATCCCCACAAAAGGTTGAGGTTCCTGCACATCGGCGGCAGCAACGGCAAAGGCTCGGCAGCAGCCTTTGCCGCACGGATCATGGAGACAGCCGGTTACCGGGTGGGTCTTTACACTTCGCCCTACCTGGTGGAGTTTACCAACCGCATGGCGATTAACGGTACGGATATTTCCCAGGAACGGCTGGTCGAAATGGTGGAGCGGATCAAACCCCTGGTGGAAGATGTCGCCGCAGATCCTGCCCTGGGGCAGCCCACGGAATTCGAGGTTGTGACGGCCATGGCCTTGACGTACTTTGCCGAGGAAGCCCCGGACCTGGTTGTCCTGGAAGTCGGCCTGGGAGGACGCCTGGATGCGACCAACGTTGTTGACCCGCTCGCAGCCGTTCTCACCACGGTGAGCCTGGAACATACCCAGGTGCTGGGCCAGACCCTGGAGGAAGTGGCCCGGGAAAAAGCAGGCATCGTGAAGAAAAACGGGACAGTGATCACCGGTGCTGCCGGCGAAGCCCTGGAGGTCATCCGGAAAAGGTGCCGGGAAAAAGGTGCGAAACTGTTCTGCCTGGGGCAGGATTTCGGAGTGGAGAAGGTGTCTTCCCGGCTGGAAGGGCAGGTTTTTCATTACAGCGGACTGCGTCATACCTTGCAAGATCTGCGCCTGACCATGCTGGGTGATTATCAGCCGGGAAACGCGGCCCTGGCCCTGGCGGCCCTGGAAGTGCTGGAGGAAAAAGGGTTTACCGTGCCCGAAAAGGCTGTACGCTACGGCCTGGAGCACACCCGCTGGCCGGGGCGCCTGGAAATCATGCGCCGCGCACCGCTGGTTGTCCTGGACGGTGCCCACAACCTGGAGGCTTTCAAAGGGCTGAAGCGTTCCCTTGAAGCAACGTTTTCTTACCGCTACATGGTCCTGGTGCTGGGTCTCCTGGATGATAAACCCATCGACGATATTCTGCGGGAAATCGCTCCTTTGGCCCAGGTCCTGATCGTCACCACCCCCAACAGCCCGAGAGCTTACGATCCCTGGTTGCTCCAGGACAAAGCGGCCGGGATGGTTTCAGGCCCGGTGCATGTCGTCGAAGATATCCCCGGGGCAGTAAACCTGGCCCTTTCCCTGGCCAGGGCACCCGACCTGGTCTTGATCGCCGGTTCTCTCTACCTGGTCAGCGATGCCCGCCGCCTGCTTGCCGGGGGACGAACAGCTTTGCTCCAGTGATGCACAACCCATTGTTTCCATCATGGTAGTTAAGAATTTGAGCGACCGCGCAGCTGCATTTCCAGCAGGATCAGGGATCAGGCGCGGATTTTTTCTTTTCGTACCACAAATCCTCGATTTTTTTCATCTCCTGGGAAGGGATTCATTGAAAAGCATAGAAAAATAAATAGCAGCACCTTTTCAAGAACAGGGTGATGCGATATACTATTATAGTGTTCACAAGAAGCTTGATGAAAGTGAATGCCCTCACTTATAAAAAACAACGCATAGCCTTTGATTATCCCGGTCAGATATGCGAAAAGTGATTAAGTGATTCATACATATATTTTAGCTCTAAGAGTTTGGGGGTCAGTCATTAGCAAGCGGGAGCGAATATAACGAGACAGTGAATCTGCTAGTATATACGGTACAGCATGATTGAAATACAATTTCTTGGATAAAGGATCAAGGGGTGAATGGTTATGGAGCAGTTTTCCGGGGAAAGGGTTGTGAGCAGTCTTCCTGCACTTATTATCTTGGCACCATTTGTGGCTTCCATTATCGTTTTCTTTTTAACCCGCTACCGCGTAAAGTTGGGCGAATATTTCACCATAGGAACGATAGCCTTGATGTTTGTGGCTATCTTTTCCTTGTACGACACGGTAAAGGCGGGCAATGTAATTTTTAGCCGTTTTGAGTTCTTCTCTATTCCATTTCCTATATATTTTCGCATGGATTCGTTGAGTTTTTTTCTGTGTCTGCTGATTGCTTTTCTGTGGCTCATCGCCAGCATTCATTCCATCGGGTATATGGCCAAAGAGCATGCCCATGAACGCTATTACAGTTTTTTACTTATTGCCCTGGCCGGCTGCATGGGCACGGTTTTCGCCGGTGATCTGCTGGGCCTTTTTGTGTTTTTTGAGATCATGGCCCTTTCTTCTTATGTTCTTATTGCCCATGAAGAACATCCTTATGCTATGTTCGCGGGAGCCAAGTACCTCTTTATGTCCGTAGGTGCCGGGTTGGCCATTTTTTTCGGAATGATGATTACATATCACCTGGCAGGCACCCTCACCCTGGACGGCTTTGGGCTCATCCAGGAAGTTTCCACGTTATCCCTGGCAGCCTTTATCGGTTACCTGCTGGGCTTTGGCGTAAAAGCGGGTATTTTCCCGGTGCACATCTGGCTTCCTGATGCTCACCCCGCTGCTCCTTCTCCGGTCAGCGCCCTGCTTTCCGGGGTCATGATCAAGGTGGGCGCGTACGGGTTAATTCGGGTTTTCTACCAGGTTTACGGCTTTGAGTATCTACACGCTTTGGGCTGGGACCAGATCGCCCTGGTGCTCTCCACCATTACCATCCTGCTGGGATCTGCCCTGGCGCTGCTCCAGGATGACTTGAAAAAGCGGCTGGCGTACTCCAGCATTGCGCAGATCGGCTATATTGTGCTGGGGATATCCCTCTTGAGCGAAAGGGCTTTCACCGGCGCCCTCTATCACATTTTTTCCCATGCCTTCATGAAAGGCTGCCTCTTTCTCATCGCGGGGGCGCTCATCGTGAAGGCCGGGGAAAGGCGAATCAGCTACCTGGGTGGTATTGGCAGGAAAATGCCCATCACCATGATTGCTTTTACCATCTGCTCCCTATCGATGGTGGGGATTCCGCCCTTTAACGGATTTATCAGCAAGTGGCAGCTGTCTCTTGGTGCCCTGGATATTGGTCAGCCTTTTTACGTAGGTTTATTAATTCTCAGCAGTCTGCTTAATTCCGCTTATTACTTTCCCATTGTCGTAACGGCTTTCTTTGGTACCCCGAAAGCAGAAGAAGAGGCGGCAGCCAGCAGGGAGGACACAGCAGCCCCGGAACCTGCACCTTCTTCAAATTCACAAAAAAACAATTTAAAGCTTTCGGAGGCACCATTAAGTATGCTGATTCCCATTTCCATTTTGGCCGTGGGCTGCGTACTTTTTGTTTTGTTGCCGCAGAACTGGCCTCTTGACCTGGCCAAAATAATTGTTCAAGAACTATTCGTCAGCTTTTAAAAGCCTGCGCACAAAGAACGTTTTTAATAATAGGGGAGAGGAAAGACATGCCATCAATCAATTCATCTTTACCCCTGTGGTCAGTTTTACTACCCGTGATAGGGGCAGTGATTATCAGCCGTATTCCGGAAAAAGCTGTTAAGGCGAGAAACGCAACCGCGCTTATTTCCGTTTCAGCCACGTTTTTGGTAGTTGTTGCCATACTGTTACATCTATTAAAGAATCAACTTGTAGAGTTTACCCTGGTGCGCTTTATGCCCGGGCTGGAATTATTTTTTCGCATTGATCCCCTGGGCATTCTTTTTGGTGTGACAGCTTCCATCTTGTGGATTTTTGCCATCGTCTACTCTACGGGTTATATGGCCAAGCAGCCGAACCAGCGACGTTTTTTCCTCTGCTTTGTTATTTCCATGAGCGCTACATTGGGGGTGGCTTTTGCTGGAAACCTCTTTACCATGTACATCTTTTTTGAGTATTTAACGCTGGCTACCTATCCCTTGGTTATCCATTCCCAGACGGATGAAGCTACCCGGTCGGGGATTAAGTATATTGCCTATTGCTTCGGGGGTGGAGGCCTGATTCTCTTTTCTTTGATCATCTTACAGGGGATCGTTGGTCACGTTAATTTTGCTCCCGGCGGCATTTTGGGCGCGACCGGCGGCGAACCTCGTTTCCTCTTAACACTCATTTTTTTCATGGTTGTCCTTGGATTCGGTACCAAGGGTGCCATCATGCCTTTTCACTCCTGGTTGCCTGCAGCCATGGTGGCTCCTGCGCCTGTTAGCTCATTATTGCATGCCGTGGCCGTCGTTAAAAGCGGTATTTTTGGTATGACCCGGGTTCTTTACTTTATTTACGGCCCTGACATGCTAATTGAATTAAATGTAGTCAACTATCTGGCCATTATGGTCGTCTTTACCATACTGGTTGGCTCTATCCTCGCCCTCAGGCACACGGTCTTTAAAATGCGACTGGCTTATTCCACCATCAGCCAGCTGGGCTATATTACGCTGGGAGCCTTGATGCTTACGCCGGTGGGGTTATTCGGTGGAATTTTGCATATTATGAATCATGCGATGCTTAAGATCACCCTGTTTTTTTGTGCCGGTGCCGTCATCAAGGTTACAGGCAAGACAGATGTCAGGGAAATGCGAGGGATTGGTAAGCGGATGCCTATTACGATGATCGCTTTTGCCGTGGGCGGTCTGGGATTGATCGGCGTGCTTCCCATCAGTGGATATTTAAGCAAGTTTTATCTGCTCACGGGGGCTTTGGATGCAGATAGACTTGTGTTTGTCGCGGTCATGCTGATCAGCTCTCTTTTAAACTCCATGTACTATTTGCCCATTGTTGTAAATGCTTTTTTCCGTGAAGGTGAATTTGATAAACCTAAAGACCTGGAGGCTCCCTTAACCATGTTGGTGCCCATCCTCCTGCTGGCGATTATTTGTGTAGCCCTGGGTCTCTTTGCCCACAAAACGACCATGCCGCTGGCAGAGAATGTTGTCAATTATGTTTTTTATTAAGGAGGAGAACGTATGGTACAAGAAACCATGAACTCAATCATACCTTTTTTGATGATTATCGTTCCTCTTTTATCCGGCCTTGCCGTATTCTTTACCGGTGGGGGCAGGAATAGTCATGGGTCAATCGATTCCAATAAATATCAGGAAGAGAAAGCCGACGATTTGCCTGACGGAAAGGCTGTTCCAAGAAATATTATACTTATGGTGTCCACCCTGGTTCCCCTGGGACTGTCTATTTATCTTTTTCCCTTCATTGCACGGGGTACGATTATTGTCAGCAATTTCGATATTCTACCTCCCCTGGGTTTAACCTTCAGGGTGGATCTGCTGGGGCAATATATAAGTTTGCTCTTTACATTTTTTGGGTTTATTATTGTTCTTTATGCCATCGGCTACATGCGAGGGGATCCCCTCCCTCAGCGGTTTTTTGGCTTTCTACTCTTGGTCTTCGCCGGCAGCCTGGGGGTGGTATTGGCCGGGGATTTATTCACCTTTTTCCTGTTTTTCGAATTTATGTCCATTATGTATTTTGTGCTGGTGGTTCATGATGCGACTACCGATGCAGTGGCCGCCGGGGTGAAGTTTCTTTTCATGACCATCATTGCCGGTGTGGCCCTCTTCCTGGCCGTGGTGATTGTTTTTAGGGAAACCGGCAGCCTGGCTCTTGATACGCCGGGTTTAATCACCACGTATTCGACACTGGGTTTGCTCGCTTTTTTAGGATTTATGATCGCATTTGGTACCAAAGCGGCGATGTTTCCACTGCATTTTTGGATGCCTGATGCCTATAGCTTTGCCCCGCTACCTGCGGCGACCTTTTCCTCGGCCATTATGTTGAAAGTAGGAGTTTATGGTTTCATCCGGGTTTTTTACAATGTTTTTGGTTTAGAGTTTTTAGAGATGGTAAACTGGGACCTGGTCATCATGCTGATCGCTGTTTTTACCATTTTATTTGGTTCCACCATCGCCATCGCTCAGGACGATATTATAAGGCGTCTTGCTTATTCGGGCATTGCCCAGGTGGGTTATATCATCCTGGGGATCGCCTTACTTACGCCCAATGCATTAATCGGTGCGGTTTTTCATATCATGGCGCACGCTTTTATGAAGGGCTGCATGTTCCTGTGTATGGGTGCAGTGATAAAAAATACTGGAAACCGCAGCATTCGTAAAATGCAAGGTGTTGGTCATCAGCTGCCCATAACCATGCTGGCCTTTACCGTGGCTGCTGTAACGTCCGTAGGGATTCCCCCGTTTAATGTTTTTCTAACCAAGTGGCACTTGAGCCTGGGTGCATTAGATATTAACCAGTTCTGGCTAATAATTATTCTTTTAATCAGCAGTTTACTGAATGCAGCATACTACCTGCCCATTTCATACCACGCTTTCTTGGGCCTTGAAGAGGGTTCTCATGGTGAATCAGCCCACCATGGAGAAGCGGGTCACCACGGGGAAAGCGTCAAGAAGAAGTCCCTGGAACCTGTTCCGGTGATGTTGATTCCCATCCTGATCTTGACTTTTGGCTGCCTGGTTTTTGGCTTGCCCACTTATAATTGGCCGCTGGAAATTGTTAAAACTGTTGCGGCAATGCTGCACTAAGCTTTTTGTATTCCATGAACGATTTCCTTGAGCAATACTTACCAAGCTAACCATAATGTTTGTCATGAAAGTGAGTGGTTGAGATGAACGTGGTTCTTCTACCGGTGATTGCTCCTGTTCTTGCATCTCCTGCGCTGCTTTTTCTTTCGGCCAGGTGGCGCCGGGTGCTGCTGGTTTTGTATTTACTGA
>PWQX01000196.1 GCA_003556605.1 Spirochaetaceae bacterium
CCCGGCCAAGGCGCGAATCTATTCCGAGCATCTCGGACGCTACACCCTGCCGGAGTACACCGAGCCGCGCTACCGGCAGTTCCGTTCGGCCTTGCTGCAACGGGGAATCACGGCCCCGGACCTTGAGCGTGTGCTGCAACGGGCGAAGGCCGGCGAGCGCGTATTTCTGCGCACCGACACGCACTGGACCCCGCAGGGCGCGCGCGTTGCCGCCGGCGCGCTCGCCGAGGTTGTGGATCCGCTGCTCGAGCGCCGGCACGCGCCCCGCCGCCGCTTTGCGCCGATACCGGAAGGCAAGCGAACCTACGCGGGCGACCTGACTGCGTTTTTGCCGGTTATGCCGTTTCGCGGGCGCGTCGGAGCGCAGGCGGATCAAATCTGGGAGTATCGTGTTGAAGATCTAGATCCGCCTGACATCGGGCTGTTTGATGAGGTACCCCATCCGGTAACGCTGGTCGGCACCAGTTACAGCGCCGGCGACGTGTGGGACTTTGAAGGCGCGTTAAAAGTTGAGCTGCAGGCTGCGGTCCTGAACCTCGCCGAGGAGGGACGCGGGCCGTTTGCGCCGATGCGCCGCTACCTGGCCGGTGACACCATCGACGAGGTCCCTCCGGACGTCGTGGTGTGGGAGATCCCCGAGCGCTACGTCTCGGCGCCGGCGGACCCGGTCTTCTGAGGGGTCTGCGGTTTGCGGATCACTGCCCAAACCATAATAATAGGCAAGCCGGATGCCGGCGGCCGGAGTCGAACCGGCACGGGGCGCGAACCCCGCCAGATTTTGAGTCTGGTGCGTCTACCAATTTCGCCACGCCGGCAATCTTGAATCGCCGAGTTTGAGCTTATACATCGATCGCCGAATCGTCAATCGGGTAACGCCGCGTTGTGCCGTGCTGCCTCTGCGAAGCGGCTTCTCACCGCGCCCGCCGCGCGGTTGCGCCCAAGCCGGCGGCCATATTGACGGAGCGAAACCACCGGCATAGTATGCTGTCGGGGGGTCTCATTACAGCCCGGCATGCGCTTGGGTCGGCGGACGTAGTTGCCGCGAGTTCACCGGCGGAGCGGCGAAGACCGGTTACAGTGTGATACACTCAAAGAAATCAGTGTTGAGCGAGTACCGCTAAGAGTGGGCGCGCGCAACGCGCGCGGCAACCGTGGAAGCGCAAGGCGCGAATGCGCACAAGACAGCCAATTCTCCGCAGCATAATCATCTCCTGCTTGACGGCCGTAATGCTCGCCTGCGCTACCGTTGGGCCCGGTGAGCCCGCCGACCCGCCGAGCTTTCGGTTTCGCGGGTTCAACGACGCCGATTCATCGCTGTATCTCGCGCTACGCGCGGCCGAGCATGTTGATGACCTGTTCGCCCGCGTGAGCATCTACAGCCGCATCGCCGAGGGGTATAGCCTCGCCGGGCACTGGCCGGAGTCTCTCACGGTGCTCGAGCATCTCGAGCAGGTATCGCGGGTTGTGGGGTCGGCTGAAGCCCGGGCTGAGATCGATATCGAGACCGCGCGCCGCTACATCGCCAACGATGAGATCGAGATTGCGATCGGGCTGCTCGATTCGGCGCTGCGCGCCGCCGGCGAAATTGAGTTGCACTGGAACCGTGGGGTAATCATCGAAGGCATCATTCAGGCGTGTTTCGAAGGCGGGGAAGACACCTTCGGCGTGCTGCAGCGCGCGATCAACCAAACGCTCGTGATCGACGACCTGTGGACACGGGTGTCGATTCTGACCAACACCGCGCGCCGCTATCAACGTGCCGGTTTAGGACAGTCGGTAAACGCGATGGTGCAGCAGGCGATTCCGGCTGCCGGCAGTCTCGAGAACCCTTGGCAGCGCGCTCTCGCGTTCACAGAAATCGCCTTGATCTCACGAAATGCGGGTGATCGGCGCGCGGAGGATACCAACACACGCAGGGCGGTCGCGGAGTTGGAGGCAATAGAGGTATTAGCGATAGCGGAGGATGACGCTCGTCTGCTGGTTCGCGTCGTTGCGAACCTCGCGGATCTCGGCCGGCATAACCAGGCGGTGGCGGCGCTGCAGCAGGTCCCGTTCCACCACCTACACGCCGAAGGACTCGCTGAGGTGGGTTCTGCGTATGCGCGCCAAGGGTCGCGCAGTTCCGCTTTCGTGCTGTTTTCGCAGGCGGTTCGCGAGGGTGAGCAGAGCAACGATCCGTACCGGCGGGCGGAAGTCTATGCCGATATCGCTCACCGCTACCTCGCCATGGGCGAAGTTCAGCTTGCGGCGCTCAACGCTGATTTCGCGCGCACCGCTGCCGAGACTCTGACCGACGAATACCAAAAGGCGGCGATTTTCGAACGCATCTCGCCGGTATACATCGAGGAGGGCGCGATTGAGCTCCCCGCTGAGCTCGGCGGGCAGATGAGTGACAGATACCTGCGCGCTGAGGTCTTGGCTGCTGTCGCCCAACAGCTGCGTGCCGCCGGCCGGACAGCCGAGGCTCGCGAAGCACTCGAGCGCGCGCTTTCGGCCGCCGGCGAGGCTGAGTACCTGCAAGACACCCTGTTTAGACGGATCGCGAGCGTGTTTGCCGAGCTCGATGAGCTGACGCGCGCGCTCGAGGTGGTCCAACGGGTGCAGAGTGCGTACGAGATATCGCGCGCGCTTGCCGACATCGGCGCAATCAGCGCCGGCTCCCCGAGCGGACGGCTGCCGCGCGACAACGACGAGCTGCGGGTTATTAGTGCGCGTATCGCCGCGTTGTGAAACCGCCGGTAGCTGCCGGGGCGCGTTGGCCTCCGGCGGCTGTAAGCCCCCGGGGCTAGTCCGGCCCAATCTTGGTGCCGAAAAACGACTGCCTGCGAAGGATGCGGGCAAGATTCTCGATGTTGCGACCGCCGGCGGCGATGACCGCCAGCCGCAGTTCGGCAGCTTTACGCGTGGCAATCGGGTCGAAGGGCAGATTGCTGCCGGGTGTCCAGTCGTCGCCCACGAGTTTGCGAAAATCGGCCCAGCTTACTCGTTCCATTGGGCGCGCATTCGGGTCGGCCTTGGGGTCGGCGGAGTACACCTGGGCGACGTTCGACAGGTTCACCACCGTCTCGGCGCCGAACTGCTCGGCCAACAATACCGCATCGAAATCGGTAGAGAACCCCGGCTTCCAGCCTGCGGCGATGAGAATCGAGCCGGTCATAGCGCTCACCGCGGTCGGATCGGTGACAACCTCGTCTTTGCACTCATCGGCGAACAGCGCCTTCAACAGCTGGGCATTCAGGCGCGTTGCGGCGATGCCGATCCAGTCGGCCTCTTCAGCATCCCAATCGGCTTCAATCGAGCGGTACGCCTGCTGGTACATCCGTGCGGGCCCGCCGCCGCCGACTACCATCACGATGCGATCCTCGGACGCTGTGACATGGGTGCGTATCGTATTCCGGAAACGGGTCAAAAAATTGGAGTCGGGATGCTCGGGCGCTACGATTGAGCCGCCTAGCGACAAGACGTGTGTCATACGCGCTCCTGGGTATCGGGTAGTTCATCCTACGCGAGCGGTGCGGCAAAATCAAGCCGAAGCCCCGAGCGCTCGCCGAGACGATTGGGAAATCCGGCGCTTGTATAGTATATTCTAGATAAGAAACGGGAGGAGGTCATGAGTAAGGATCTGACCGGGTTCCTCAGTGATTGGGAATACGACCCGGAACAGACAATGCGGATCATCGAAGCTGACGATGGGCGGAATGTGCTGCAGGTCCGGCTGCCGCTGGGGATTGAGCAGTACGAGCTCGACGGGCGCCCTGACGGCGAGCGGCCCAATGGCTACGACAGCGCGCTTGCCGAGGTGGAGTATCGCCTTGAAGCGCATCAGCGCAGCGGGGGTTCGGCCGAAGGCTTTGAGATCGACCATGACGAGGCGGTTAAGCTGCAGAACGAGGGCGTGTTGTTCTACCAGCGCTACCTTCTGCTGTTTCAGATGAGCGATTTTGGGCGCGTGGCGCGTGACACCGAGCATAACCTGCGGCTGTGCCGGCTGCTTGAAGAGCACTGCGGGAGCGAGGAGGATCGTAACGCGGTGCTGCAGTTTCGCCCCTACATTATTCGTATGAACGCCATGTCGCGGGCGATGATCTCGCTGAACGATAACCTCAACGAGGTTGCACGGCACATCCTTGAAAGCGCGACCGAGGAGATCGAGGAGTTGCCTGAGCTCGAGGCGCCGGCGTTTCAGTTCGAGCGGATCCGCTCGCTCAACTACCTGCGCTCGGCAACCAAGCAACTCACGAATGTGAAACCAAGTCCTGTCGCCAAACTGCAGCGCGAGCTCAAGGACGCGGTCGCCCAAGAGGATTACGAGCGTGCAGCCGAGCTGCGTGATCGCATTCGCGACCTTTCGTAGTAAGCCGATGGGCAGGCAGCAGGCACAACACCAGGGAGGAGAAACTTGACAAAGCATTTCGATTCATTCAAGATATTCGGGAAACCCCGCGCAAAGGTGATGACTACCGTGACAACATTCCGCAGAGCAGTTCTCGTAATCGCGCTCTTGGCTTTGACGGCCGGCGCCGGCTTGTTTGCGCAAGAGCAAGACCACGATCGGCTCCTCACGGCAACGCAGTTTTTTGATCGCATGGCGGCCGAGTACGGGCGCATTCAGGATTACGTGGCCGAGATTTCCATCAAGTCCGAAGACGATGAGATGACCGGAACGCTGTACTATGCCGAGCCCGACCAGATTCGGATTGATTTTCGAGACCCCGAGGGTCAGATCTTGGTTTCGGACGGCGAGATGTTGAAGATCCATATCCCGCGGTACAATGTTACGCTGCAGCAGGAGCTGCGCGGTCAGACGACCGTCGGCGGCACCGAAGGAATGGCCGGGCTGGCGAGCGAGCAGGGACTCAATCTGTTGCGCCGCAACTACAGCATCGCCTACCAGCAGTCTCCGGCCCCGGTTCCCCTTGATGACGGTTCGAACGAAATGGTCACCAAACTACGGCTGAACTGGCGTTCGCCGAACGAGGGCTACCGCCAATTGGTCCTCTCGGCGGACGAAAACCATCGAATCCGTCGTATTGTAGGGGTGACTGCAAACTACCGGGAGATTGAGTTCGACTTTCGGGATGTGCGCGTGAACGACAACATCCCGAGGAGTCGCTTCGACTACGAGCCGCCGTCATCGGCGAATCGCTATCACAACTTCTTGTTTGATCGCGAAGGCTAAGGTAGCCGAAGGAAAATATGGAGTCACTTGGCGCCAAACTGAAGAATCTCCGCGAGGAAAAAGGGTACACACTCGAGCAGGTCGCGCGCGATACGCACATCACGAAGCGTTACATCATCGCGATTGAGGAAGAACGGTTCGACGAGTTTCCGGCCGAGCCGTACCTGGTAGGGTTTTTGCGCAGCTACTGTGAGTTTCTGGAGATCAACGCTGAGGAGATAGTTCAGCTATACCGCAACATGCGGCTGCAGGAGCAGCCGCCCCCAATTGATCAGCTTGTCGCTCCGCGGCGAAGGCTTTCGCTGCGCCTGATAGCGGGTGCAATTGGGGCTGTGGTGCTGCTTACCGGGGTGATTTTTCTGCTGTTTCGGCTGTTTTTCTCGGCTAATGCCGAGCGCATTGATGAGCCGCCGACAGCGACCACGGTTGAGACCGAGTATCAGTTCACCGACAACTTTTTGGAGCAGAGGTTTCGTGTCGGGGATACCGTAATCGTTCCGGTAAACGGCGAGGAGTTTTTCGTTCGCGTCGCTGCTATTGAGGATGACGTGGTGTTGGATGCCGCCGGAAGTGAACAAGTGGTAGACGGTGACCGTGAGCACGGCATCGATATCAGCGATGACGGACAAGCGGATATCATTGTGTTGCTGCGATCGGTGAACGGCGATTCGGGCGAAGCGGTGCTGCGATTTGATCGGCGGGTGGCTTCGCCCTCTGCGTTGATGGCAACTCGGCAGGGGGCGGCCGATTACGAGGTCGGCGCTGAGAGCGTGCAGACTGCGATCGGCAGCACGGCTGTGGCTGCGCGTGAGCGTGAGAGCATGGTGATCGGCACTTACCCCTCGCCGGATGCATACGAGGTTCAAGTGCGGTTCACCGGGCCGACGTTGTTTCGCTATCGTGTTGCCGGCGAGCAGACGAATGAAACGTTTTTCGCAGCCGGTGAAAGCCTGCGCCGTCGCTTCGAGAACCGTGCCCGGATCTGGTCGTCAAACGCCGGGACCACCCAACTCACCGTCGCCGGTGGCGAGGTCAGGCTCGGCGGCAGCGGCGAGGTCGTTGCCGGCGCGATCCGGTACACCGAAACTGACGACGGACGATACCGGCTCGAGCTCATCCCTGCCTATTAGTTGCGGCCCGCGATGAGCAGGACGCAGCACCCATCTAGAGACTTCCCCGAGTATCTCGAGTTTTTAAACAGCCAGCAACGCAACGCTGTGCTGCATCACGGCGCTCCGCTGTTGATCCTCGCTGGAGCGGGGTCGGGCAAAACGCGCGTGATCACGGTGAAAATTGCGTACCTTATTGATCGCCTTGGGTTCGACTCGAGCTCGATCCTCGCGGTAACCTTCACGAACAAAGCCGCGCGCGAGATGCGCGGGCGTGCCGCGGCGCTCACACCCGGGGCGGCGAATGTGTTTATCAGAACGTTCCACTCTTTCGGCGCGTGGTTGGTGCGGCGCAACGCGGCGCTCTTGGACCTTCCTTCGGGCTTTACGATCTACGATGAAGACGACCAGGTGAGCCTTCTGCGTACTCTGTATCCCGAGCACCAGCGCGGCGCGCTGGCTCGCTGGGCGAAGCTGATCTCGCGTGCAAAGGATTACGGACTGCGTGCCGACGGCGATCTCCTGCAGATCAGCCGCGATCCCGAGTTTCGTACGGTCTACGCAGCCTACCAATCGCGTCTTCGAGAAATCGGGAACCTTGACTTCGGCGATCTAATCCTGTATCCCATCGAGCTGCTGCGCGATCACCCCGAGGTTCGCCGGCGTATTCAGGCCAGATTCCGGGTCGTCTTGGTAGACGAGTACCAGGACTCCAACGTGGCGCAGTACGAGCTGTTGCGGCAGCTCGCCGGCGAGGGAACCTACCTGTGCGTGGTTGGCGACGACGATCAGTCGATCTACCGGTTCCGCGGCGCCGAGGTGCGCAACATCGTTACTTTCCCCGAGCGCTTTCCGGGCACCGAGGTGGTGCGGCTCGAACAGAACTACCGCTCAACGCAACCGATTCTCTCGCTCGCCGGAGCGGTGGTTGACAACAACAGCGACCGGCTCGGGAAGACGCTGTGGACGGAACGCGAAACCGGCCCAACGCCGGTATTGGCCGTCTTGTCCGATCAGGACGCCGAGGCGGAGTTCTGCGCGCGCGTGTTGCGCGAACGCTCCGAGGTTGCGTTGGGAGAAACCGCGATCCTGTACCGCACCAACGCGCAGTCGCGCCTGTTTGAGACGGCGTTCCTACGCGACCGCATCCCCTACCGTGTGATCGGAAGCGTGCGGTTTTATGATCGCGAAGAGATCAAGGATGCGGTGGCGTTCTTGAAGTTCATGGCGAACCCGCGCGACGAGGTGGCGTTTCGCCGCATCGTGAATAAGCCTTCGCGCGGCATAGGCCCCGCAAAGCTCGCGCTGATCGCCGCGGTCGCCGCTGAGCAGGGGGTGCCGTTTGATCGTGCTGCGGCCGAGACCGCCAAGGCCCAGAGGGGAAAGGCGCGCGGCGCGCTCGAGAGTTTCCTGGACATTCTCGCCGCGGTACGCCGCAGCCTTGGCGCCGGGAAGCTCACCGAGGTGCTTGAATGCGTTCTCGAGCGCTCGGGCCTCGCCGCCTATCACGGTGAGCAGGATGAGATCGCCGGCAGTCAGAAGCGTGAGAACCTCGAGGAGCTGTTGAACGCCGCTTCGCTGTACGCGGGAACCGAGGCCGGGTTGCTGGAGTTCTTAGAAATGCTGGAGCTTGATGCCGAACGGCAGGCCCAGCTGGCCGAGGACGGCGCGGAAGCGGTCACGCTGATCACGATGCACAACACCAAGGGCCTTGAGTTCGACCGCGTTATCGTCACCGGCTTAGAGGACGGGCTGTTTCCGCGCGAGCAGGATGACCCTGCCGAGCTCGAGGAGGAACGCCGGCTGTTTTACGTTGCGCTCACGCGCGCGCGCACCGAGCTCTACCTCACGACCTGCCGCTACCGGCAGGTGCACGGCCGGACGCTTGAATGCGCGCCGTCGCGTTTCCTGCAGGAGATTCCCGAAACGCTGTTCACGTTTGAGGGCGAGGCGGACTACACCGGCTACCAGGGCGGCGCGCACGCCGGCGCAAGCCGGGGAGGCGGCGAAGCGCTTGAGTTCGCTCCGGGGACCTCGGTGTACCACGATGAATACGGCGCTGGGATGGTGTATAAGGCGTGGCGTGATGGGCGCAACGAGATTGTGATGGTGAGGTTTGACACCGGCCGAGTGGCGCGGTTCCTGCCGCGCTACTCAGCGCTTGAGCGTATCGGCGCCGAGCAGTGAAAAACGGTGAGGCACAGAAGCAATGGATGCTGCTGAGCGGTGGGCGCTGCTGCCCCCGATAAGGCGTGCGCGCGGGTTTTATCTCTACGATTACGCCGGGCGCCGCTACCTCGACTTCTATCAGAACGGTGGCCGGGCGCTGCTCGGCCATCGCCCGGCGGTGCTGTCCTCGCGCCTGAAGAAGCTGCTCTCAAGCGGGCTGCTTGCCGAGCTGCCGTCTATACACGGCCCGCGGCTTGAGCGCGCGCTCAGGTCGCTGGTTGGGCCCGAGCGTGTGATCCGCTGGTATCACGACGATGTCCGCGCGCGCGCGGCGGTGATACGCGTGTACGGGGTTGATTCACCGCAGGCGCGCGCATTTGACAGGCCGGCCGACCCCGCTGCGGTCGCCGCCACGGCGAGCGAGGCGGGCGGGTGTGAAGCGGCGCGCGAGGCTGCTGCCGTGGCGCGGCTGCGGCCGTTTGTACCGCCGGCGGCGGCCGGCGGCGAAGCCGACCTGCTGCTGCCGGTGATTCCGTTTCCGGGCGCGTTCGCGCCGCCGGTGCTGTGTTTTGGACCTGCTTCTCGACCGCCGGCCTCCGACGTGGTCTCGCCGCTGTTACTGGCGGGGCTCGAGCGGGTGGTGTTGCAACTGCAGCGCGATCCGCGGTGGGGCGGCGCGTTGTGTTGGCTGCAGCCGGAGATGCCGCAGCGCAAGCGCAGGGCGCGCGCGCCGGTGTGGGAGACGCTTGAAACGGACCTCTGGAGGCGGATCGGGCCGTATTTGGCGTGGCGGGGGGACTACGAAGACTACGATGTGGTGTTTGAAGAGTTCTTGAAAGCCGGATTCATACTCAGTCCCGGCCCGGATGAGCCGAGTATAATACCAGGGTGGTGCTCGCACGGGGATTTCGCGCGGTTTGCGGCCACCTGCCGTTCGGTTGAGTGCGGCTAAGGACCAGATCATGCTAACGGAACAAGTATTGGTGATAGTGGTGCGGCTCGCGGTAGGGTCTGTGGCTACCTTCCTCGCTATTCTGGTGTGGTCGCGCACTCGCGACACGGCGTGGATCTTCGTGGTAATCGCGATGATACTGCAGTATGGTGAGATCGTGTTCACCACCTTAGAGCTGTTCGGCTTGGCGCAAGCCGAACTGCCGGTTTGGGCCGGGGTGCCGCTGGTTGAGATTGTGCTGCAGACGCTGCCGTTGATCTGTTTGGCGATCGCGTTCACAATCGTAGCGGCGCGTCGCAGTTGACAGAGGCCGCCGGTCTCTATAGAGTTAAGGCCCGTCGACTGCAGCGCGGCGGAACAACCCGGCGTTGTTTGGAGGGCTTATGGTTGCACTGCTGGTTGGGGTGCTATTCTTGGCGTTTGCCGTTTTCTCGGTGCTCCCGGCGGAGTGGGCGCTGGGTTGGGGACCGTCCGTTGTCGCGTTTCTCAAGGGTGGTGTTCCCATTTTGGCGGTGGTTGTGGGCTTGATCGCAATCCTGATTGGGGTCGCCGATTTGAAAGACAAAGCCGAGGCGAAGAAAGAAGAAGCGCAAGAGGCTGCCGAGCAGAAACCCGAATAGGCGTGCCGTGCGTGGCGCGGGTGCGTTCCGTACCCGCGGCCGTGCGTGCAGCGAATATGGGAAGCACCGGGCGAGCACCGGGTGTTGACAAACTGTGCCGATTCGTGAAAGCATAACTATCTACTCACAGCCGGGCGCGGTACGGGCCGGGGTGTCGGTGAACCGCGTAGACAACGCAGTAATTGCAACGGAAACCTAACGTGAATTAGTAGCAGATTAGTACAAGGCGCGAACTACAATGAAGACGATATTTATCAATCCAAGCAAGATAGAACGCAAGTGGCATGTTATCGATGCCGAAGGGCAGACAGTGGGCAAGGTGGCGACCAAGGCGGCTCAGTTGCTGCGCGGTAAGCATAAAGCGTGTTATACCCCGCATCAAGAAGTCGGTGATTACGTCATCGTAATCAACGCGGGCAAAGTTCAGCTTACCGGAAGCAAGCCCCAAAACAAGCTGTACTATCGCCACAGTGGGTATCCCGGGGCGCTGCGCATAGAGAACTTCAACAAGATGCTCCGTCGCAAGCCGCAGTACCCGCTTGAGCACGCCGTGCGCGGAATGCTGCCGAAGAACCGGCTCGGGCGTAAGCTGTTTACGAACTTGCACGTGTATGCCGGTAGCTCGCACCCGCATGCGGCCCAGAAGCCTGAGCCGTTTGAGCTGTAGCCTGAACGGTAAACGCAGAGGAGATATAGAGGTGGCAGGACAGAACTTGGCAGTAACAATCGGGCGACGCAAGACCTCGGTCGCACGGGTATACCTTCGCCGGGGCGGGGGGACCATAATGGTGAATGGACGACCGCTCAACCAGTATTTCCCCAATCCCACGCACATCTACATGGTGAATCAACCCTTGGTGGTAACCGATTCCCAGGGCAGCTTCGACATGGTAGTCAATGTGACCGGCGGCGGCGCGGCCGGCCAAGCCGGTGCGGTTCGGCACGCGGTCGCACGGGCGCTTGCGAGCCACGATGAAATCAATCATAAACCACTCCGTGCTAACGGGTTCCTTACGCGCGACCCGCGCATGGTGGAGCGCAAGAAGTATGGGCAACGGGGCGCACGCCGCAAGTTCCAGTTCTCCAAGCGATAATCACACCGTCCTTAGATTGCAGCAGCGAGGGCGCCGCTCGGACGAGTACAAGGTTGTACTCGACAGCGGCGCCTCTTTTTTTATCCACCGCTCTGCGGTCGAACGCGCGCGCCTCTATGAAGGCATTCGGCTTGACGGCGTAGAGCTCGATCAACTCGTGCGTGAAAGCGAGTTCTTCAGTGCACGTGAAAAGGCCTTGGACCTCGCCGCCCGCCGCGAGCACTCCCGCCGTGAGCTCGCGCAGAAACTGCGGCGCAAGCGTTTCCCCGATGACGCCATCCGGGATGTGCTCGATGAGCTTGAAGATCGCGGCATCATTGACGACCGCCGCTTCGCGCGGTTGTGGACCGAGGCGCGGCTGCGCAAACGCCCGGAAGGGCGTGTACAGGTGATCGCGGGACTGATGCAGCGGGGTCTCACGCGTGAGGTCGCCGAGGAGTGCGTGCGTGAGGTTTACGAACAGCGCGCCCAGCTGGTCAGCGCGGCGTTGCGGCGCGCGGCTGAGCGTGCATGGCGAAGCGCCGGCGGCTCATTCGAGTCGGCAGTCCGGCGTCTGGTGCGGCGGGGTTTTGGATACGGAGAGGCGCGGGATGCAGTGCTGGCACTGAATAATTTAGAAAAAAGCGATTTTACAGGCGAATAACCCGTTGACATTCTGGATATAATTCATATACATTTATAGTAGCCTAGTGGATGTCCAGTGAGGAAGAAAGATGGCAAAAACCGACAAGAAAGTACGGATCTTTTCAGCGCTTGAGGTAGCGAACATTTGCGGTGTCGTCAATCAGACCGCAATCAACTGGATCAAGAACGGTTATCTCAAGGCGTTCACCACGCCGGGCGGACAGTACCGCGTGTATTCCGAGGATCTGGTGGAGTTTTTGCACTCCCGCGGTATGCGTTTGCCGCCGGAATTGAAAGAGGTGCTTGAGCAGCAGAAGAGCATTGAAGTTGTGCTGATCGTGGACGACGATGAAGAGTTCAACAACACACTCAGGCAGTTTTTCGAGAAGAAGTACCCGGACTACACGGTCGAGCAGGCGTTCGACGGGTTTGAAGCCGGCAAGGTCTTGGCGGAGTCCAAGCCCGATATGGTGGTGCTCGACGTAGATCTGCCCGGGATTGACGGCCGAAAGCTTTGCCAGAAGATGAAAGCGGACAGCCCGGGGGTAAAACCCATCGTCATCGCCATTTCCGGCGTATCCGATGCGAAGATTGAGCCGCAGATGATGGAAGCGGGCGCCGACGCGTTTCTCGCCAAACCGTTGAAGATGGAAGAGCTTCCGAGCTTGATCGAGCAGCTGGCCGCAGAGCGATCGGTATAACGCGCGGGGTGTGGTGTAGTCCGGCCGCCGGCCGGGTAAAATCCTTGGTACCGCCGGGCGCGAAGCCGGCGTGAAGAATCGTTTTAGACTCTATGAGCGTTGAAAAGACCGGCAACACCGCAGTACATGCACGAGTGTATGGGCGCGTGCAAGGTGTGGGGTTTCGCTTTTTCGTGCAGGCCCAAGCACGCCGTCTCGGCGTGCGCGGATGGGTCCGCAATGAGTATGACGGCAGCGTAGAGGTAGCCTGCGAGGGTCCGGCCGACAGCGTCAAGCGTTTCACTGAGCGGCTCCGCAAAGGCCCGGCCGGGGCACGAGTTGATCATGTAGCGCTTTCCACCGTTCCGGTTCAAGGCTTTTACCGGGGTTTCACGATTGAGCCGTAAGGCCCGGCACCGGACCTCGTAGCCGCCACGGTCGCCGCCGTACGGGCCTTTACCCCGCACAGCGGCGTGTGCATGATGCAGGACGGCGCTTCAGCGCGCGATCGAGTAGAACGCCTTCATACCCGGAAACTCGGCGTTAGACTCAAGCATGTCCTCAATGCGCATCAGCTGGTTGTATTTGGCAACGCGGTCTGAGCGCGACATCGAGCCGGTCTTGATCTGACCGCACTCGAGCGCAACTACCAGGTCGGCGATGAACGCATCCTCGGTTTCGCCGCTGCGATGACTGACCACCGCAGTGTAGCCGGCGCGTTTGGCCATCTCAACCGCCTCGAAAGTCTCGGTGAGGGTACCGATCTGGTTGACCTTGACGAGGATTGAGTTGGCGATGCCGCGCTCAATGCCGGTGGCAAGCCGCTGTGTGTTGGTAACAAACAGGTCGTCCCCGACCAGTTGGCACTTCGAGCCGACCTTATCGGTGAGCGTCTTCCAGCCGTCCCAGTCGTCCTCACTCATGCCGTCTTCAAGTGAAATGATCGGGAAGCGGTTCACCCAATCAGCCCAGAAATCGGCCATCTCTTCAGAGCTCAGCTCGCGGCCGTCGCTTTTCTTAAAGATGTATTTGCCTTTTTCGGAGTCGTAGAACTCGCTCGCGGCCGGATCCAGCGCGATCATAATGTCGTCGACCATCTTGTAGCCGGCCTTTTCAACCGCCTCAACGATGACTTCAATCGCCTCTTCGTTGCTCTTGAGGTTCGGGGCAAACCCGCCCTCGTCGCCGACTGCGGTGCTGTAGCCGCGCCCGCTCAACACCTTTTTCAGGTTGTGAAAGATCTCGGCTATGTAGCGAATCGCGTCGCGCACGCTTTCGGCGCCTACCGGCATCACCATGAACTCTTGGAAATCAACCGAGTTGTCGGCGTGTGAGCCGCCGTTGATGATATTCGCCATCGGTACCGGGAGGGTAGTTGCCTTGTACGCGCCGAGATACTTGAACAGCGGCAGGCCGAGCGAATCGGCAGCAGCGCGGGCGCAGGCCATTGAGACACCGAGAATGGCGTTGGCGCCGAGCTTACCCTTGTTCTCGGTGCCGTCAAGCTCAATCAGGGTGCGGTCAATATCAACCTGGTCGTAGGCGTCGAGCCCTTCGACCTCGGCGGCAATGATGTTGTTCACGTTCTCCACTGCGCGCTGCACGCCCTTACCGAGAAAGCGGCTGTTGTCACCGTCGCGCAGCTCCACAGCCTCGTGCTCGCCGGTAGAAGCGCCCGAGGGCACCGCGGCACGGCCGAGCGACCCATCCTCCAGCACTACATCTACCTCAACGGTGGGGTTTCCGCGTGAATCCAGTATTTCCCGTGCTTCGACGTACTCAATCATACTCATCGTACTGTCTCCTATTCGTTTTGGCTTTTTCGGCTGAGTGGGTACAGCGTATGCGCCGCCCCGGTCGCTGTCAAGCCGCTCCTTGACGGTTGGCAGAGCGGAAACTACAATAGCCGAACATGCGCTACACCTCCCTGTTCGCGACCACTATGCGCCGCGCTCCACATGGGTCAAAGGTGCTGAGCTTTCAACTCTTGTCTCGTGCCGGCTATCTGCGGCAAACCGGTCACGGGTTGTATGCGTATCTGCCGCTCGGTATGCGCGTAATAGAGAAACTCAAGACCATCCTCCGCGAAGAGATGAACTACTTGGGCGGTCAGGAGGTGCTTGCACCGCTGGTGAGCGTACCGGATGGCTGGCAGCGCAGCGGCCGTGACCGGCTAATCGGCGCGCACATGGCGAGCTTCCGTGATCGCTTTGGGCGCAGCCTGGTGTTGTCGCCTACCCATGAGGAAGCCATGGTTGAGCTCGTGCGTTCGAGTGTCACCAGCTACCGGCAACTGCCGGTCTTTGTGTATCAAATTCAGAACAAGTTTCGCGATGAAGAACGTACACGCGGCGGGCTCATCCGTGCGCGCGAGTTTCTCATGAAGGACGGCTACTCGTTCCATCGCACCTTCGCCGATCTCAACAACTTTTTTCCGAAAGTGTTTGCCGCCTACAAACGCATCTTTGCCCGCTGCGGACTCCCGGTCATCCCGGCTGAGGCGGGGGTGGGCTACATGGGCGGCGATAAGTCCTTTGAGTTCCTGCTGCCGAGCGACGCCGGCGAGGACACGGTCATCCGCTGCCCCGGGTGCGGCTACACCGCCAACAGCGAAGTGGCGTTTGGGAATATTGATATTCCCTCCGAGGTCCCTGCGCCCATCACGCGCGTGCCGACGCCGGGCTGCCGTACCGTGGAGCAGCTTGCGGCGCACCTGCACTTGCCGCGCACCAAGATCGCAAAAGCAATGGTGTTTTCCGCCGAGCGGGGTCCGGTGCTTGCGGTGGTGCGCGGCGACCACGACGTCAGCATCGAGAAGCTCACGCAACAGCTGCAGGAGCCGATTCACGGCGCGGCGCCGATTGAAGAGTTGCAGCTGCACGGCTTGATCCCGGGGTATCTGTCGCCGATTGGGCTCGAGAAGGAAGTGCGCGAGCTCGACATGCAGCTTCGTATCGTTATCGACGAATCGGTCGCCAACACTCCTAACCTGGTGTACGGAACCAACGATCACGGATACCACTACCTCAACGTCAACTTCGGGCGTGATTTCGAAACCGAGCGCGTCGCCTATATCTCCCGCATCACCGCAGGGCACACCTGCTTTTATTGCAATACCCCACTGGAGCGGCTTCGTGCGATAGAGCTCGGCAACATCTTTCGCCTCGGAGACTATTACACCCGGCGAATGGAGCTTACGCTGCACGATGAGCGCGGCAACCGCGTCTATCCGCAGATGGGCTCCTACGGCATCGGCCTTGGCCGCTTGATGGCTGCGATCGTGGAAAACGGTCACGACGAGCACGGCATCATTTGGCCGCCCGAAATCGCCCCGTATCAGGTCTATCTCATGTCCATCGGTAAGTCCGATTCCATCAAGCAGCGTGCCGAGCGGCTGTACAAGCGGCTCGGCGACGGCGCGCTGCTCGACGACCGTAACGAGTCGGTAAGCGTGAAGTTCAAGGATGCCGACCTCATCGGCGTACCGTACCGGGTGGTGTTGTCCTCGACAACCCTGAACGACGGTATGGTGGAGGTCCGCGAGCGCGCCGGAGGCACCACCTACCGAGTCAGCGAGGACAGTATCGTGGAGCAGATCGCGGGGGAGGCCTCCACATGAAGTTCGAACTCACGAAAGAGCTCGCCGACCAGGTGATCTATGGGATGGAAGACCAGGAGCACGACTACTACGTAGATGTGCAGCGTGCCGAGGTCATTCCTGAACACGAGATCGATGAAGATGATGAGATGCGCTACGTGTTGATCCCTGAGTGGCGTTCGGTAGACGGTTATAATCTGATGGAGCGGTTCCTGCAGCAGCTGCGAAACCCCATCTACCGCGAAGAGCTGCGCCTCATTCTGGCTTCCGGTCACCGCGTATTTCGGCGCTTTAAGGATACGGTGAAGCAGCAGCCCGAGATCGAGCGGCTGTGGTACAACTTCAAAGACCGTGAGATGCATCGCCTGGTGTACGAATGGTACAACGATTTGCGCGAAACCTGGGGGCTTGATCCTGTAGAGCCTGACTACAACGAAACCGAGGACTTGGTGCAGGTCGATTTTCAGGTTCGCGAGGTGATCCCCGGCGAGCTGCCCGAGCTGCGCGAGCTCGACCGGCAAGGTTTTTCCGAGATGCTGGTGGACTCCTCTCCGGAATATCGTGAACAGCTCTATCGGCGTCGCCGGGCGAGCCTGCCGGCGCCCACCGATCCCGAGTCGCGCGTGTTGTGCGCCTTCACCGCCGGCGGCGACCGCGCGGGTTTTCTGTGGGCGGTGGAGTATCCGGAGCTCCGGCTGGCGCTGGTGGTGCAGTTACGCGTGGAGCCTGAGTTCCGCGGCCTCGGTGTCGCCGGGGTACTGCTTGAGCGCTACAACCGCGCCGCCTACGAGGCCGGGCTGGTGGAGCTCGAAATTGAGCTTGCCGGCAGTGCCCGCGGTATGGGCGACGCGCTCTCGCGCCACGGTTTTGAGCCGGTGAGCGAGACCTTTGTGTTGGATTTAGACCGCTGGGGTCGCGAGGAGCTGCGCGACTGAGCGGCGCGTGCTCGGGCCGGCCTCCTCAGCTCTCAAGCAGTCTTTCGCGCGCTTCCTCTGCCTTGGCGTGCAGCTCCTGCAGCTTGGCCCCGACCGCATCGGCCACGTACTGTTTCGCGTCCTCGCCGTCCGGCACAGTGCCCCGTGCGCCTTCGCGGAAGCTCTTGCAGTCCATCACCGGGCTCACGTAGTAGGCGAGCAGATCGTTGCTTGGGATATCGGCGGTCATGTCCTCACCCGGGTTCACGTGCAGCAGGTTTCCGGCAGTTCCAATCATCACCATCTGGTCGAACGACTTCAAGTACGAGTCGATTTCCTTAACCGGGCGCTTGGTTTCGGGCTTGCCGGGGCGGTAACGGGTCCCGGCAGGAAATACGAGGATCAAGCGGCCGTTGTACTTGTTCCAGATCATTTCGCGCAGCGCGGCACGGTTCAGCTCGCGGCTGCGTTTACTCTCGCGCTCGTACTTCTCAGGGTCTTGAATTGAGTCCAATGTACGCGATGGGTAGATTACGATGCGCGAGTACGACTCGGCGAACGCGAGTACAAAACGATTGGAGATGTTGAGCTTGAGCCCTGCGATCGAGATGATTCGTTCGGCGATACTCGCCCCAAGCTCACCCTTATTCTGCAGCAGATAGTACAGCCCCGGAATATCGAAGTTGCTGTAGTGCTCCATCAAGATCAGACAGGCCTTGCCTTGCTCCGACAGTCGGCTCAGCGCTTCGAGGTTTTCGAAGTTCACGATCCGGCTGCGGGGGTCGATCAAATCGGCGACGATGCGGTTCAGCAACTCCTGGTTTTCGCGGTTTCCTTCTTGAAACACGTGTTCGTGCGTGACGTTCTCGGTTTGCTTCGAGTTCTTTACCATTTGGTAGGCAATTTCTTTGTACAGTTCCTTGATAGAGCTCACTCTGTTCGCCTCCCCGACCTTTTTCCGCCGCCTCACGGTATCTCGTTCCAGCGCAGGGTCGTGATGTAAGCAGAGTAGCTGCGAACATTCGCGGTTGTCAAGGAATTGCGTGTGTTACCCCGGTTACTGGAGTTACGGCACTTCGACCACCGAGATGCGGTGCCCCTCTTGGTCATACGCGCGCGCCTCGTTGAGGGGATCCGGCAGCCGCTGGCCGGCGCTGACGAACTCGTAGTAGTGCGTTCCCGGCGGCACTCGCAAGCGCAGGCGGTAGCGCCCGGGGCTCACCTCTTCCATGCGGTGCATGTACGGGTCCCAGTTGTTGAAGCTGCCGCGTACAAACACGCGCCGTCCGGGCTCGGTCTCAAAGTAGAACTCAACCTGCCGTTCGTCATGTAGCACCGGGCTTTCGGCAGGGGCCTCGCGCGGTTCGGGCAGCTCGAACACCGAGATCGGAACCCCGCCCCCGTCAACGCGCGCTACCGGGTTCTGGGGGTCGCGACCCCACAGCCCGTCGGCAACCAGCCGATACTCCACCTGCTCAAGCCCTTCCGGAATTGGATACATCAGGAAGTACACGTCGTTGCGGTTGCGATAGAATACATGCTTATGACGGAAGTTTTCGTGTGCGAACACCGCAGCTACGTAGCGTGGGGCGGGCCGTGGCTTGAGGGTTATCAGGATGTGGTTCTCGAGTACCCGCGGCGGCCCGGCCTCGTCAATTGCCGAGAGCCGCAGCTCGGTCATCCGCTCCAACTGCGGCGGTTGTGCCGCTGCCGCGGCCGCGATCATGAGGAGACATAGTACCGTGAGCAGAGGAGCTTTGCGCTGCGGCATATCTATGCTATTGTTCTCATCGGAAGCCAACTGCACGCCTTTAGCACCTTTCGGAGGTGGCCGTCAGATTTCTTTCAGATCTTTCCGACAATAGTATACGAATATGCCCAGTCTCGAACAAATCAAAACGTTCGACCAGACACTGACTACGCTCGGCAACGAGCCTGAAATCCTCAAGAGTTGGGGCGAGCCCTTGGAGCCGGCGGAACCGCCGCCCGAGCAGCTGTCCGACGACATCAGTACGCTGCTCGGCGAGCAGGATGAGGCGGCACAGGCGGAGCTCGATGACTTCAATCTGGATGAAGAGGTTGAGGAGCCGGTGCTTGAAGGCGAAGACTTCCTCGAGGCGTTTGCAAGCAGTCAGGCCCAAGCCGAAAGTGATGATATTGGAGAAATAGACGAGCTGGACGGCGCAGGCGAGCTGGGTGAGGTCGACGAGCTGGGTGAGGTCGACGAGCTGGGCGGCACAGGCGAGCTGGGTGAGGTCGACGAGCTCGGCTCCGACGAGGAGCTTCCCGAGCTGGAGGACGACTTCGCTTTCGACATCGACGAAGACGTGCCTGAACAAGCGGCGCCCGAAGCGGCCGGTGTGGACGAGGACGCCGATGCCGAGGAGCTCTCCGAGGAGGTCGGCGAGGAGGTCGGCGAGGAAGATGAGGCGCCTGACGACTTCGATCTCGACGAGTTCAGTCTCGGTGATTTCGGCGCTGAGTTCGGCGTGCAGGAAGACGAGGAGTTTGCGCCGAGTGAAGCGGACATCCTACCGGAGCAAGAGCTCGAGGAAGGTGAGCAAGAGGCGGCGTCGGACGAAGAGAGCGAGGCAGCGGCGTTTGCGCTGACCGACGAGCAGTTCGCTGCGATGCAGCGCACGCTCTCGCGCCTGCCGCTGAATGTGAAGATGGCCGCCGAGCAGGCTATCGCCCAAGAGTACGGCAGCAGCGGCCGGCGGCAGCGCCTCATAGAGCTGTTGGTAGCGGGTGAGTCGGTGAAGGGAATCGCCGAGTTCGCCGGCCGGCTGGTCGGTAAGCGGCTGGAGGTGCCCAAGAACTACCGAAAGCTCTCCGGACTTGCGTTTGAACAAGAAAAAGATAGCTTCGCGTACCGGTTTCGGCACCAGATCTTGCCGGTGCTGCGGGTGGCGGTGCTGGCAGCGGTGGCGATCATCCTGGTGAGCATGGGCGTGTACCAATTCGTCTATCGGCCGATCCACGCGCGCTCGCTGTTCCGCGAAGGCTACGAGCTCATCTCCCGGCAGCAGTACGAACAGGCCAACCGGGTATTCGACGAAGCTTTCGACACCTGGCCGGTACACCGCTGGATCTTCTCCTACCCGGTGCGGCGGTGGTTCTATCGCTACGCCGATGCGTTCACCGCCGAGCGGCAGTTCGCGCTTGCAGCTCAGAAGTACGACAAGTTACTGAGCGCCTATCCCATGGACAAGGGCGGCATCCTCGGTTATGCCGAGCTGGAGTCGGCGCACCGCACCAACTACGAACGCGCCGAAGAGCTGTTGAAGAGTTATCGCGAAACGGTTGAGCTGTACGACTACGATATTCTCGTGGCCTCCGGCGACAATTACATGCGCTGGGCCGAGATCGAGACCGGGCGTTACGAGGACGCGCGGATGCAGTTTGCGACCGCGATTCAGCAGCACGGCGACACCGACGAGCTGTTGATGCGCATGCTGTTGTACTTCATCCGCACCGACAACCGTCGAGAAGTTGAACCGCTGCGCCGCTTGTTCCAAGACGACTTGCGGACCGAGATTGATCCGTACATCTATGCCGAGCTCGGCGGCTACCTGATTGACTACGACGACCTCGACGAAGTACGCAATATTCTGTTCCGGGCGCTTGCGGAGGACGATCAGATCCCCGAGCCGCACTATCACCTCGCGCGCTATTATCGCCGCCTTGAATCGCTGTCCGAGGAAGAGCGCGCGCTGCGCAACACGCTTACAGTCCTTGACCGTACCGAGCCGCTCACACCGCGCCGGCTGGCGCTGCAGGTTGACACGCACGGCCGGCTCGGCGAGTTCTACTACGACAGAGGCGAGTACATCACCGCCGAGGATAAGTTTCTCGATGGTATTCGGGCCTACGAGAGCGCGGTTGGGCAGGGCTTGTTGAGTCCCGAGCGGCGCTTTGGGAGGCTTTACGCGCGTCTCGGCGACATCTACTACTACATTGCGCGCGAGTACGGCGCCGCCTTAGACCAGTTCCGCCGGGCGGAGGCCAACGCCTACAGCTCGCGCGAGCTGCATTACAAGAAGGGTTACATCCAGTATCGGGGTGAGAACTGGGACGCCGCGCTGGAGTCGTTTCTCGAAGCGGCAGGGTCGTTTAGCGCAAATCGCAACATCCTGTACGCCACCGCCAACGCGTTTTACAGTCGCGGAAACTATCACTCGGCCGAGGGGCTGTATAAGGATCTGCTCGAACGCGTTGAGCGCGACCGCGGGGAGATCGATGCGTTCTTGATCGACGAGGACCCGGAGCACCGGTCACTCCTGGAGTACCGTATCAGGGTGCGCAATAACCTGGGAGTTACCCAGAATCGCCTTGGTGATCAGCTCGGTGATCCGCACAAGGCGTCGCGCGGCATGGTTTACTTGACCGAGTCAAACGAGCTTGCCGAAAACTACGGTCGCGACCCCGAGACCGCGGCACGTGCGGCTACTACGGGGCTTGCCGAGCTCAATCTTCGCGAGATACTGTATCCGCGCCCGCAGTACGAGCTGCAGATCTACAGGTCGATACCGCGTGATCTCGAGGATCTCCAGTTCTAAGCTGCAGCCGCGTTAACCGTCCGGCGCCGGCGCTGCCGGCAGCGGCGCTGCCTAGATCGAGAACATCCAGCCGTGCTTATCCTCAACTACGCCGTACTGAATACCTTTGAGGGCGTCCTGCAGCTTACGGGTGAGATCACCGACTCTGCCGCGGTTGAACACCATGGTGCCGCCCTCGTGTTCAAGCGATTCAATGTAAGTGACGCCGGCGGCGGTGCCGGTCACAAAGCACTCGGCGGTTTCACTCATCGCCTCCTCTATGGTGATGGGGCGCTCTTCCACCGTGATGCCGAGATCTTTGGCGAGCTGTATCGCGCTCTTGCGGGTAATCCCGGGCAGAATTGTGTCGCCGAGCGCCGGGGTCACCAGCGCGCCGCTCTTCTGATAGAAGAAAATATTGCAGGACGACCCTTCTTCAACGTACTTGTGCTCGAAGGCGTCGAGGAAAACCGCCTCCATGTAGCCGAGCTTCTGCACGCGCTTTTTCTCAAGCGTCGGGACCACGTAGTTTGCGTCACACTTGATCCAGCCGGTGCCGCCCGGGAAAGCACGCACGCTGCGCGTGGTTATGCCTTTTGCCGGTGCGTCGGGGTCAAAGTACGAGCCCACCGGCGTACTGACGGCTACCACCCAGGGGTAGGCGCTCAGATTCAGGCCGATACCCGGCTCGGAGTAGGTGAACGGGCGAACGTAAACTGAGCGGGCGGTCACAAAGCCGTCGTTCTCCCAGGCCGGGTCGTACTCCGGCGCAAAGCCGAGCTCGTAGTTCCGGCGGATGATGCCCTTCACACCGGCAACCAGCAGCTCCTCGGGGATACCCGGCATCTGTAAGCCTTCCATCGAGGCGCGCAAGCGCTTGGCGTTTTCGTCGGGTCTGAAGATCTTCAGTCCGCCGCCCTTCTGCGGGAAGGCCTTGAGTCCCTCAAACGCGCCCATGCCGTACTGCGTGGTGTAGTTCACCAGCGGCAATTGCGGAAACGAGTTGCGCGCAGCGAGCAGAGCGTTGCGCTCGGTTTCCGGTAACGCCGCCTCCTCTTGCGGGGTCTTGTGCGGTTGCTCCAGGTATTCTTCTTTCCACGCCCCGTCTTGTTGGTATTGGGCGAGGTATACCCACGGGTTAATCGCAAGTGTAAACGCGCTGGCCATAAGTTTTTCTCCGTCTATCTGCGTTATGTGTGCCGGTTAGCGGCATTGTACGCCCCGCCTCAGCGCCCGGTCAAGCAATTTCCCCGGCGCAGGGGGCCTGCGCAGCGCTAAAGCTTGGCGCGGCGCTCGTGTTTTTCTCGTGCGAACACGCTGTGGCATGTTATAATTCAAGTGAATGGGAGGTTTTGTGTGATAGACAGCGTGGTAATTCTTGCAGGCGGTATCGGCCAGCGCTTGTGGCCGGCCTCTACTCAGAAGCGTCCAAAACAGTTTATTGATCCCGGCAACGGCATGTCGCTCATGCAGGCAAGCGTTTCCCGCGCGGCGGCATTGGGCGACGGTCCGCCCATCGTCGTGGTCACGCATACGGACCATGTTCCCGGGGCGGTTGAGCAGATTGCCGCACTCGGCGAGGCTGTGGCTCGCCGGGTTACAATCCTGCCGGAGCCGGCCGGGCGTAACACCGCCCCGGCGGTCGCGTACGCCACGGAGTACCTCGAGCGCGAGGGCCTGGTAGACGGTACGGTGCTGGTGCTCGCCGCCGATCACCTGATCTCGCCGCAAGACCGCTTTGCGAGCGACGTCCACGATGCTGTCACTATCGCTGTCGAGGATTACCTGGTAGTGTTCGGTATCAAGCCTACGCGACCGGAAACCGGCTACGGCTATATTGAGGCCGGCGACCCTCACGGACCGGGTGCGCTTGTTCGCTCGTTTCGCGAGAAGCCCGAGCTCATGGTGGCCGAGAAGTACGTGAAGAGCGGGCGCTACTTCTGGAACTCCGGTATGTTCGTGTTTCGAGGCCGGGTGTATCACGAAGAGCTTGCGGA
Source organism: Spirochaetaceae bacterium (assembly GCA_003556605.1). Classification (GTDB taxonomy): domain Bacteria; phylum Spirochaetota; class Spirochaetia; order DSM-27196; family SLAA01; genus B1Sed10-166. Next base: position 23,475 of record PWQX01000196.1, read on the forward strand.
GTACGCGCCTGAGATTCGCACCGGCTTTGCGAACTTCTCGGAGCCGTTCATCTTTCAGGAGCATCAAGGCGTACGCGTCGCCGAGATCGCTGATGAGCTCGAGGAAGTCTACCGGCGCATGCCGAAGATCTCGGTGGACTATGCGGTGATGGAAAACAGCCGCCGCGCGGCCATGGTGGAGGTCGGGTTTGAGTGGTCGGACGTGGGCAGCTGGGACGAGCTTTCGAAGGTGAACTCCGGCGAAGCTCCTAAGGGCGCCGGCGAGCTGGTGTTCCAGGCGGCCTGCGGGACGAACAACTACGTGCTCTCAGAGCTCCCGGTTGCCATCTGCGGGCTCGACAATGTCATGGTGGTAGTCCGCAACGGCATGGTTTTGGTCTGCCGCAAGGGGGCCTCGCAACTGGTACGCGACATCGTTACGCAAATAGAGCGCAGCGGCCACGACGAGCTGTTGTAGCGCGCCGGCCTCGCCGATTTGCGCGGGAGCAACCTCCCGTGGTGTGGGGCTTCTCGCGGCGCTCAGACTCTCGGGAAAAATCACACCCTGTTTCGTCACGAAAATGCTCAATGGTTAACACATGTCGCGTTGTTAGCACAGCGGGCTGGCCGGATCATTCCGGAGAATCCTGTGAATGTGGCAGAAGACCCAGCCCCCTGTGAATGCGGTAGAGGAGCTGGCCCCCTGTGAATGTGGCAGAAGATTCGGCTCGTGCAGCGGTCTGTCTGAGAGCCGAATCCCCGGAGGCCTTCGGGAGCCTCG
>PWQX01000156.1 GCA_003556605.1 Spirochaetaceae bacterium
CACGTATTCCCAACCCGGCTGCCATGCTTTCGTCGTGCGCCAGTCCTCGGCAAGAGCCTGTTTCCATGTCATGCCTTTCAACAGCACATCCAGCGATAGTTGCGGCGCCTTATGCGCGACGATGGCGACGTGCCTGCCGTCGTAGTTGCGTTTCAGAAACTCGAGAAAATCCGCTATGCGCGCTTTGACGTCTTCGTAGCTCTCGCCTTCCGGAAACGGCTTCGTGAGGGCCTCGGTCGCTTGCAGCGCTTCGACGACATCGGACGATGCACCGTTCAGCGTCCCGTAGTCGCACTCGCGCAGCCGAGCATCAGGCAGGATCTCGTATATGCCTTCATAAGCGAGTTTTGCGGTGTCGCGGGCGCGTTTCAGGTCGGAGCAGAAGACCGCGTCGAACCTTCTGTCCCTCGTTTGCGCCCGTAGCTCGACCGCCTGTTTGCGACCGAGTTCCGAAAGCGCTGTGTCCTTCCAGCCGGACGAAATATGCTGTTCGTTGTCCGTTGTGGTGGCGTGAACGAAATAGGTGATTCTTACCGACATACCGGAATCTATAACAGAAAAAACCGCCGTTTTGAAGCGCTCTTCGGCAGTTTGCCGTCCAGTCTTGCCGGCCCGCGGCCGGCCGCAAGCGGCGACTGCGCGCTGCAAAACACCGCAACGGCTGAAAGTCCGAAAGCCAACATCCCGCCGGTAGTGAGAAGCTCAGCAAGGTAGGCGTTTCGTTTCGCGCGAGGCATCGCCGTCACGTAAGCCTCCCGTTGTGCCTGTTTTGCCCGTTGTGCTCGTGCTGCGAGGCGCGCAAGTGATACTCGGTCCACAACAGCTCCGCCACCGACCAAGCCTGCGAGGGAGCGCCGCGATTGTGATGCGGGGGGGTCGCGGTCATAGATCTCGCTCACGGTCCCCAAGCAGCCGGTCTCGAGGCGCTGCTCGACGCGCTCGAGTGATCGATAGATTTCCTCGTGCGTGGCGCCGAGCGCGAAACGCGCCCGGAGGTATGGGCCGAGCACCCATCCCCACACCGGTCCTTGATGGTAGGAGCCGTCGCGTTCGGCCGGCGAGCCGCCGTAACGCCCACGATAGCGAGGGTCGGTAGGAGAGATCGACCTCAACCCTACCGGCGTGTACAGGTGTTGATATATGCACTGAGGCACCGATTGCCCTTGGGCCGGAGAAAGTAACGGCCGGGTCTCGAGTATTGCACTTCGCCTCCTCTCAAACTGCAGCGACAGCACGAATACTTGGTTGGGTCGAATCGCCGCGTCATTTTCTCCGTGCGGAGGTGTGTCGATGACGTCGTTCAATTACCCCGAATCGTTGTAGAACGCGGCAGCAAAACTATGCTCGACGGCGCGCGCGCTGTCGGCCCAGCGATTCGGGCTGGTATCGTCAGGGTCGGCTATACGCGCGAGCGATAGGTAACACAGCAGTGCGTGATGCCACAGCGCGTTAATCTCAACCGCCTTCCCGGTACGCGGCGTGATAACCTGCTCGTTAACGCGCGCATCCATCCAGGTAAGCTGCACTCCCTTCTCGCCGGCGTACAGCAGCCCGTCGGCAACCTCCACGTGGATGCCGTAGCGCGTGCCTTCGTAGTAATACTCCAGAATTGAACGCACCATCGGGAGCACCGCCGCGAGCGTCTCGGTACCCTCGGTGTGCTCGAAATACGCGCGCGTCGCTTCAAAGTACCACAGCGCCGCGTCGACGGCGTTGTACTCCGGCGCTGTGTTAGCGTCGGGAAAGAGGTCGGGAAGCGTGCCGCGATCTTCGTAGCGAGCAAACGTACGAAGGATAGTACGTGCGGCTTCGTAGTCATGATTCGCCACGGTCAGCCCGGGCAGGCTGATCATTGTGTCTCGTCCCCAGTCGCCAAACCACGGGTAACCGGCGATAACCGTGCTGCCGAGCTCACCCTCTTCCAACCTGCGCGCCACCAGAAAGCTGCGTGCCGCACGCGGTAACGCCCGGAGCCGAGTTGGTACGGCGGAAGAATCGGCAAGCTCCGCCGAGCGTCCGGGGCTGGGCGCGGCGACATTCGTTCCGGGGGCCGCGGCCGCTATCACGATGCGAGCGGCTGGGGCTCCACGGCGTAAGGGCAACACAGCGCGGGCCGCGGGCCACAGTTCCTCGGTGTCGGGAAGCCCACGATAGCGTTCGAGCTCGAGCCGAGCATTCCAATAGCACACGTCGGTTAAACCGGGCTCCAGGCGCGCGCCTTCGCACCCCTCGATGGTAAACCGTAACACCGGCTCACCGGTGTCCACTTGATAGGCGAGCGCCTCAGGGGAAGCCGTTACGTCCGTGCGCCATCTCAACGCGCTTCATCAGCGTGAGCTCACCGATCGTATAGAACCATGTTGGAGTGCCGTCGCACAGCTCGAACTGCTCGAGATGCACGAAGCCGCTCGGATCATATGTCCCGTCCTCCCAGTGAAAGGTTCCGAGGCGCCATTCGCGCCCATACTGCCGAAAGCGTTCCTCCACCGCGGGACAGAGCATGAACCGGCCGACCGGCGGCTCGAGAGCGGCTATCAGCAGTCCATGATACCGCCGCGTTCGTTGTCCGCCCACGGTACCGAAGGCGTAGCCGCCGAGCCCATTGGTGATTAGCCACTCACGGCCGAGCGCACCCGTTTCAGACGAGCAGGCGGGAGTATTGATACGGTAGTTCATGTTTGCCCCAGTTACACGCATCCTCACGTGGTTCGCTGAGTCTTTTAAAAAAACACGCCATATTATTGCATATACAACTAACTATTGCTACGCTCTCGGTATGAAAGAGCTTGATAAAACGGCGGAAGCGCGGCGTCTCGCGCAACACCGCGAGCAAAACGCGAACTGGAAGCTGTGGGGACCGTATCTGAGCGATCGCTCATGGGGCACCGTTCGCGAGGATTACAGCGCGCACAGTACGGCGTGGGAGTATTTCCCGCACGACCACGCGCGCAGCAAGGCCTATCGCTGGGGTGAAGACGGTATAGCCGGCGTATCCGATCGCTATCAACATCTCTGTCATGCGATCGCGGTCTGGAACGGACAAGACCCCATACTCAAAGAACGTTTGTTTGGACTCACCGGCAACGAGGGCAATCACGGCGAGGACGTCAAGGAGTATTACTGGCATCTCGACGCCACCCCTACCCACAGCTACCTCCGCATGCTGTATCGCTATCCGCAGGCGGCATTCCCCTACGGGCGTCTCGTGGAGGAAAACGCCCACCGAGGGCCACACGAGCCCGAGTTCGAACTGCTCGACACCGGCGTACTCGAAGATGACCGCTATTTCGACGTCCAGGTAGAGTACGCCAAGGCCGAACCCACCGACCTCTACTGCCGCGTGACCGTCACCAATCATGGCCCGGAGAAGCGGGTCTGCTATCTGTTGCCGACCTTGTGGTTTCGCAACACCTGGGGATGGGGATACGAAGCCGGCCCCCTCGGCGAAACCCCAAAGCCGCCGCGCTGCTCGAGCTTTCGATTCCCGCCGGTAGGCCGCGTACCGTTGTTACGAGGCTTACCGCCGAGGCGGTCGCCGAAGGCGAGGATCCGTTTAATGAGAGCACCACGGTCTTTTCCGCCCGCAAGCGCGAAGCCGACGCCTTTTACGCGAGCATGGCCGAGCGCGAGCTCGACGAGGAAGACCGCCGCATACAGCGCCAGGCGCTCGCCGGGCTCATCTGGAGCAAGCAGCTGTATTACTTCGATATCGAGCAGTGGCTAAACGGCGACCCCGGTATTCCGCCACCCCCGCAGGAGCGCAAAAGCGGACGCAATCACCACTGGCAACACATGGCCAACTTCGACATCGTCTCGATGCCCGACGCGTGGGAGTACCCCTGGTACGCTACCTGGGATCTTGCGTTCCACGCGGTGGCGTTTGCGCTCGTTGATGCTGAGTTCGCAAAGCGCCAGCTCGCTCTCATGACGCGCGAATGGTATATGCACCCCAACGGTCAGCTCCCGGCGTACGAATGGGCCTTCGAGGATGTAAATCCTCCGGTACACGCCTGGGCAGCTTGGCGTGTGTACCGGATGGAGCGTGAGGTCTGGGGCCGAAGCGACCGTGCCTTTCTCGAGGACGTGTTTCACAAGCTATTGCTTAACTTCACCTGGTGGGTAAACAGAAAGGACAGCGAGGGCCGTAACGTCTTCGAGGGTGGGTTCCTGGGGCTGGACAACATCAGCGTATTCGACCGCAGCGCCGAGCTTCCCACCGGCGGCCATCTGCATCAGTCCGACGGCACCGCCTGGATGGCGTTTTTTGCGCTCTCGATGCTTCAAATCGCGCTCGAGCTTGCAACGCACAACTCGGTGTATCAAAACATCGCCACCAAGTTCTTTGAGCATTTCCTACGGATCGCCGAGGCGATGACAGGAGGCCGCCGCGAAGGGCCCGGCCTGTGGGACGAACAAGACCGATTCTTCTACGACGTGCTCCATATTCACGGCGGGAACACCGTGCCGCTTCGCGTTCGCTCACTGGTAGGACTGCTACCACTGATAGCGATCGATGTGCTTGAACCCGAAACACTTGAAGCGCTTCCGGTGTTCAAACGGCGCATGGATTGGTTTTTCGGAAACAAACTCTATCTGCGCGACGACGGGCATATGGCGTGCGCGTGGTCAGCCGGGGCAGGCCGGCGGCGGGTACTGTCGCTGGTAAGTCGTTCGCGACTCGACGCCGTCCTGGGCTATTTGTTTGACTCAGAAGAGTTCCTTTCGGATTACGGCGTGCGCTCGGTTTCGCGTTTCCACGAGCACAACCCCTACGTCTACCAAGCCGAGGGCCGAAGCTTCGAGGTATCGTACCAACCTGCGGAGTCTGAAAGCGACATGTTCGGCGGGAACTCCAACTGGCGCGGCCCAATTTGGTTTCCGATCAACTTTTTGCTCGTAGAGGCGCTCGAAACCGCGGCAGCCTATTACGGCGACGGGGTGCAGGTCCCGCTACCGCACCCACCGGCGGCCGGCTCGGCGGGCCCGCACGGTGCGCCCAAAACGCTCGATGCCGCCGCGGCCGAGCTCGCAACGCGGTTGATCTCAATCTTCCGTCCAAATGCCGACGGACACCGGCCGGTACACGGCGCAGACGCGCGCATCCGGTCGCACCCACACTGGAAAGACTTCATTCCGTTTCACGAGTACTTCCACGGTGATACCGGCGCCGGCGCCGGCGCATCGCACCAAACCGGCTGGACCGCACTCGTAGCGGTACTGATTCAGCGTTAGGGCGCGCGTCAAACAACGAAATATACCGTCGGAGGTAACCGGCGCGAGTTCCGGTATCGGTAAAGAGGTCGCGATAGGACTCGCGCAGGCCGCGCGCTCGATCCTCGTACCCGAGGAGAAACCGCTCAACTTCGCTCCGGTCTTCTGGACGCGTCAGTTTGAGACCTCGTTCGCCTACATCGGCTACGCCCCCGAGTTCCACAGAGTTCGTTTCACCGGCGACGTTGAAGGGGGCAAGTTTCTCGCGGGCTACTTCCGCAACGGAGTCCTCGCGGCGGTTGGGACAATCGGCCGCGGCGTAGCGGCCGCTCATTACGGGCGCTTACTGGAGGCAGGCCGGTAGATCGGCGTCGATGACCTTGAGCACGGCAGGCACACACGGGTAGCTGAGCAGCTCGAACTGCACGGCTAAATCCTGTTTTCAACCAGCTCCGCGAGTTCTTTTACCGCGAAGGCACCTTCGTTCGTGAACGCCTTGATGCGCCCAAAACGGACGTCTAGGTATTCGTGCGCCAAGAGTTTTCTCAAGCCGGCGAGTGGTGAGAGCCGTCCGTCGAGGCTCGAGAACTCCGGTAGCGCTTCGAGCTCGCCCAGCACCTGGCCGTACGTTTGCGGAACCGAGCGCCCCTCGGACGCCAGGATGAGCTTCCCGATATCTATCGCAGCGTTGATTAAGGTCTCCGTCCAGCGGTCCAGATTACGCCGAAGGTCCCGGTCGGAGCGGTAGCTGTGCAGTGTTACCTCTTGAAACGTTGGTGCGTCTTGCAACTCATCGCGTACGAAATCGATGATTCGCGCGAGCCGAGAGCAGTCTAACTCGGACAGTGAGCTGCTCCGTGAGCGAACCATGCGATAGTCCTTCTCGTACTCGAGGAACTCCATCGCGACTGTGGTAGCCGCGAGAAAATAGCGAGTGTAAAGCGAGCGATCTCTCACCAGCAACGGGATGCCGTTCAAGAGAGCGGCGGCACACACCGTGGCTGGATGTAGATTCCGGGCCTCTGTTCTGAAAATCTTGAGAAAATGCCGAAGTGTTGTAGTCGAGACCTGGAAAGTGTAAGAAGGGGAAACGGGGCCTTACGCCCGGGCTGCGTCATCCGGCTTCCCCATCTACAGGGTTTGGCTGTTCCTCGCAGCCGCGGCGATGATGATTTCTATCGGTCATCCGCCCCGGCCGGCTACGATAACGCGGCGCCCGCTCACGCGCGCTCGACCTCAACGATGAGCTCGCTCATCATGGTATGGCCCGAGATGGGTTCATGCTGATAATCGGCCAGGTCATGGGGATTGAAACCGCCGAGCTCAATGGCTGTCTTGTAATAGGGCGTGCGGTTACCGTATCCCGCCGGCGAGAACAACATGTCCGGGTGTATCCGTTCGGTCACCATGACGCGGGCTTCGGCCGTTCTGCCGTTCCTCGCGCGCATGCGAATCGTGTCGTTGTCGGAGATGCCGAGCTGCTCAGCGCGGGAGCGGTTCATCCACAGCCGGTTACTGTCATAGTCCCTGGTGATCTGAGCCAGAATCGGAATGTTGTTGGTGGCAGCGTGCGAGTGGTACGCCTGCTTACCGTGAACAACCCGAAACTCCGCGCTGCCAAGCTCCAGACCGGTCTTCGGCGGGTACCACTTCGCGATCGGGTCAAAGCCGGCGTTGGCGAACCGCTGGCTGTAAAACTCAAACCTTCCCGAGGAAGTAAACAGCTGCGGTACGGGATTCCTGTTCCCGCCCGAGACCAGGAATGCTCGCGGGCGCGCCTTTGGCGCCTGTTCTTCAGGCGGTATCAGGGTGCCGCACCCGGCCGGGAGTACCGGCTCGTCCGAGACTTCA
>PWQX01000260.1 GCA_003556605.1 Spirochaetaceae bacterium
AATGCCACGCCAAGAAAACCACCGGTAAGCCGTGTGCGAGAAATCCGCACGCACGGTTTGAAAGGAGGCGCTGGAAACGGACCGCTTCACGCGGCACCGCGCCAGTGATCGACCAATGAATGTATACACCCCCATGAGCGCCGAGGAGTTTCGGCGCGCGGCTCACGAGCTAGTAGACTGGATGGCCGATTTCCTCAGCAATATTGAACGGTATCCGGTAAGGGCGCAGGTGCAACCGGGTGAGATCATCGATCAGCTGGCGAATGCGCCCCCGGACGCGGGCCAGCCGCTGGAAGCGATCATGCAGGACTTCAAACAGATCGTGCTTCCCGGGATGACGCACTGGCAGCATCCGTCGTTCTTCGCATACTTCCCCGCGAACTCAAGCTATCCGTCAATCCTCGCCGAGATGCTCACCGCGACACTCAGCGCGCAGTGCATGCTCTGGCAGACTTCGCCGGCAGCCACGGAGATGGAACAGCAGGTAATGCGCTGGCTGCGCGATATGATCGGCCTGCCGAAGAACTTTGAGGGGGTGATCCAGGACACTGCTTCTACCTCCACTCTGGTGGCGCTACTTTCGGCGCGTGAGCGTGCAACCGGCTACCGGATCAATGAGCGCGGCTTCGTCGACGCCGAGAAGCTCACGGTGTACGCTTCGGAGCACACGCACTCGTCTATCGAGAAGGGGGTGAAGATCGCGGGTTACGGCCGCGCGGCGCTGCGACACATCGAGGTAGACGAGACGTACGCTATGCGTCCGGATGCGCTGCGGGCGGCCATCGAAGCTGATCGGCAGGCGGGTGACATCCCGTCGTGCGTCGTCGCTACAATCGGAACTACCGGCTCCACCGCGGTAGACCCGCTCAATGAGATCGCCGAGGTCTGTAACGAGTACCGCGTGTGGCTGCACGTGGACGCCGCACTTGCCGGCAGCGCGATGGTCCTCCCGCAGATGCGGCACTTGCAGGCGGGGGTGGAGAAGATCGACTCCTATACCTTCAACCCGCACAAATGGATGTTCACCAATTTCGACTGTTCGGCGTACTTTGTGAAAGACACTGAAGCTCTGGTGCGAACCTTCGAGATTCACCCCGAGTATCTCAAGACCAAGGAAGGCACGGCGGTGAACAACTACCGCGACTGGGGTGTGCAGCTTGGTCGCCGCTTCCGGGCGCTGAAGCTCTGGTTTGTGATCCGCACCTATGGTGTTTCGGGTATTCAGCGCGTAATCCGCGAGCACCTCAATCTCGCGCAGTGGGTGCGCGAGCAGGTGGAGGATGCGCGCGATTTCGAGCTGCTTGCACCGGTGCCGCTGAACACCGTGTGCCTGCGCTATCTGCCTGACGCCGCCGCCGAGACCGAGTCGGTCAACGAGCTCAACGCCGTGCTCATGGAACGGGTGAATGCTACCGGCAAGGCCTACTTTACGCACACCAAGCTTGACGGGCGCTACACGATTCGCTTCGTGATCGGTCAAACTTACACCGCGCGCGAGCACGTCGAGGAAGGCTGGAGGCTGTTGAGCGAGACTGCACGCGCGCTGGGCTCCTCGAAATGACAGCCGAGCGGCCCCGCCGTATGTGATACTGCGAGGCGCGGTAGACGCGAGGTAAAGGAACGTGTGTGGTAGATGAGTTTGCACGGTTACGCGGCGAGTTGTACGTAAAGTATGCCGGGGATGCGACTGAGCAGTACCGCCGATTAGCGTGCGCGCTGACCGGAGAGCACGGGCAGCTTGACCCGATACTTGATTCGATGGTGAAGCTGCATGCTTACACGCGGGAAAACAGCGGCGGATCGGTGGCCGGCCACCCCCGGAAGATCGGCGGTGCGTCTCAGTCCGGGCCGGCGCTACTGAACGAGGCCTTAGAGCGGCTCGGCGAGTCGCCCTATACCGACCGCTACCTTGCCGATCTTGTCCGCAGCGGAGCAGCGTGCGAACAGAGTGAGCTCGAGCGGTTGATGCTCCGCCGGAGTAGCGAGCGCGGCGGCGACCGGCCTTGGTTTGCGTTCGGCAGCTCTACCGGACTGCGCTCCTTAGATCGCGCCGTGACTCGGCGTGCGCTAAATCAGCGCGGTGATCCCGAGACGCTTATCGATGCACTCGGCTACGTGGCCGCGGCCGGTCTCAACGAGCTCATTCCCGATGTTGAAGGCGTTGTAGACGCGGCTGTCCCGTGGGGCGTACGGGCGGAGGCCCTGCTCACGCTCGCGGAGCTTTGGCAGGCACCGGCGGTTGATAGACCACCGGGCGCCCAAAGTCTCACGGAGCTGTCCGAGCGAGCGGCACGGGCGGGGCTCAACGGTGTATTAGACGCATTGGTCGGTTGCCCTGTTGAGAGCGAACGGGACGGCGGCGCAGGGATTGCGCAGTCGGTATTCTACGGCGACCCCAGTCGCATCGGCAAAGGCGGCAGCGGCGGGATCGCTACCCTGGTACGCGAGCTTGGGGGAGTGTTGGCCGCGAACCACCTGCCGGTTGTGACGCTGGTGTGCTACGACAGCCACGCATGCGGCTATCCCCTCAACGCCTGTGAGACGGTTTCACCCGACCACGTGGTGTTGAGGCTGCCGATTTACCTTCAGCGTCAAGACCCGTTCGGGTTTCTGCAGGCCGAGCACCGCATTGCGCGGGCTGCAGCACGGGCCCTGCGCGCGAACGCCGGGCGTGTGAGGGCAGTGCATGTGCGGTTTCTCGACGATGCCTCGCGGGCGGTGGCGCGAGTGGCGCGCGTGCAGGGAGTTCCGGTTGTAATGACACTCACGCCCGACCCGCATCGTACGGTCTGCGGCCCGGGAAGTGCGATCGTAGCGCGGCGGACGGAAGAAGCGCGAGAGATCTTCAACCGGGTTCTGATCGGCGATGAGCTCCTATCGTGGTCGCGTGGTGTACTCGCGATCGGGCGTCATACCTTTGCCAAGGAACTGATCAAGTACTTCCCACAGCTCGAGGACGCACGCGGCAAAGTTACCGCCGCAATCGATGAAGGGGTAAACACAGATCCTTCTCCGGTTACGCCCGACCCAGAGGCGCTGCTGTGCGACTCCGGCCTTGATCTGCCGCTGGCTCGGGGGCGGCTCAGTGCGCCGATCTTGATTACGGTCGGGCGCTTGAGTCCGGTTAAAGGGCAGGTGAACCTTGTGCGCGCCTGGGCGGAAAGCCCTCTCCATGAGCGCTATAACCTTGTGTTGGTTGGGGGCGATTCCGACTCGCCATCTCCGGAGGAGCGGGCGATTCAAGATGAGATCCGCTCACTCCGGCGACCGGAGACGGTCGGGCGGTTATGCCATCTTCCGGCGCAGAGCAACCACGTTGTGCGCGGACTACTGTCATGGTGTGCGAGTCGAGAATTGGACGATGGGCTTGATCTGTATGTGTGCTCGAGTTTGAAAGAGGAGTTTGGGTTGTCCATCCTTGAGGCGATGGCGGCCGGTATGCCGGTCTGCGCTCCTCTTCGCGGCGGCCCTCGCACCTACATACGACACGGCGTCAACGGCTTTCTCATTGACACCGGCGACGCGTCGAGACTGCAAAGCGAGCTATGCGCATTGCTGACCGGCCGGCAGTCCTCACCGGCGCACTTGGCGCGGGTTAAACGCAAGGCTCGGAGGACTGTCGAGGAGCATTATTCGCTGAACGCAATGGCCGCGCGGTACGAGCAATTCTACGGCCGAGTGATCGGGGGTAGCAGCGCGGAGGAAGGAGCAGCCCTATGAGAGAGCACGATCTAAAGGTATCCGTCAAACGGTTGATGGCAACGCAGCTGTACGGGGTGCTTGCGACGCAGAGTGATTCGGGTGCGCCGCACACCTCGATCGTGGCATTTGTGTCGGCCGACGATCTTAACAGCATCGTGTTCGTGACGCCTCGTAATACGCGTAAGTGCAAATACATCATCGCGCGGCCCGAAGTGGCGTTCTTCGTCGATGACCGGCGCGAGCGTGTTGAGGAGCTCATGCAGGTAGTCGGAGTGGAGGCGCGCGGCCGTGGCATGTTGCTCGATGCGGATGAATACCCGCTGTACCGCGAGCTCTATCTCGCGAAGTACCCCGAAATGACCGAGTTTGTCGACGCCGCGGGCAGCGCGATGGTACGGATCGCGGTGAGCCACTATGACGTAGTCGACCACTTTCAGCACGTTGTGCTCTTACAGACAGACTCGTCTCCTGAGCTGTCTGATGATCCGCAATCACCGCCGGCGCCGAGGTCATCCGGTGCCTTGTGCGAGGATTAGCGATGGGCGCCAGCAGAGCCGATAGCGCGATCGCGGTGCCGGCCGAACTGTTTAGCGAGTATCTCGCGACCACCGGGTTGGCGACACAACTTGCCCTTACGATGGAACGCCGGGATGCTCGCCGGCTCAGTCTCGAGCAGTTGCTGGACTTGAGTTTGGAGGCTGAGCACTTATTTACGATGACGCCGTTCACCGAGCAGCTCGAGGACCGTCTCATTGCAGTTCTCGACGCGCTGGACTATGAGGCCGTGGTGCGCGTACGGGCGGCGTGGGCACGCTGGGATACCGTTGAACTGATACCGGCGCCGAGGCAAACCGGAGCGCTTGAGGCTGTCCGGATGGGTTGGTCGCGGGTGTGCTCCCCAACCGCGTTACAGACGCCGGCCGCCGCTGTCTCCATCGAGCTCGAGCTGGTAAATCAACGCTCATTGCCGCCGCACGAGCAGGAAGCGCTGGGACGACGCTGGGAACAGCTGCCGCACGGAGAGCGCCTGGAGGTTGCACCTTCCTCGCTGCAGAGCGTGATAGACCGGCTTGCCGACACAATTGCGAGCGGCGAGTCATCCAGCGCTCTCGGGCGCTATGCTGTCTTCGCGCGGTATGCACTGGGCGCTACTTACAATCGCGTTATGCGGCCACGTGAACCGTTTGAGTTCGTCGAGCTCGTGGCGCCGACCGGTGAACGCGCGGGCGAGTTGCGAAGCGCCTTTAGCGAGTTTGGGCCGGTGCTGGGTATGCACGATGCTGAAGCGGCTGTGGATCTTGCCGTGCGCGGATATGTGCTGGAGCAGCGCCTGTTGAGCTCAACTAAGCTCTGGAACAGCGCCGACACGGGCGAGGCAATCGCGGCTAATGAAACCGGCGGCAGTATGCGCAGCGTCTCGGGGCCGACGGCTGACGCGCCGGTCGGGAATCCGGCGGTTGCGGCGCAGCAGCTCACGGGAGCGCCGGCTGCCCCCGGTCGCGTCACCGGAATAGTGCGCCGCGCCGGAGACCTGGCGGCGGATAACACAGCGGCTACGGCATTGGGATTAGGCACAGCGCCGGCTGACGGTGCGTTTTCGGCTCCAAGCCTGCGCGGCACCGTCCTGGCGTGTGACAGGTTTGGTCCCGTTTTGCTCGACCGGCTGCCGGAGGTCGTTGCGGTCGTTGAGCGTGACGGGAGCCGCATTGGTTTCGGCGCCCTGCAGGCGCGAACCGCGCGCCTGCCGTGCGTCAGCGGTGTCAGCGACCTAGAGCTGCTCAATGACGGTACTGTGGTCTCCGTTGACGGAGATCTCGGGCTGGTGACCGTTGAACACGGCAGGTCAGACGTGTGAGCTATGGCTCAGCCGCGGGAGCTTAGCGATTCGCGGCCGTGCCCGGTTTGCCACAATCGCCACGTTCATGTGACACCCGGACTGCCGGATCAGCTCAAGAGCCGCAGTACTGCTGCTGCAGCGTACGCCGGGCCGCGCGCTCGTACTTGCGTCGAGTAGTGTTTGAGAACCGCCCGCGTCTCGGGTGTCAGTGCGGTGTCAGCAGCCGCGCCGACGCGCCGGAGGGTAATACGGTTTGGATCAAGCACTGCGCCCATGCCGGTGCGCTCAATGTCGGCGGCTACGTTGAACTGATCGCTTGAAAAGGGCATCACGATCATCGGTACCTCGTAGTACAGCGCCTCGGTGAACGAGCTAACCCCGCCGTGATGCACGAACAACTCGGCTTTCCGGAGCAGTTTCTGCTGTGCTATGAACGGCTCAACTATCGCCGGTTCACCGACTGCAGCACGCACCGGTGCAACGTGCTCACCCGCGCCGACGGCTATGATTGCCTCAGGGTACAACCGGCGTAGAGCCGCTGCGAGTGCGATCAGTGTGTCGCTCCGCGCTGAGAGAAACGTTCCGAGCGCAATGATGATGCGACTCGGTGCTTGCTGGTGCGGTGCTGTGGTCGCCGGCGCAGGCAGCGGCGCTACCGAATCCGCCTCGTCCCACGCCGACGCGTCATGGTCCGGCGGCACGAAGCTGTACCCGCAGTAGACGCGCGACGGAGGCAGCTCGGGCTTACGCGGGAGCTCGGGATAATTGTGGATCACCAATTCGGGTGACGCAAGGCGGAATGCGCTGTCCACTGTTCGGTTGTATGGAGCGAGCAGCTCGTTGTACCGTCGGGTGAAATCGTGCTCGAGTGTACGGGCCTCATTCTCGAGCAGCGTGCACTCGCCGCCGCTGACGGTGAACGCTGCAGGCCAGCGTGGTGGAACACTGTACACCACATCGGCCGGCGGAATGCTCAACGGGTGCGGTGGACAGAACGTGACGAAACGCAAGCCATGAGCGACGAGCGCGAGCGTGACGCCATACGACAGCTGGTCGACGATCCACAGATCGGGGTTGAGCTCCGCGTTCAGCTCGGCCGTGCGGTCGAGCAGCTCATTGGGGTTTGCGAGCATGTCGGCGACACGATGCCGGTTCTGCGTGCGCAGTGTTTCAATCGGTCCGCGGCGTGTGGCTTCAAGAAACTCCCGCAGCCGCCGCTGTTCGCTCTCAGCCTGACTAGTCGGCGCCGCCTGCCCTGTGTTTGCGTTCCGGTTGATCGTGATTTCAACGAACCGTAACCCGCGCTCCGCAACGTCGGCCTCAAACGCTCGGCTGCAGCCCACAATCACCTCCGCGCCGCTGTCGCGGAGCGCCGCCGCCGGCGCGATGAGCGGTAAGAAATGCGAGTAAAACGGGGGCGTTAAAACGACGATCCTCATACGCTAACCTGTCTTCCGGGACCAGCCGGAAGACCGCGCTGATAGCGATCAAACTGCCGTGCAGTCGGCCGTAATCTGTTCCCCGCGGGAAAGCAGATTAGGTACCGGAACCGATACGTGCCCTTGTCGTGGTTTCGGTCGAGGGATCTTGAACTGAGACGAATCACTAGCTCTCGCAGCAGTCGCTCAAGGTCTTCACTTTTGAGCTCACCGTCTTGGACGAACACTGGCAGGGTTCTCAGCGCTCGTTTCACTATGTAGCGGCGCTCAACCCCAATCAGTCCCATCAACACAAAGACCGCCGCGAGACGGATGAGAACCACCGCAGCCGGGAGGTTGGCAGGGTGCATGGCCTGAGTGATGTAGTCCATCCGGCACCATTATAGAGGGGAGCCCGCGAACTGACAATTGATTCAAGGCTCGAGTCCTTCGAAGAAAACCGTGTGCCCAAGCCTCTTGCGCGCGAGACGCAGAATGAGCGGAGCAATGAGCACCGCCAGATAGAGACTGGCGGCGATCCAGAACCTCGGAGTACCGGGCGCTGAAAGACTATCGCCCAAGAGCGCCATAATGAACAGGACCGGCCCGTTGCCGAGCAGCGAGGCGAGCATGAACTGTTTGTATGTGATTCGCGTGACCCCGGCGATGTGGTTCTGCAGCTCGTAGGGTAGCGTCGGAAGTAGCCGGAGATAGAAGAACACGAGAAACGCATGCCGATTGATCAGATCTGCGTACTTTCTCGCCTTCCTGTTGCCGACTTTCGCCTCCACCCACTTGCGCCCAAGTCGTCGCGAGACGGTAAAGGGAAGTAAGCTCGCGAAGATTGTGATGCAGAAGGTGAGAACGGCGCCCCAGAGGGTGCCGAAAGCGAGGCCGGCAGCGACGGTCATGACCGTGGTGGCGTACGGAATAAATACCGCCACAAGGTAGAGGAGTGCCCATATCACCGGAGCCAGGGTCCCGAAGGCGACTACAAACTCCTTCAGGGTCACCGGGTCTGCGAGATCGGCCCGAAACGCGATCACCACCGCAGCGAGCATGGCTGCTACGGCCAGCACCCGGATTAATACCTTTCTCAATACCGTGATCGCTCGTCCGTCCGGCCCTCGCATGCAGATCTCTCATGGTTGCCGCAACGCTATTCCTCTCGGTCACTCGGGGCTTCGACCGTAGAGGAGGGCAACAATTGGAAGACACCTGCATAATAGGCGGATCTAGCTCAGGAAGCAAGCCCGAGCGCTCGTCACTTCGGCGGCATTGGCTGATCGGGGGGTCTAACTTGTATTTGACAAAAGGCAAACCGCCTCACGGCGGGGCACGACCGGTTTCCTTGATTGTCTGTGTTCGGGGGAAATTGGTCACGGCCATACGTTTGTAAAGCTTCTGGATACTATGGGGTATGAAACCGCGCTCTAGGCCCCTCTCAGACGACGGTGACCCGCGGATTGCGAAGCTGCTCAGCAGCACATAACCACGACGGGAACCCCACATCGGATGCGCGGACACGTAATTGATGGGTTGAAACATCTTGCCGATCGCGCCGACGGGCTCACTATTACCTGCGGCCTCTATGCGGGCAGGTCGCCGGTAAAGGCGGCAATTCTGATGGATGCGCCGGAGAAAGGTATGCACACAAAGGGCTTTTGGGGCGGTTAAAGACTCTGATGCGAAGTAACTGGAAATACTAGCTGATTACGTCGAGCAGAGCTACCGAGAGTCGTTGTGAGGCTGTCGGATACGGGTGGATTCCGCCGCGGAATATTGGAACAATGTTTGAGGCCGCCAAGGAGAGTACCGGGAATACCGTCTCAGTGTTTGAGAGCAGACTACTCAAGGGAAGCAGGAAGGGTTTTGTCCCAATTGCAGGGTCAGCGCGGTTTGCTGGGGGTGCGAATAGCGTATGGTGCCGGTTGTCGGCGAATTTTTGCTAAGAAAAGCAAAATTCTTTTATACTTGGGCGTGCGGGCAGGTTATACTACTTAGCATCTTAAACGTCGGTATTAGAGAGCATTGGAATCGACAAGGAGCAGCACAATGAGTCTAATGAATGATTTGTCTGAGCAGCTACAACGCGGGAAAGCAAACGAGGTCAAAGACCTGGTGCAGAAGGCCCTTGATCAGGGAGAGGAGCCGCGGACCATCCTCGAGGAAGGGCTTATGGATGGCATGGGGGTCATTGGTGAGCAGTTCAAGAACAACGAATGCTACGTTCCGGAAGTGTTGATCGCCGCCCGCGCGATGAATGCCGGCATCACCGTGCTGAGACCGCACCTGGTGAGCAGTGGCGTGAAGGCGCAAGGCACGGTGGTGCTCGGGACAGTCAAAGGCGACCTTCACGATATCGGGAAAAACCTCGTCAGGATGATGATGGAGGGCAAAGGGCTGGAAGTCATAGATATCGGCGTTGACGTACCTGCTGAGAAGTTCATCAGTACGGCGGTTGAGCACAATGCCGATATCATCGCGTGTTCTGCTCTGCTGACAACCACAATGACCGAGATGAAGAACATCGTGGATAAGATAGTGGAAGACGGTGTGCGCGAGCGGTTCAAGATCATGATTGGCGGCGCGCCGGTCACCGACGGCTTTTGTGAGACTATCGGTGCCGATCTGTACGCGCCTGATGCGTCGAGCGCCGCAGACGTTGCCGTGCAGCACTGTCAAGCTAAAGCCAGTTGACAAGCGGAGGTGCTCACGCGCCTCCGCATCAACCGCAGTTCGGTCTAGTTCCGGCTCTCGTCTTCTGAGGACCGGCGGTGCACAATCCGGACAGCGCTCGTGAGCGCTTGCGCGGGGGTTAGAAGAACACAAACGGCACGCTAGGAATATGCCTCGATTGTTCTAAGTCGCGGCGAGTTGTATGCAGAGGCAGAACAGGTGTTGTAGGATACATGCAGTCAGCTATGAGACTCGAAACCAGCGCGGCAGCGTTTGATCTTGACAAGGCTGTCGCCTACGTTGATGACTACAGCCGGGCAACAGGGGTAGGGTGTTCCATACTCGATGTCGCAGGCAAGGCGTTGTATCGATCCGGAAAGGAAGCGGATCCGTGCCTTAATTGCTGCAGACTCCGGTCGCTGGTGAACAGAAGCGACGGTTGCCGCGATACGCACCTGTATAGTATCTACCACGCCGAGCGTTTCGGCGGCCGTTACATTTTCTTCTGTCCTATTTCGCTCATCCACTGGACATCTCCCATTGTGAAGCGCGGAACAACGGTGGGAGCACTGCTCGGAGGACCGGTCCTCTCGGTTGACGAGAGCGACTTCTTCGAGCAGGAGTTCTTCCGGGTGTTTCCAGACGTGTTATCTGAGGTTGAAGGGCTCAAAGCCAAGTTCCGCAACGTACCGCACGTGGTACCCGCACGCGTAAAGAGCCTCTCCGAGATGCTGCACGTCCTCAGCACATACCTTTCCGAGAGCGACCAAGCTGTGTTCCAGGCGGAGTACGAACAGTTGGCCTTCCAGTCGCGGATCTCAGAGTACATACATCGCATAAAGCAGCTGGATGACAGCGGCTATTACAACCTTACCTACCCGGTTGAGAAAGAGGATCGCCTGCTTGAATGCATCCGGACCGGCAACCAAGTGGAGGCTCAGAAGATACTCAACGAGATCCTCGGACATGTGTTCTTCACCTCGGGCAGAAATCCCGAGGTGATCAAGGCACGCGTGCTGGAATTGGCGGTCCTGCTCTCACGAGCGGCGTTGCAGGGGGGCGCCGATAATGAGCAGATCTTCGGTCTCAACTTCCGATACCTCCAGCAGCTCTACACCTCAAATGACGTTGATGATATCGCGTATGGGCTCTCACGTATCATGAGACGCTTCACAGACAGCGTCTTCGTACTGAAGGACGTCAAACATGTGAATGTGATTCAACGCAGCATCGCCTATATCAAGAAGCATTACATGCAGCGCATACCGCTTGAAGAGATAGCCAGGCATGTTTCGCTCAGCCCGACCTATTTCAGCCGACTCTTCAAGGAAGAGATGAAGACAACATATACGGAGTTTCTGAATCGTTATCGGGTTACCAAGGCCAAGACGCTGCTGGTTAACTCGCGAATACCGCTGATTGATGTCGCTTCGTTGGTGGGATTCGAGGATCAGAGCTATTTTACGAAAGTGTTCAAGAAGCATACCGGCTCCAGCCCGGGACGGTTCCGCGAATCCGGCGGACAACCCAAGAGCTGAATAATGCGATTGAGGATTATTGCGTGCAGAGTGCTGTTCCGTGAGTTGAGTTTGCTCGCCGCGCAGTCTTCGAATGTTATCGATACGGTCTTTCTCGACCAGCGGTACCACAATCAACCCGAGACCCTCGGTAAAGCGCTGCAAGAGAGTATCGATCGAACCGAAAACGAAAAGGGCCCCCCGGCTCACAGTCCGTACGCCGAGACCTTGGATTATGATGCCATACTGCTTGGCTACGCCTTGTGCAGCAACGCGATCGTGGGGCTTCGCTCTGCGAAATACCCGCTGGTGATACCGCGGGCCCATGACTGTATTTCGCTATTTCTGGGCTGTCGGAAACGCTATAAGCGGTATTTCGATGAGCAGCCCGGAACTTACTGGTATACCCGGGGCTGGATGGAAAACGTTTTGATGCCGGGTGAAGAGCGCTATGAGCGTACCTACCGGCACTACCGCGAACAGTACGGAGAAGACAATGCCGACTATCTGATGAGGATGGAGCAGGATTGGCTCGCTAAGTACAATCGCTGTGCGTTCATCGAATGGCCCGATATACCTGCTCAAGGCCAAAAGAAGCAGACCAAAAAGGCTGCCGATTACCTGAACTGGGCGTACGACGAACACCGCGGTGATTCGCAGCTGTTACGTGATTTTGTGGAGGGGCGCTGGGACGACCGATTCTTGATTGTGAAGCCCGGGAAAACGATCGGACCGTCGTTCGACGAGGGAGTTATAACCGAAACATGAATGCCACTGTGTACGTGATCCAGGACAACGTGCAGTACCAACTCGCTGTCGACCCCGCAGGCGACATGCTCACCGCGCTGCAACGCAGTAGCCGACTGACTATCCCGGCACCGTGCGGAGGGGCGGGAACATGCGGAAAGTGTGTTGTTCGGGTAGTAGAAGGTGACGTGCCTGAAGCGAATACCATGGATAAACGGCTGTTGTCATCGGCGCGCATCGCCGCAGGCGCGCGGCTCGCGTGCCGGTTGACCCCGACCGACGGCATGAAGATAGAGATCCCCAACGGACATGGTGCACCGTTGAGTAAGGCAACCCTTTCGGTGGGATCACTGCATCACGACCCGCACTGGGTGAAACGGACGGTTACGCTGCCGGCTCCGTCCATCGACGATCAGACGCCCGATCTCGAGCGGGTCTTGGAGGTGTCGGGCTGTACGATGCATCGGTTGACAGTAGATACGCTGCGGTCACTGTCAACTGTAGTTCGCCGCGACGCGTATCAGGTAACCGTGCTGTGCTCGCAAGACCGATACGGCAATTTCCTGCACGCCGTTGAGCCGGGTGACACTACCGGTACTCTTCGGGGCGTGGCCGTTGATATCGGTACTACTACCGTAGCTGTGTATTTGATAGATCTTCTCAGCGGGAGAGCGATAGACGTGCATTCTGAGCTCAATCGTCAGGCCGAGCTGGGCGCTGATGTGATAACGCGTATCTCCTATTCGACGAAGCACGGTGTGGATCCACTGCGGAAAAGAATTGTCGAGCAAATCAACCGAATGATCTCAACTGTGACCGGACGTAACGGCATAGCGGTCTCCGACCTGTACCTGGCGGCGGTGGCAGGCAATACAACGATGCTGCACTTCTTCCTTGGTCTCGACGCTGCGGCAATCGGGGTGTCACCGTTCATACCGGCAGTCACACGGGCTATGACCTACCGGGCCGCCGAGCTCGGCATTTCCGCAAACCTCGCCGCAGTAGTGACGACGCTACCCTGCATCTCGGCTTACGTCGGCGCTGATGTCGTAGCGGCGATTGTGGCCTCACGCATGCGCGAAAGTAGCGATGTCAGCCTGCTTGTCGATGTTGGAACCAACGGCGAGATCGTGCTTGGCAACTCCGATTGGCTGATAACTTGCTCTACAGCGGCAGGCCCTGCTTTCGAAGGAGCGCAGGTTCGTTTCGGTGTAGGTGGGGTTGACGGTGCAGTCAATTCTTTCGCGTTTACCGGCGAGACCGGCTGGACCTCGGATCGCATAACCTACACCACAATCAACTCCGCTGAGGCCTCCGGTATCTGCGGTGCGGGTTTACTCGACGTGGTTGCAACCTTACTCAAGACAGGAGTCATAGACGAGACCGGGAGGTTACTCCCGGACAACGAGTTGCCCGATTCCGTTCCCGCGGAGATTCGCGAGCGCTGTCATTTGTTTGAAGGGAGCCCGGCTTTTTTGGTGGTTCCCGGTGAACAGACTCGTGATCGCGAACCGATCTACCTTACCGAAAAGGACGTGCGCGAGATTCAGCTGGCCAAGGCGGCAATCGCTGCCGGCGTGGACACGCTGGCCGATGAAGCTGGGATACAAGTCACCGATATCGCTAGGGTCTATCTCGCCGGGGGGTTCGGCAGCTTCATGAGCGCCGGCAGCGCGCTGACGGTAGGCCTAATACCGTTGCCGAATGGAAGCCGTACCGAAGCGCTCGGCAACGCTGCCGGTATCGGTACGGCTATGAGTTTAACATCACGCACACTGTTCGAGCGCTGTAATTCGGTAGCAACTGCAGCGCATCACGTTGAGCTGTCGGGTTCTTCGGGTTTTCGTGAGGCCTATGTTAACCGCATGACATTCTCCACCCTCTAACCCCCGATTTCAATTAGCACGGCCTTCCCGCCGGATGATGCTCCTCTACGCCGAAATCTGGCTTTCGATGCCGGGCTGAAGTCTGTAGTCGCCGGCTGGTCGGTGCAATATGCGGCAGTTCGTATATGGCGACCGTACCGGGGAGCCTACCCGAAGATGCGCATCGCCGTCATCATCGCAGCCAGCACCACAAAGAACGTTGACGTCATGCCTGCGAGCATGTTGAAGCGCTTGTCTATGGTGGTTTGCTGTTCGCCGAAACGCTTATCGAGGTTGTGTTGTGTGTCCGCAAAGCGCTGGTCCATGGTGGCCTGGAGGTCCCCGAAGCGCTGGTCCATGGTGGCCTGGATGTCCGCAAAGCGCTTGTCCATGGTGGCCTGGATGTCCCCGAAGCGCTGGTCCATGGTGGCCTGGAGGTCCCCAAAGCGCTGGTCCATACGGGTAAAGCCCTGCTCCATCCGCTCGGCGATGAGCACAACGTCGCTGCGGAGCGCACCGAGCTCGGACTTCAGCCCGCTCGCGGCTGTTTCGTGCTGTTTACGGCTTACCAGGCTGTCCACCAACAGCGCCACGTAGCGATGCAGGGCACCCTTATCTTTGACCTCAACGGCGCTTTCGAGCTCGCGCTCGAGAATCTCAACAATGTCGCTCATTGCAATCTCCATGACGTGATTAATATACACCGCGTTCGGTGACACGGCTACACAAGACCTCAACCGCACCCACCCGTTCAGCGCTTCGCTTGAGTCAAAGAATGGCTTCCGGCAAGCGAAAGAGAAGATTCCCATGTTGATACGGTCGCGGAATTCTTGATGCTACGCAGAAGCGCCGTTAGAATCAGCAGTATATGCAGCAGATGTATGCACGTATGTACAACACTGCAGCACTATATGCATAACGCTCATTCATGGAGGGTGTGGCACTTTGCGCCCAGATTAGAGAAGTGCTTTGCAGGCAGATTTCAGACGGTACACTGCGGCCGGGCGAGAAGCTGCCCGCTGAAGATGTGCTAACTGGGCAATTCGCAGTGAGCCGCATGACGGTTCGGCAAGGAATCTCCGACCTGGTCGACGAAGGACTCCTATATCGGCGCCGCGGAAGCGGCACGTTTGTGTCTCAACGCCGCGTTGAACGTGACCATAATCGGTTAACCACGTTCTTCGACTCGGTCGAAGCCGGGGGATTCAGTGCCGAAATAGCGGTGCGGAAGCAAGAGGTTATGCCGGCAAACCACATGGTTGCCAAGGCGCTGGACCTAAAGGAGGGAGAGCCTGTTATCTATATTCAAACGCTGCGCTTTGCAGACGGTCTTCCGGTTGCGTTGCATGACTAGTATGTGCCTTACAGGCTGTGTCCGGGTCTGTTGTACGAGCAGTTGACCACGGTGCTGTGTTGGGAAGTCCTGGAACGCTACGGCTACCGCGTCAAGCATGCGGTTCAGAGAATCAAAGCAGTTCCCGCAGAACACGATATCGCAGTATTGTTGGGCATGGAAGAGGGCGCCGCTATTCTCTGCAAACACCGCACAGTCATCGCCGAGGACGGCAGCGCGCTGGAGTTTGCCCTTTGCCATAACCGCGGCGATCGCTATTCGTTGACAATGACTTTGACGAGATGAGACGAAAGATGTGCTCACAGTGACAATGACACGAAGGAGGACACAATGTCTGTAGTTGTCCTGCCGGCGGTGATGGACCCGGCGTTCAAACACAAATTCGGCGTTGCTGCGTTTAACGCTATTGACGACGTTACGCTCGACGGCTTGATCAGAGGCGCTGAAGAATCGAGCTCTCCGATGATTATCCAGATCTCGGTGAAGACGTATAAGTTCTGGGGTGGAAAAGTTATCAAGGACACCTTCACCACCATGGCTGAGCGGGTTCCGGTGCCGATAACGCTCCATTTGGACCACTGCCCGGAGCCGGACATCGCACAAGAGAGTCTCGAGTTAGGCTGGAACTCTGTGTTGTTCGACGGCTCGGCGTTATCGTTTGACGAGAACTTCAGGATCACAAAAGAGATTACGGCTCTCGCCGCGCGGTTCGGTGCGCACGTAGAAGGGGAGTTGGTGGCGGTAGCCGGCGTAGAGGACGGTGTGGGCGGCGAGAACGAAGGCCGGCTGATCCCGATTGAACAGGAAGTAGAGTTCATCAAGGGCACGGGGATTTACTGCTACGCTCCGCCTATCGGAACAGCGCACGGCTTTTACAAGAGCGCTCCGGACATTCGCTATGATCGGATGCAGAAGACTGTGGAGGCCACCAGCATGCCCATGGTGTTACACGGCGGCAGCGGCTTAACCGACGAGGTATACCGGCGGCTCATTGCGCTGGGCGCGGCGAAAGTGAATATTTCAACGGATCTGAAGAAAACGTATGCTGAAGGCTTCCGCACCTACCTTGAGGCGAAACCCGCCGAATACGATCCGCTGAAACTTATCGGATCTGTTCGCGATGACGTGAAGCGCATGGCGCAACACTATTTTCGATTATTCGGCAGCGAGGGACAAGCGTGAAAAAGGCACTTATCTTTGACTGCGACGGAGTGATTGCCGACACCGAGCGCTTTGGCCATCTCCCGGCCTTCAATCAAATGTGGCGCGAGAAGGGCGTGAACTGGCGCTGGAGTCTCGAACAATACGCTGAAAAGTTAAGAATAGGTGGTGGCAAGGAGCGCATGTTTAGTTTACGAGACGATCCTGAGTTTCAAGCGGTGCATAATGTGCCGAGCTCGGACGAAGCATGGTGGCAGATCGTCGCCGACTGGCACAAACGAAAGAGCGAGATCTACAAAGAGCTGGTTCATTCAGGGGCGATGCCTGGCCGCCCCGGCGTCAAACGCCTAACTGAGGAAGCTCTGTCAGCCGGATGGGTCGTAGCGGTTTGTTCTACCTCGGCGGTGTCTTCCGTAGAGGCAATAGTGCGTCATGTTATTGGAGTGAAGACCGCCGATCAACTTGGAGGCGTTTTTGCGGGCGACATGGTCAAAGCCAAGAAACCGGCGCCCGACGTTTACAATCTGGCAGTTGAGCGATTGGGATTAGACTGCCGTAATTGCGTGGTGATAGAAGACTCGCGTAACGGGCTCTTGGCTGCTGAGGCTGCCGGCATGGCCTGTATCGTTACCTACAATGATCTCACCAGGTACGAAGACTTCAGCGAAGCGGCACTTGTGCTCTCACAACTGGGAGAACCCGACGGGGAGCCGATCACTGTGGCGAAAGATCGCACCAACGTTGCGCCAAGCGGTTACTTTGCCGTACCGGATCTTGAGAAGCTCCTCGCGTATCTGCACCAATAGATTGGGGTGCACTGGGCGCGGCCGCGCGGTTCGAAAAGCGATACCGAAGTCGCCGGTTCACTGCAGCCGCGGCGGTGAACATGGTGGTTACATGGTTAGGCCGCCGGTTTCGGTCATGACTGAAGCGCGGCTACGAGGGCGCCTCGGCTGCTGCTTCTGTCGCGAAACGAGTCGAGAGCAGCGCCGCTACGAGGCAGAACATCGAGGGAAAGGCCAGAGCGAGGGAGAAGTTGCCGAAGCGGTCGAAGAGGTATCCCGCGAGTAGCGGATAAAGCCCTGCAGCGCCAATCGCGGTGAAGACCATCCCATAGTAGAGCCCGAACCGCTCTTGCCCGAAAAATGTTACCGTAGCGGCGGGAAAGAGACTGAAGATGGTGCCGTAACCGGCGCCGGTCATGGCAACCACCGCGGCAAAGGTTACCGTAGTTGTCGAGAAGACCGCCAGAAGCAGAACGATAGCCATGAATGCGAATATGACGGTCATGGCACGAGTCCTACCGAGGCGGTCCGACAACAGTCCGCCGAGCGGCCTGCCGACGGCGTTGAAAAAGGCGAACAGTGATACCATTACATACCCCTGGTTGAACGAAGCTTGTATCCGGGCTATGCGGTCGAGGTGTGTTGCAAAGGTGAGGCCGGAGGTGGTGGAGAGCAGAAACATCAACCACAAGAGTAAAAAGCGTCGTTCGCCGAGTACGGTGTACCATGGCTCTTCGCTTATGCGGCTTGTAGGGCGTATGTCGGTGTTGGGAGGGTTCTGCACCCAGCGCGAGAGAAGCAGTGTGCCGGCCAGCAGCATGATACCGCTGGCTGCGAAGGCGGTGGTCACGCTGCGTTGTACCAGAAGGTGTACCAGCGGCGACATGATCAGAGCGGAAAGGCCGATTCCGCCAACGACTACACCTGCGATCAGCCCACGGCTGCGCGGTGGAAACCATTTCATTGCCGCCGGCGTAACCGAGGCGAAACACGCGGCCAGACCAATTCCGAACGGCACGCCCCACACCAACGCTATTGCTATCGGCGTAGACAGGAAGGCGCTCCCGATGAAGGCGCCACCGACTAGAAATGCGCCGGCGGTGACCACCGGGCGCGGACCGAGTTTGTCCTGGGCGCGTCCCGCAAAGACCATGCCCGTAGCGTAGCAGATAAGAAACACCGAATAGGGTAGCGCGGTTTCGGCCTGCGACCATCCGAGCTCACGGATCAGTCCGCCCGCGTATACGCTCCACGCGTAGGAAATGCCGACCAGGAAATTGATCCCCGAGCCGGCGATGGCAACTTTCCAACCCTGATAGATTCTCACAATGGACTGTGTATACCCGATTCGCGTTCCGAGTCCATCGGTAGTTCCACATTTTCCGCCAACTTCAGCTTCCTGCAGGCGGCGGTGGTGGCCGAGCACATCCGTAACGGCGTGGTCCGCACTGATAATCGGGAATGGGTTCGCGATTCGAAAGGCGACGGCCGGTTTCTTCCCGGCGTGTTGGGATTTCCGCGTACCGAAGACGAATGTGCCGTAGGTAATCGCGGAAATCTACTCTGGTATGCTATCGGTTTCCCAAAACTGTCTCTTCCTCACACACTTGGCCTCGGTGTGTTAGGATATGGTGGTCTAAGCGTGGGAGCTCGAGATTGTGGAGGTGAGGAAATGAATAGTAGTGCAGAACATCGGCCCGTCGCGCCCTATATCGCCATAGGGCTTTCAAGCGTGGTATATGGCATAAGCTGTCGTGAAGACATCAAAACCAACCTGGAAACGATCGAAGATTGTATTCAGGGGGCGGTGGAGACGGTCAATATCAATATGCCGGTCAAGATTGTGGCTCTTCCGGAGGGCGCCCTGACCGGATTTACCGACGAAATATTCGACCTGCCGCATACGCTGGCGGCGCGGGAGTTATTCATAGATGTCCCTGGAACGGAGACCGAACGCCTGGGTGAACTCGCTCGCCGATACGAGACGTATATTATCGCTCAGTGCAAGGCGCGCTGGCCGGAAGTGATGGACAATCGCTTCTTTAACACGCTGTTCGTGATTGATCCTGGTGGCAGCGTTGTGCACAAGGCGGCTAAGAACCATCTGTGGTGCCGGGAGCGATCCTGCACACCGCATGACGTGTATGACCGGTGGGTAGAGATATACGGCGACGATCTGGATGCCTTCTATCCGGTGTTGAAAACAGAAGACATAGGGAACATCGGTACGATTTGTTGCAGTGATGGGGAGTACCCGGAAGCAGTCCGAGCGCTTGCATTCAACGGGGCCGAGGTAGTGTATCGTCCGAGCGAAGCGATGCCGATGACCGGCAGCGGTTATCCCGGTGGTGGGAGCTGGATGATACAGAACCGTGGGCACGCGGAGTTCAATGCCGTATATATGCTGTGTCCCAATGTTGGTCCTGTTTTCGTGCACCCTGGGATGAAGCACCCCTTTAACGTCGGCGGAGGAAGCTCGCACATTGTCGACTATAGGGGTGAGGTTATGTCTTATTCTGCGTCCAATTACAACACAATCGTATCGGCGGTGATAGATATCGAAGCGTTAAGACAGTTTCGCGTCATGAACCTTAACAGCAACTGGACCAAAGACTTGAGGACTGAGCTGTTTCAGCGAATGTACGAACAACCCATCCATCCGAAAAACCTGTGGATGCATCAGGATCCACAGCATCATGACGAAGTAGACCAGATTTACCGCGACAATATCCAGCGTCTGCTGGAAAGAGGGACATATACCCCGCCTTACCACAGTTACCCTGGTGCAAAGTGCCAGTCCCCACCGATGAGTGAAGCTGAGTGGAACGAGACCCGCAAACTGTGGGTGGAGGGTCAAGGCGAATAGCGAAACAGTCAGCTTCCGGGGAAAAAAGGGTTCCTCGCCGGCGCGCTTTCAGGCGCCGTACCGGGGGATTGAAGCGCCATCGGGCACGGCATTCACGATGCTCTGTATCGTCTCCAGGCTCTCGCGGACGTAATCGGCAAAACCCGGTTTGATCTCGAGAACGAGATCGCCATTGTATGAGGACAGGCGCTCAAAGACATCCTTGTAGGGGATACAACCCCACCCGGGCGGCATGTGGCAATCGGCTTCGCCGAACGCCCATCGTTCAGCCTCGGAGCCGACGCCGGTGTCCAGTCGACCGAAATTGTCGTTGGCATGCAGGTGCACCACCCACGGTGCAGCCGACTCTACCGCCTGTAGATAGTCGAACCTCATGTCGCCCGCCGCGATATGAAGATGCGCTATATCGAGCGTCATTCCAACCGACGGGTGGCCCACGCGTTCGATTTGGGCAGCAATCGAGGAGGGGTGAAGACGCTTGTGGAACTTGAGTAAGTCTTGGCGCGAATACCCGAAGCGGCGGATGATTTCGTGCTCCCAGAGGTGTGAGTCGCCGTTCTCAATACCTATCATGACCCCCGCATCCGCGGCGACGGGAGCGAGGGCACGCAGCGCCCTGACCTCACGCTGTTCGCCCTCAACAAGCTCTTCATCGGAAGGAAGGGCCCAAGCAACCCCGTTCTTGACCGCATCCAGGGCCTGCAAACCGCTGTGGTATACCAGACAGGCTGCACCGACAGCACGACAGATCTCAATCTGGCACCGCATGATTTGCACGCACAGATCGTGGCGCCGATCATACGCAAGGTTCAGCCGGTTGAGTCCATGAATCGTATATTGGAAATCAAATTGCGACAGAAGCGAGCGGAATTGCTCCAACTGCTGAGGTCGTATTCGGCCGTCGACTATGATCGCAAAAGGATGCGGGTGGATTTCTACAAGCCGAAATCCCGCGTCCCACACGCGCTGCAGAAGGCGCTCCATGCGCGAAAACAAGTCAAGCCCCGCAGGCAGACTGCATGTAATACCGATATTCCCAATTCTCACCGTGCTCCTCTCTCAATACTGGTGCAGGCATCCCCTCCGAAACGACCCCCTGTCCTGTTATCCAACCTACATAAACCAGGAGTAACCCGAACCGAGTATTCACTTCCGCCGCCACGCCCAAGCGCGCGAGACCATCGGCCGTCCGCCGATGCGGCGTACTTACGTATCATCAGGCGTGACTACAACGAACCCGAAGCGTTTGGGGTCTTGCGTTGTGCTCGCGACACTGTGTACGCTCCAACGGTCTTCTTCGGTTTTCACTCCGGACAAACCGCTGAATGGCTGCGCCTTATCTTCCGGGAGGCGGCTGCCACGGATTGTGCCGTACAAGAGATACTCGACGCCGAGCGGATCGTGAATCTCTATACAATAGTCTTCGCCGGACCTGTCGATAGGAATGTCATACTCACCTGTGATTCCGCACAATGTGCAAGTATCGACGTACGGATGTGTCGGCTCCTCCGTCGCCACTTCGTAATGCACGCTCGCCGGCAATGCGAAAAAGGTCCGCGGGCGTCCATACAGGTCGCATTCTATTGCGTCCGCCTTAGCGCGGACAAGCGCGGAGGGATAGAAGCGAGCGTGAACCTGATGGCTATGCGATAGCTCGGGAGTTTCCTTGACACGGTAGTGGTGCAGCGGGCCGATACGTGCCTGGAAGTCCGAGCCTTCTCCCGGCTCGGCGAGCAGGTGATACAGCTGATGGTTGTGTATTCCTTGGACAAAAGTGTCCCGCATCTGCAACTGTGTTTCAAGCACTCGTACTACCAGCTGCACTGCATGCTTGTATCTTCCGCGCAAAGTAAGAGCTCTATCCACAAGGAACCACACGTTGGGGTAACGCGGCATCTCTTGGGGAAAAACCGTCTTTGGCGGCAACTTGTCTTCAATCGCGCGAAAATCTCCGTCGACCAATGTAGCATTTCCTCCCTTTGATCGGTACTGCAACTATTATTGCGTATAGGGCTAACAGAGGGTAACAGTGGCTCAGGGACGTCCGCGAACGCAGCGCTTCCAGAGTTCTTGCACCGCTCTCAGCGACACCGCGCTCGGTTGTTTAGGCATGTATTCAAAGCCGACCGTTCCCGTGTATCCTGCGGCTGACAGGCGTTTTAAGAGATCATCCCAATTGGTATCGCCGGTTCCCGGCTCTCCGCGTCCAGGCATATCGGCTATGTGTACATAGCCGATATGCTGCGTGTGGCGCTCCACGATGTCGATCAAGTCTTCACCCATCACCCCGAGATGATATAGGTCGGCTAAGACGGCAGCCCGCGGGCTTGCCACGCGGCTAGTGATGTCAACCGCCTGTTCCATAGACACCAAGAAGTTGCCCGGATGATCTATCTTGGCATTCAGTGGCTCGATCGCCAGCGAAATATGGTCCGGCACGAGCTCTAACGCGCGTCTGAGGAGCTCACACAGTGCATCACGCTTGTATTCCCATGAGAGCTCCGTGAAGCTATCCACAACCCGCCCGCCGTCACCCAGCTCGTTCGAAAGCACCATCAACCTCGTGCACCCCAGACTCGCGGCGACATCGACTGCCTCGTGAATGTCGGCCAGCACCGTCGGGTGCTCATTCGGCATGACAGGGCTTCCCCGGCGGTGCGCGCTGAAATTCGAAACCCGAACGCCGTACTCGCGCGTAGCGCTCTCCAGGGCTGGAATGTCTTTGTCACGCCATCCCCAGAATTCAATCTGCTCTATGCCCGCGAGAGCGACTTGTTCAACCTTCTGGTGAGCGGCCAATTCCGGAAACAAGGTGTCGATGCATACGGACGCTTCCATTGTAGTAACCTCCCTTTCCCATGTGAGGCAATCGCTCGGCACGATCGAACTCGTTGTCCTCTTGCCCCAATTTCATCTCGTATGCCGCAAAGACAATAGCGACCGAAGAAACCAGCCGTCATGCATCTATTGCCGCGGTGATGACCGGTACGCGCGACGTCTCCAGCTGTTGGATTAGGTCCGAAGACAGCTGCGCCGTATCGGTAATCAGCCCGGCGAGTTCGTCACAAGACACGACGTGTATCAGCTCACCTCTTCCGAACTTCGTATGGTCGGCCAGTACGAATACCTTCTCGCTCCTTTGGACGGCGATTTTCTCCAACGAGGCTACCAGAACGTCACTGTTGAAAACGCCGTTGTTCGGCAAGACGCCGCTCGCCCCGATGAATGTTTTGTGAAAATGGTGCTGCATCAGCTGTGTCTCAACGGAAGGCCCCACCGTTGAGTAGTTGTCTTCTCGCACGATTCCGCCGAGGAACACGAGAACCAGTTCACGCTGGTGGGCAAGATCCTGAATGACCTGAAACGACGAGGTAACGACTGTAATTCCGACCATACCGGCGATAACCGGCGCCATATGCGCAACCGTTGTTCCTGAGCCGAGGTACACCACGTCACCTGCTTCAATCAACGATGCAGCTTTGCGGCCTATCCGGCCTTTCTCTTCTGAGTCGAGCGCAAATCGGGTTTTGAACGGGTTCTCGTTGCTTCGCTTGATCGACACGGCGCCGCCGCGCACGCGTTTGATACCGGACTGCTTCTCCAGCTCTGTCAGGTCCCGCCGAATCGTCATCGGCGAAGCGCTGATCAGCGACGAGAGCTCCTGAACAGACGCGAACCCCCTCGCTTCGATGATATCGGCAATCTTGATCTTTCGTTCTACGGGCAACATTGCAATCAGGATACACCGAAAACACCATATTAGCAAACAGATTGGGCGCGGAAAAAGTGCTTTTTCGAACATTAACAAACAAATACGACTAAAAATTCTCTTGCGCGATCATTTATGATCATGGTAGAGTAGGGAGCACAAAAGTGGTGGATACGATTCGGGACCGAGTAAGGCTCTTGTGTTCTTTTGGCTGTGCAGCCGCTTGACGTGATGCCGGGAGACACCAGAGCGTCGCAGCGGAGGGAACGGCCCCCGGTATCCGATCAGACCGACCACAGAACATTGCGCAGGAGGAGTCATCATGAGGAGAACAAAGCCATTGAAGTGGGCGGGCAGCGCGTTGCTAATAGGAGTCCTCGTCTTCGCCGGCTGTAGCCCGCAGGCCGATACGGCAGCGGAATCGGACGAACCCGTTGAAAGGGAAATC
>PWQX01000244.1 GCA_003556605.1 Spirochaetaceae bacterium
CCGATCTAACTTCGGCAGACTGCAGTGTATTGTCGGGCTGCATGGATATCCGAACGGCGAGCTCGCCGTTGGACGATGCGTCGGCAGGCGCCCAGTAGCAGGCGGTCAGTGCAGCGCACAGCAGCACCAGCACCGACAATTTCGGTTTGCTCATGCAAATTGGGTGTTTTGCGCCCATGCTCTCACTCCTCTTCGCAACGTGACCACGACCGCGGCGCTCTTCGCCCGGGGATCAGGTGACGAAAGAGCACAAAAGCGCGGAGCTGTAAAACTATCGGTCTTAATCGTCCGATTTCCACTTTTTCACATCAAGCTACGATTCGACCATTAACTATACTGCACAGTATAGTGCATTGTCTGCATAAATGTAATAAAACTGATTCAACGGAACTTCTTGCGTAGGATTGTATACGGCAGAACAACCACAGGTGAACGACGGCAGGGGCTCAGGCATGGCGTCTTTTGCGTGCGGCCTCTTTTACGTGCGGTAACAGCTATTCGGGGTAACACCGG
Organism: Spirochaetaceae bacterium; assembly: GCA_003556605.1. GTDB lineage: Bacteria > Spirochaetota > Spirochaetia > DSM-27196 > SLAA01 > B1Sed10-166. The sequence continues at coordinate 514 of PWQX01000244.1, forward strand.
CGCCATTTGGTGTTTCGTCCGCCTCCGACGCGTTCAATTCGACCCTGTTTCCTGAGCGTGTGAAGCATCGATCTGATTCTGGTGTCGGGCAGATCGGGAAAGCGCGCTCTGAGGTCTTGAATCGTAAACGGCTCGGGAAGCTCTGCGGCTGAGAGGATCACTCGCCGGAGCTCGTGGGTGCTGTCGGCCGCACTGCTGACCCGGTCTCGGCCGTAAACCGCCGGCGGCTCGCCCACGCCGGCGGCCTCCGTCCCGTCGTCTTGACTGCGGTGCCACAGCTCCTTTGCACGGGCGGCAAACCAAGCACTGCACCACTGCTCAGCCGACTTGCGGCTGCCGGCGTAGACTATCTGCAGCCGCGGGTGCAGAACGTGAAGCTCGGCAAGCACCCTGGCAGCGTGCGTCGCCGGCCACCTGCCTTTGAGCTTCTGCGGGTTGAGAAAGTCGCGATACTCCGCCTCTATCACCATTGCCGCATGGTCCCAGCGCGTGAGGTCATCGAGCTTTGCATGCAGCACCTTCACTGCAGCAAAATCGGTCAACAGGTTTTCGAAGGTTTTTCGTTCCGCTACAGCAACAAGCGCGTCCTCAACCTCCAGCGCGTAGTCACCGGCCGGCAGCCTGCGCCGCTCAACCGGCGGACCGGCAAACTTCCAGGGGTAGCGCTCGCTGCTGTCTATGACCACGCGGTAGGCGCCGTGCGCACGCAAATGCACCCGCGAACTGGAACGGTGCTGCTGCATGCCGCCCTGGGTGCGGAAGAAGATCTGCTCGTAGGTTCCGGGCTGATTCTTGTAGGGCTTTTCAAGAAACAGGAAGTTACAGCGCTTGCGGTTAGGCCGGTCGAGTATGACCGAAAGCTGCTTGCCGTAGCGTTCGAGACGGTTAACGCGCACGCGTTCCAGCTCGGTGAAGTCGCTAGTTTCGCCGGTAGGCTCACCCTCGCGCAGGCAGAAGATCTGCTTCCCGCTTCCGGGCCATTTGTCCTGCACCCACAGGGCAATCACGCGCTGATCGCCGCGGCGAATCTCAATGCGGTACGGAAACCGGGGGTTGCCGGTGGCCGACAAGGTCCACAGGGCGCTCTCGTGCATTTCGCCCATTATAGCAGACCGGCCGCCCAAGCGATAAGCGTCAAAAAGAGAGCCCCTGCAAATCAAAGCTAAGGTCACTCTTGCCGAGCCGAGCCAACCAATTTCCGTAGCATTACGACTGTCTCACGAGCAGGGATATACGCCTACTGTCCCCGCGGGAAGCGGTTTTGCTCTTCGACGACGTTCAGATCCATATGGTTTCGCATGAAGCGGCCGGCGGCGTTCTGAACCGGCTGAAAGTCCCACGGGGTGTAGCTTCCCCGGCGGAGCGCTTCATAGACGGCCAGGCGGCGCTGCTGATTGGCCCGCACCTCGGCGTCGAGCTGCCTCAGGTCCCAGCGCCGCTCGGTCTGCCGGGACAGGCCGGCAGAGATGTCCGCGTAGTCGGAGTTCTGTGCAAGATTGCAGAGCTCGTGCGGATCGTTTTCCAAATCGAAGAGTTGATCGGGGTCGAGAGCGCAGCGGTTGAACTTCCACCTCCCCTGCCGGATAGAGACCACCGGGGCGTAGCTTGCTTCGGCGGTGTATTCCATGAGCACCGGCTCGGTACGCTGTTCCCCGCGGGTCAGCGGAAGAAGAGACTGGCCGTCGGTCCACGGGGTAACCTCCGCCGTATCAATGCCGACCAGGTCGGCAAGTGTGGGGACAATATCCACCAGAGATACCGGCGTAGTGACCCGCCCTGAGCTCATACCCGGCGCGGAGATCATAAGCGGGACTCGCGAGGAACCGTCAAGCGGCGACATCTTAAACCACAGACCGCGCTCGCCGAGCATGTCTCCGTGATCGGCGAGAAAGAGTACTATGGTGTTCTCGTGTGCTCGGGTGGCGCGAAGCGCCTCCAGAATCGAGCCGATCTGTTCATCCAGGTAGGAGACGTTCGCGAAATACGCGCGCCGTGAGCGCTGAATGTGCTCGTCGGTAATGGTGTATTCTCGCCAATTGTTGGCGTCGAGAATCCGTTGCGAATGCGGATCGTGGTCTTCGTAGGCAATAGCGGGGACTTCGGGCATGAGGTGGCGGCAATCCTCGTACAGAGCCCAGAAGCGTTGCCGAGCCGCATAGGGATCGTGGGGATGGCTGAAGCTGACGGTAAGCATCCACGGTCTTTCGTCGGCGCGGCGAGCGAGCTCGTAGATCTTTGCCCTCCCGTGGTACGCTGCCTCATCGTCAAACTCCAGTTGATTGGTTATCTCGGCGACACCCGCGCCGGTAACCGAGCCCATATTGTGGTACCACCAGTCGATTCGTTCGCCGGGTTTGCGGTAGTCGGGGGTCCAGCCGAAGTCGGCGGGATATACGTCGGTGGTCAATCGCTGCTCGAATCCGTGTAGTTGATCGGGACCCACAAAATGCATCTTCCCCGACAGGCAGGTCTGATATCCGGCTCGGCGCAGGTGATGCGCATAGGTGGGGATGTCGGCGCGCATTTCCGCGCCATTGTCATAGACGCCGGTTCTGCTCGGCATCTGTCCGGTCATGAAGCTCGCACGCGCGGGCGCACACAGCGGCGCCGGTGTGTAGCAGTTAGCAAAGCGAACCGAACGCTGCGAGAGCGCACGGAGATTGGGTGTATGCAGCCAGTCCGCCGGCCCGTCGGGAAAGAACGTTCCGGCAAGCTGGTCAACCATGAATATGAGCACGTTGGGTTGCGACATGCAGCGAAGATTACCACAAGCCGCGTCGGGCGTTAAGCCGACGCTGAAGTCTGCCCTAAAGCCCTAAAGCCCTAAAACTCGACATCAACGCCGCCCCTGAAGGCGTGGCCGGACCTCAAGTCATTGGCGCCGTCGCGCCCGTGGGCTACGATTATCCTGTGGGTCTCTCCCGGGGTCAGAGGCACATCGTACTCGTCTCCGGAGTCTATGGGTTTGGTGAAGCGGATTGTGGTTACGCCGTCCTGTACTTCTCCTGAAGCATTGGTAATATGATCGGTACCACCCAGTTCCTCATCCGGCCGGTGAGAGGTGCGCCCGGTGCCGAACTCATCGCTGATTGTGAGAACGCCGCCTTCTACGTACCCAATGACAATGTCTGCGTCACGCATTGCACTGGTTGGGTTGAAGCCCACAGACACCCAGCCAGTGGTGGGGGCGGTTACCTCGAAGTGCATGTAATCGCCATCCACCTGCCAGCGGACTTCCATATCCCGGATAGTGACGCTTTTGAAACCGTCCGAATCCTGCTGAGGCTGAGCCTCAACCTCTTGATTGCCTCCGGCAAGCAAAGGCAAAGCCAGCAGAGAAAGAAACACCGCCGTAAACACCTGCTTTGACTTAACTGATTTCATAACTAGAGCAGCCTCCTAAGCTTTACAAAATGATCAACGGAAGCTGCGAACCTGTCAATGTGAATAGAGCGCCAATGGTGAAGTAATCCTTGTCTATCGGGCGGTGTCTGACCGGTTCCGCCGCTTCGCGGGGATCACCGTGCAGCGGATAACGACTTCGCCCGCTTGTCGTGTCTCAGATGGCTCAATCGTCGGGTCGTACGCAGTGTTCCCGCGCTCAGGCGCCGAGTGACGCGAGCCCTGCTTCGAACTGTTCGCGGGAGATCTGCCGGCCGGCCTCAAGTAGGAGCCCATAGCGGATGGCCGCCTTACCGTTGCCGATGGTGCCGACTGCGGCGAGCACGCCGGCCTTGAAGTAGCCCTCAAGGAACTTGCCGTTCTTGACATCACCCTTGAAACGCACCTCGTCGAAGTCGGGAGCATGCCCGATGTATCCGAAGGAGGTTTCAAACTGCCGCGTCCAGAAGAACGGAGCGAAGGGAAGCGGTTCATCCGCCCCGAGAATTGAGCGTGCCGCCTGACGGCCGTGGCGCTGGGCTACAACCCAATGCTCGACTCGTTTAGCCCCGGCAGCGCCTTCTACCCGCGCAATGTCACCAACCGCGTAGATGCCGGCCGCGCGCGTGCGCAGGTGCTCGTCGACCGGAACTGCGCCGTTTTCGAGCAGGCCGGACCCGTCGAGATAGTCGACGACAGGTTCGGCGCCGACGCCGATAACGACAACGTCGGCAGGCAGCTTTGTGTCGTCGGTGAGCTCAACGCCCTCCACGCGCTCGCCGCCGGCGATGCGCGCCACTTGGCGCTCGAGGTGAAGCTCCACTCCGTTCGCGCGGTGCATCTCGGCAAAACGCTCGCCGACATCTTTGCCGAAGGCGTGTTCAAACGGAACCGACTCCGGGGCAACCATGGCCACGTTTGCTCCCCGTCCGCGAAGGTAGGCGGCTGTCTCGGTTCCTATAAAGCCCGCCCCAATGATTACCACGTTCCCGGCCTCGCGTACATCGTCGCGGATCGCCTTCGCGTCCGCGGCGCTGCGAAGGAGGTGGACGCCGCTCAGGTTGGTTCCAGGTACGGGAAGGGACCTCGCACGGGAGCCGGTTGCGAGCACAATGAAATCCGCGGCGAGCTCTCGGCCGTTGTCGAGAGTTATGCGCTTGGCGTCAGCGTCAATCGCCGTTGCGCGGCGTCCGGTCCACAGCTCTATCGCCTGGCTCTCATAGAACGATGCCGGGCGCAGGGCGATGTCGTCGAAGCCCATATCGCCGGCAAGGTAGAACTTAGAGAGCAGTACCCGGTCATACGGACGGCCGGACTCGGGGGTAATCACTACAATCCGGCCGGCGAAGCCTTCGCGTCGAAGCTGTTCGGCTGCCAGGGCGCCGCCTGCGCCGCCTCCCACGATAGCCACCGTGCGTTCGTCCGAACCCGTGGGCCTGGGAAACTCCGGCTCGTGGCGCGCTCCGATCAAGACGCGCCCCTGTGCCTCTCGTACCTCGTATCGGGCTAGGTCGTCCAGAGCGGGCGGCGAGAGATTCGTGCCGGTTGCCGCATCGAAGCGCGCGTTGTGGCACGGGCAGGTGAAGACCCCGTCGGCGAGATGCCCTGCAGAGAGCGGGCAGCCCACATGGGGGCAGGAATCTGCCCACGCGTGGAGCTCAGTTCCCGTCCGTACGAGAAGCACGCTTTCTGTTTCGGAAAGCTGCACAGATACAAAGGAGCCGGGCTCTATATCGCCGCTCGCGGCTATGTCTTTCCATTGATCGTTTGCCATTGTTTCAAGTACCTCCGAGTGGTTGTAATAGTACGGTACGAGATGGCGTGGCGACAAGGGCGGAAATAAACGATCCGCGGTAGCCGGGCGCCGCCGCGGAGCGCAAGCTCTCGGGCGGCAACCGACAACCGGTCAGCACGTTGCAGCCGGTTACTCTCTGTAGCGTCCCCGATTGAAGGCGTCGCGGACAGCAGACCCAAGTTTCCCCGAGCGGATGGTTGCTGCGGTGAACCCATCAACCTCTTGCGTTGCGATTGCTTCGAGCGCCGGTCCTGACGGGGTGCCTTCCATGTAAATCGTTCGTTGTACAATCTCTTCGACGCCCCTTGCTCCGATGAGATACTCAAGCGATTCTACGTGCTGGTCGAAAATGCCGGCCAGTGGGTCTTCATCGGCTGCACGATAGTCATGACCTCGATAGTACGCCCACCTTAGGCTAACGCCGACGATTTCTTCATCCTCGATAGTGATCTGCACGCTGACGTTATGCTCACGGTCATCGAAGTGGCCGCGATAATCCCCGTCCCTGAGATCCCAAGCCGGCCACTGCGCTTCCTGCGCGCCGCGAGCGAAGATCGCTGCGGGAACTGCAATGCCGAGCAACAAAGCGGTGACCGCGATAACAATAGCTTTGCGAACATGATGCATACCATTCCTCCTTTGGAGACAATTAGTCTGTAGTGTCCGTAAGCTTTGAATAAAACAGTGATATTGTCAAGTTCAATTTGGAACGGGGGGAGTGCTTTCAAGAAGTAGATACGCGAGCGCTCATGCCGCGCGCCGGGGCACCCAAAACGGTCATCTGACCTACTTTGAAGACGGCAAGGTTCTTGTCCATCCCAGCACTGCATCAAAGGGATAGAACGCCAATCGGGAGAAAACGATTCAGGCTCGACGAGTCAGAAGGTTTTGACGAGGCAGCCTTTAATCAGAATGTTAGCACCCATCAACAAAGCCAAGCGGAGCGACCCGAAATCGTGGTGTTGGATTGAATACGCAACGCGGATCGCGCAGTATGCCGCCTTAGTCAGCAGGAAACTAAGCTTGGGGCTTGGGACTTCTGTCTGGACCGGATGCGAACATGTGCTGAATCTGGCATTCTAAACCGATGCAAGACAGAGAATTGTATGTGATCCGCACCAGTGTCTGTGCCGAACGGTTTTCCGCCGAGCAGGCGATGCTGCGCAGCAGCGCCATCCACGCCTGCTTGGGCGGCGACGAGGTTGATGGGACCGTGCTCAGCAACAGCGTCGATGCAGCGATGTATCGCGCCAAACGAGTCCGACGGAACTGCATTGAGCAAACGCTTTAGCATACGGAGAAGCCGGCGCA
>PWQX01000250.1 GCA_003556605.1 Spirochaetaceae bacterium
CCAAACGTTCGGGAATCGCGGGACGCTCGCCGGTAGCTTCCTCGACCACTTCCAGAAATTTTGCGGGATGCGCGGTGGCGAGCGTCACCACCGGCGCGTTGAGCTGCGGGTGTTGCTCGAGGAAGCGCTCACCCGCCAGGAAGCCGATTGCCGTGTGCGGGTCCAGAAACGCTCCGTAGTCGCGACGCACGCGCTGCATGCTCGCAAGAATCTCGGCGTCATCGGCGCGCTGCCCGCTAATCACCTCGGTGATGTCAACGCCGGCATCCTCAAAGATCAGCCGCAACCGCTCGAAATTGCTCGGATCACCGACATCCATCGCGTTCGCGAGCGTCTGCTGCGATGCGCGCGGGCGATACATGCCCGTTTCCAAGTACTCCGGCACTACATCGTTTACGTTCGTCGCCGCGATGAACCCTTGAACCGGCAGCCCCCAGCGCCACGCAAGAACACCGGCGGTTAGGTTACCGAAGTTGCCGCTCGGGACGCAGAACTCAATTGGTTGCAGCCCCAACCAGACCGAGGCGGCGATGTAGTACAGCGCTTGCGGCAAGAGTCTCCCGAGGTTGATGGAGTTGGCGGATGTCAGCCGGTAGCGCACGTTCAGCACCGGGTCTCGGAAGGCCTGCTTTACCATTCGCTGGCAGTCGTCGAACGAACCCTGCACTTCGAGCGCCACCACGTTTTCGCCTAGCGTGGTGAGCTGCTTCTCTTGCAAGGGGCTCACACGCCCAGAAGGATACAAGATCACCACTTCGATATTGCGGCGCCGATGGAACGCGCGGGCGACCGCACTGCCGGTGTCTCCGGATGTTGCGGTCAGAATGATCGCACGACGGTTGGTCTCAACCAGTGAAGCCTCCATGACGTGGGCAAGAAACGACGCACCGAAGTCCTTGAACGCGCACGACGGCCCGTGAAACAGCTCGAGAATCTTATGGCGCGAGTGCAAGGAGGTGAGCACCGGCGCAAACGGAAACGCCTCGTGTGCCAGTCGTTCGATGCTATCGGCGGGAAAATCGTTACGGAGCAGCTCGCACAGCACGGCAGTTGCGATTTCGGTGAACGAGCTCGACGCAGGAAGCCGGGCCAGCACCGGGGCGAGCTCAATTTCACGTACCGGATGGAATAGGCCGCCATCCGGGGCAAGGCCCTGGAAAACAGCGCTGCGAAAATCTACCTCCGTCCCGTTGCGGTCACGCGTGCTGGTATAAGTCAAGTGGCATACCTCCCGCACAGCAGTGTAGCAGAAACCGCGCAAGGCGAGTATAGTAGCAGGTGACGATCGTGACGGCGTATACGCCGTTTGATCAACAGCAGTTCTGTGTTGAGCTTCAACCAATACACGAGGAAAAATGGCGTATGCGCGAGTACATCATCGAAGGCGGCACGCCGGTAAACGGGGAGATCACCGCTAGCGGAAACAAGAACGCGGCGCTGCCGTGCATCGCGGCAACGCTGCTGACTCCGGAACCGGTGGTCCTGCGAAACATCCCGGAGATTGAAGACGTACAGGTCATGTTCGAGGTGCTGAAGCAGCTCGGAGTGCAGGTTGAGCGGGGGGGAGGCAAAGGCGAATGGCGAGTTACTACGGGCTCACTCACCGGCAACGCGGTACCGGCTGAGCAGGCGCGGCGGATACGCGCCTCGATTCTCTTGGCAGGTCCGCTGCTGGCGCGTACCGGCTCGGTCGAGCTTCCGCCTCCCGGGGGCGACGTAATTGGGCGTCGCCGGCTGGATACGCACTTTCTCGCGTTTGAATCGCTCGGCGCCACGGTGGAAACCAACGACGTATACCGCCTCGCGGCTACAAAGCTCATCGGAGCCGAGCTGTTCCTCGATGAAGCCTCTGTCACTGCCACCGAAAACGCGCTTATGGCCGCTGTGTTGGCTGAAGGCGCAACCACTATCGAGAACGCCGCCTCGGAACCACACATTCAGGATCTGTGCCGCATGCTGAACAGAATGGGCGCGGACATCGGAGGAATCGGCTCGAATATCCTGCGAATCAACGGGGTTGAGAGTCTGCACGGCACCGAGTTCGCAATCGGCTCGGACTTCATGGAGGTCGGCTCGTTTATCGGCCTCGCGGCCGCCACGCGCGGTGAGCTGCTCATTCGAAATGCGGGGCCTGAACATCTGAAGATGACTCGAATCGTGTTTGCGCGCTTAGGGATTCACTGGGAAGTGTCGGGTGAGGACGTGTTCGTCCCGGCCCGGCAGAGCTTGCGGGTTCGCGCCGATCTGGGCGGAATGGTACCGAAGATCGACGACGCGCCCTGGCCCGGTTTTCCGCCTGACCTGACGAGTATTATGACCGTAGTAGCCACGCAGGTTGAAGGAACGATCCTGATCCACGAAAAGATGTTCGAATCGCGCATGTTCTTCGTGGACAAGCTGATCGGGATGGGTGCCCGCATCGTCCTGTGTGACCCGCATCGCGCGGTGGTCACCGGACCGTGCCGTCTCACCGGCTCCGAGCTGGTGTCACCCGACGTACGCGCCGGTATGGCCATGGTGATCGCGGCGCTTTGCGCCCACGGCACGAGCCACATTCACAACGTGTACCAGATCGAACGCGGATACGAGAACCTGGTTCCGCGCCTGCGGGCATTAGGTGCGCAGATCAGCCGCAACGGCAACGACACGGGGTAAGAAGCAGCCTACACCGTTGCGGAGTATGGGGGGGCCGGCGCGCCGCTGTGATGCTGCTACGCTCGCGGCCCGAAGCAGCACGCCGCCGGGTACACCCAGCTACCGGGGCTTTGACGCAGCGGCTGCGTCGTTGCGTCCCTCGTCGCGAAGCTGCGCGAGCACGGTGTCGTACGCATGATTGATACGCACTAGCGCTTCGTTGCTCTGCCGGCGCTGTTCCTCGGTAAGCAGCCCGGCGCCGTCGGGATGAAACTGCTGGACGAGCTTGCGATATACCCTTCGCAGCTCCTCGAGGTCCGAGTCGTCACCGATACCCAATACCGCACACGCGAAAGGGTCAAGCGGGCGCCGCGGAAAAGTCGGCGCCGCGAGTCCGGCGGCGGTACAGATCTGCTCGACCACACGCCGGCGGCGGTCGGAGACCATTCCGTTGCGGCTGCGCGCTACCAGAAGTAAGTACGCAACCAAGGCATCGCTGCTCAAATGCAGTTCCTCTAGCTTTAGCCCGGCGACAACGTGCGGCACGTCGATTCGAGAACCGAGTACGAGCGCTTCCTCCAGAATGCGGCGCACCTGCGCGGCTTTCCCGGTAGAAACGCCGTACTCGTCGCGCAGAAAACCGGCTATCGCGCCGGTTTCCGCATCGGTTACCAAACCATCCGAGACAGCCACTGCAATACCAAGCCCAATGAGCCGAATCAGTGCGTTTTGGCCGCCGGCTTCACTCCGGACCCAGCGCGGAGCGGGCCCCGCCGCTGTGGTGAGTGTACGGATCACACTATCGCGAACCCGCACGTGATCCACAACCCGGTCTACGAGGAAGCCCGAGAGAAACCCAAAGGCCACACCAAAAGGACCCGCAGCGGCTCCTAACAACGACCCGGCTATGCGGCCTACAATCATGACTCGGAAACAGGCCCCAGCGCAGCCCAAACCAGCACGCCGAACAGCATGACAGTCTGTGTGGCTGCCAGAAGCACGATACCCGGTACCAAGGGCAACTGCAGCGCGATGATCCCGGCGACTACCTGCCAAACATAACTATAGAGCGAATATCCTGCAGCCGCCGCGAGCGGCAGTACCACGATTCCAATCGCTGTCAGCATAGGCGGGACGCGAAGATAGCGTGCGCTCAGCCGTACTCCGAATGCAAGCGCGGCGACCGAGAGCACGATAAAACTGAACGGCACGAGCAAACGCATCATCAGCTCAAAACGCAGCTCGGCACGCTCGTAGCCGAAATCGTGATCCGAACGCAGAAGCCGCAGCAACCCTGCAAGCGAGCCGTTCGCCATGTCGCTTCGTATCCGCGCAAACTCGACTAAGGTCTCTGTTTGCGCGGCAATCGAAAACACCTGAGAGAACGCACCGGGAAACTCACCGCGCAGCACTTCGGGCTCAATGACCCGTTGCGGATCGTTACGATCAAGCGCGCGCATGATCACATTTGTTCCAGCAAGTTTAGCGTACTCGGCGGCGATGTGATACTCAACGCGCGTTCCCGCGCGATAGCGCAGCATCTCAAGCCCGGTTGCATACACACCGCCGCGCGTGGGAATCAGATATTCAATGTAGACTAACTCGTGCACCCGCTCGTCGCCATCGGCGTCAACAGCATTGCGAAACACCACCTCACGATACCCGGGATGCCCGGCCACCCGCTTCAACTCGTCTATGAAAAACGCACTCTCACCGGCGAGCTCCTCAGCCTCCCGCAGGTACCTCTGCACATCACGATCATCGGGATACTCCTCGGCCAACACGGCAAAGGCGTAATACGCCTCGATGGGGCGCCCGGCAACCAACTCTTCGTACGCCGCGCGCTTATGCCGAAACAGATCACGCTCGCGCAGCTCCTGTTGATCGGGATCCAGGCGCCGAATTCGATCCCAGGCTTGTGAGGCAAGGCGCTCGGCCTGCACTCTCGGCACCTGACCGGACTCTAAAGCCAACTGGGCATAGTAGTGCGCACTGAAGTACTCCTGCCCGTCGTACGCGGCCTGACTGCGGCTGAGTAACTCGGCAGCGGTGAGATCGCGGAACTGAGTATGCCGCCGCCGCGGAGCCGGTTCAGTGACTTCATCGTCGGGCGTATGTGCCGCGCTGCGCGTTTGAGCCTCCGCCAGCGCCTGCTCGGCCTGCTCGTCGCTAGGGTTTATGCGCAGGTAGAGCCGATACGCTGCAACCGCCTCCGAATACTCGCCGTGCCGCTCGGCCTCCTCGGCCCGCCTGCGCAGCTCACGCGCGGTCACGGTTTGGCGTACAGTCGCGTCGGCGGTGTCGTGCCAGAACGGCAGCACCACCGCAATTACGACGACAACCAAAGCGGTTTGCACCATCAGGACCGGCAGCACACTGCGAATCACGCCGTAGGGTCCCGCACCGGCATCGCGCTGCTCATTCCGCCCAACCAGCAACGAAAACAGCACCACCAGAGCCGTAACCTGCAACGGGATGAGGTGGTCCGCCAAGCCGGCTGCAGCGGTATTCAAGATCCAGCGCCATTGAAACGCAAGCATGACCTCGCGCGCGGGAAAGGTGAAGATCGCGTGAATCACAAAGAACACAAAGCCTGCGGCGTAGGCGATCAGCGTAACGCCGACAACCTGTCTTGCAACGCGGCTACGCATAGCCCAGCTCCCGCCGCCACATGGCGAGCGGCCGTTGCGGGATCAGCAAAATCAACTGCACAACCCCCTGGAACGCTAAGGCGGCCGCTGCAGCGAACTCGGCGTAGTCTGCCATCTCGAACACCGCAAGTATCTCAGCCGGGTACCGTTGCTGCGCCGCAGCAAACAAACCGAGCGCCGCCGCGAGCGACATGGCTGTGAACACCAAATTCATCGGCGGCCAGCGGGTCATCCGCGCCCAACTGACCGCCGACACCACGGCGAATGCAAACGCAAGCGCGTCGATTACCAGAAACGGGAGCTCACGCCGGCTGAGGCCGTCTGCGAGCGTCCGGAATCCGGCGATCGCCGGCACAAGCGTCGCAGGGGGCTCAAAATAGCGCAGATAAAGGTTCTCGGATTCCGCCGGATGAAGAACTGCAGCCGGCAGCTCATCGCCGTTCGAAGCGCCGACAAACCGCAGCGCCCCTTGTTCGCGCCGCAGCTCGGGGTAGACCGCGAAACGCGGCGTGCCACCGCGCCGTACCACCGCGACCCCCTTGCCGCCACCGGGCTCGGCGATCCCCTGGTACACCCAGGTCTCCGGAAACTCAATGATGCGTTCGGCCGGCACGCGCATCATCGGCACATCGAAAGCTCCGGCACCGGTCCGATGGTCCGTAAAGAGGCCGAGGGCCACAAGCAGGGCCGCCAATGAGAGAAACAGCATCACGAGGCTCAAGAAGGCCGGTCGGGGCACGCGTATCAGCGCGAAGAGCTGGTAGTAGGCCGCGATTACAGCAGCCGCGGCGCCCGCCGGAGCTAGGAGGCTGCGGAGCACGAACTCCGGCGCCGGACTGTCGGCGGTGGTAAACGTAACACCGGCGGATAACAGCAGAAACACGCCGATAACAATAAGCACCGCCACAAGATAGCGGAACGGCACCGAGAGCGCGTACTTCACGTGGCAACTGTAGCACGGGCCACCGGCTTATTCAAGGCGGATCGGTTCGCAGGTTATCCACACCTTTTGCACAGAGAGCTCGTGAAAAACGGAACAAAATCGCGTCTTGAGCCGCCGTAAAATTACAAAAATGTATGCCGATAAGAAGAAAAGAAAATAAGTCTCTTTATTGTAGTTACTTACGTAAGACTGCTCGCTGTCAGGTCCGTCGCGGGCCTTCAACCCTCCCGGCTCTACAGCCGTGAAACGGTGAGCGCTCGCAGTGCAAAGACTTCTCCACAACTTATTCACAGGGGCCGAACCGATACCCCAAGCCCCGAACCGCCTGGAGCTGCGAGGCCGCGATGCTCGGGCTTGCGTGTTGGACCAGGTGATCAAGCTTTCGTCGTAAGTTGGACACATGCACGTCTATAACCCGAGAGGCGCCGAGCTCCCGATGCGAGAACGTGCGATGGAGGGCCTCGCGAGCTACCGGGACACCGCAGTTGCGCAGCAGCGTCTGCAGGATCCGCTGTTCGGCGAAGCGAAGCGGTTGCAGACGCTCGCCGCAGCGCACACCCGCAACCTCCAGTACGACCGGCATGCCCAGCCATTGAAACCGTGCGCGGGGCAGCGCCGCCGCGACCCGATGGAACAGCTCATCGGCGCCGAAGGGCTCACGCAGGTAATCGCTACAGCCGCTGAGAAAACATGCACTCAGGTGATCCCGGGCTCCGTGGACGACCACCGGCCGCTGGGCTGCACAGAAGCTTTGCGTCTTCGCAAGAAAGAGCTCGGCGGGCGCTACGATGACGTCGACACTACGCTTCCATCCGCAGACCTCCGGCGGCGGCGTGTCGACAAAGCGAAACTCCCATTCGAAAGCGGGCCCAAAATACCGTAGTAGTCGTTCCTGGAATCCTAAGGTGGCGCCGATAAACTCGACCACCACAGCCGGCCTTGTAGATTTGCCCACTGCAGCCCGACCGAGCGCCGGCTATCAGCCGTCCTCATCCTGCATGCGCTTTTTCAGCTCATCAAGCGTTACTTCAACCTCGTCCGGATCGGTCTCCGGCCGCTCGGCATCCGCGCCGCCGGAGGCGCTCGACGAGGCATCACCGTCTTGTCCGGTTTGGTCACGCTGCCCGTCGTCTTTTTCCGGTGCGTCCTGCCGATCACCTTTGGAACCCGCGCTGTCACCCGATTTACCGCTGTGCTCTTCTATCGCCATCTTCTTACGGAGATCGGCGAGCATCGCTTCGGTAGAAGCGCCGGAGCCCTCCAGCTGTTTGAACTGCTCTTCAAAGGACTCGTCCTTATCCCAGCTCGAGATCTCTTCCATCGCGGCATTCTCGGCTTCCAAGCGGTCCATGCGTTCGGTCATTTTCTCAAACGCTTCAAACGCGGAGGTATCCGACATACCTCCGACCGTCTCTTGAATTCGCTTCTGCGCTTCGGCCCGTTTCGAGCGCGCGATCAGCAAGTTCTTTTTGCGGTGCGCTTCTTCGATCTTTTGCTGCAGGCCGCGCAGCGAGCTCTTGAGCTTCTCAACCGACTCGTGTTGCTGCTGCCACTGCTCCTTATACTGCTCGGCGTATTTCTCCATTTCCTGCTTGCGTTCAAGCGCCTCGCGCGCAAGATCTTCCTTACCGGCGCGCAGCGCGACCATCGCTTTGCGCTCCCACTCTTGGGCTTGAGCCCCCGCATCATTCACTTGCCGTTCGAGCTTCTTTTCATCCGCAATCGCAGAGGCCACGCTTTTCTTGGACTCAATCAGTTGCTGGTTCATATCCGTGATCAACTGATTCAGCATTTTCTCGGGGTTCTCCGACTTACTGATCAAGTCGTTGAGATTAGATTTAAGCATGCGCTTGAATCGGTCAAAAATACCCACAAGCAGCCTCCTTACCTATCACGATAGGTTGCAAGCCGGGGATAATGCTCCGCGAGCGTCAGCCCGATTGCATCAATAACCGCTTGGAACTCGGCCAGATCAAGACTTGCAACCTCAAGCGTTTCTATAAGAATAATGTGATCCTGCTCAAGTGCATACGCCCCGTGCACCATTTCCAGGTTTAAGCGCAGCAGGGCGTCGAATAACTCGAGCTGACCCTCGGCCGGCACCTGCATCACCTTAGTCCGGACTGTTACCAAGCAATCCTCGACAAACACGATCAAGCGACCGACCGTGTTGACCTCGTCGGTTATCACCCACAGATGTTCCTCCAGTTTTTCGTAGGTGAGCGATAGGTTTATCAGATAGCTTTCGATCTTTTCCGCGACCGTCACGATGGCCCCCTCTCTAATGAGTCCGGTTTGAATGTGCGTCACCTATGTCGCACCGCTTACCCGAGAAACACCTGTCCGCTCTTATCGATCGCGAGAATCGTCTTGCATTCCGAGCAACGGAATCGGCCGGACCTGGTCGCCTTGAGCTTCTTTGAACAGATAGGACACTTGAACACCTTGGGGAACACGTCCGACTGAACGGCGGGCCCGCCGCTGTTGAAGAACTGTATCGCGTCGTCAAGATTGTCTTTGATGTTGAAGAACTGTGAAAAACCCAGCAGCTGGAACACCTCGTAGACCTTCGGCTGTATCTCAAGCAGCACGAGATCGCCACCTCTGGGCTTCACCGACTTGAGAAACGCGGTAAACGAGCCAATGCCGGTACTCGAGACGTAGTTCAGCGCTGCACAGTTGAATATGAGCCTTATGTAACCTGACTCCACCGCGCGCGAGACGCGTTTCTGAAAGAAATTCGAGTTGTAGGTGTCGATATAACCGGTTAAATACAGCACCAGGCAACCCGGTGTCGAGTCGATCTTCTGGAGGCGTATCTTAAGACTCTCGTCTTTCTCTTCGTCGAAGCCTGGCACGATATCGTTGTTGCTCATAATTCCCCTTCTCAAACTTCATGTACGCCCTTTTACATTTTAACGAGACCGGCTTGCATTGTATATTAGTGAGGCCATTCAACTTTGTCAAACCATCACGCCTTTCCCTACACTCCTTTATCGATACGGATAATCGCTCCGTTTACAGCCGCTGCACCCGGCTGTACTAGGCGTTCAACGACCTCGGCAACCTGATCCGCGGTAACTAACTGACCGTCGGGCATACGCCGGCTCAAACGCGCAAGCTCAGCGCGGTCATAGTACTCAGTCGCCACATAACCCGGACACACGGCGTTGACCGTAATGCCGTACTCACTGAGCTGCCGTGCGGCCGAGCGCACCAGGCTCGAAACGCCGGTTTTGGCCGCCGCGTAGGCCCCAATGGCCCGAAACCCCTCGATTCCGTCGGTTCGAGGGCCGCCGAACAGCACGAAGCGCCCGTAGCCGGCCTTCTGCATCGCCGGGGCGCACAGCGAAATAACAGCGCCCGGCAGCGCCAGATTCAACTCGCTCATCCGCACCCAGTCGCGCACCGTGGTCTCGGTCAGCGCCCCCTGGAGGTACGGTCCAAAGGCTACCACGACAATCGTAAACGGCAGGCGTTGCCGGATCGGTTCGACAAGGTGCTCCACCCGATCGATCCTGCACAAGAACCCGTCAGCTGTTCTTCCGACTGCACGAATCGCCGCGAGCGTTTTTTCGAGCCGTTCCTTCGAGCTGCCGCCGTGAACGCATACTTCAACCCCGGCAGCTGCGAGTCGCAAAGAGACAGCAAACCCAATACCGCCCGTACCTCCAATAACTAGGGCACGTTCGGCTGCCGGCGCGTGAGCTTCTCCCATAGTACTTATTAACTATATCACAAGACCCAGAAACCGGCAGGCATTAGATTCTCGTGAGCGTCCGGACGAGGACCGAGGGCCGGCTACGCGAACTCAATGTCCTCAGGCACAACCATGTGGTCTTCGGCGCTAACGATTGCGCGCTGGATGACGTTATAAAGCTCGCGAACGTTACCGGGCCACACGTGTTGCTCGAGCTTCTGCATCGCCGCAGCGCTGAACCGCCGCGGCCTGCTGTCGAACGGAATGCGACCGGCAAGTTGGGACAGAAATGCACCGGCGAGCAGTGGGATGTCCTCACGGCGCTCACGCAGCGGAGGAATGCGGCAGCTCAACACATGCAGACGGTAGAACAGATCGTGCCGAAAGTTACCACGGTCAGCCTCCATCTTGAGATCACGGTTTGAAGCCGTTACGAGCCGAACATCGGCAGCACGCCGGCGAGTGCTCCCTAGTCGAACAACGATCTGCTCTTCTATGACTCGCAAGAGCTTTGCCTGCACCCCGTTGGAAAGCTCGGCGACCTCATCGAGAAAAAGCGTCCCGCCTACCGCTGCCTCAAAGTAGCCGGCGCGCGTCCGCGATCCGGTGTAAGCGCCATGCTCAACACCGAACATTTCGCTCTCGAACAAGCCGTTCTGAATCGCGGCGCAGTTACACGGAAGGTAAACCCCGGCGCGGCGGCTGGACAAACGGTGAATGCTGCGCGCCGCCAGTTCCTTACCTGTACCGCTCTCGCCGTATAGCAGCACAGGGGCGTCTACGCGCGCGAGTTTGCGCAGCTTCCGCCGAAGCTCACGCATCACCGCGCTCTCTCCGATCAGCTGAGTTCCGTCCTCCGGATTCTCAGCGACAACCGAGACCGGATCAAGGACGCGGTCGCGCGACACCGCCGAGAGCTTTGCCTGCAGCCGATCAGCGGTCACCGGTTTAGTAAGGTAGGCGTCGGCCCCGCGCTTGACGGTCTGCGCTACGGTATCGGGATCGGCCACAGCGCCGAGGGCAATGATACCGGGACGATGGAGGCCCGTACGGATCTTGTCGAGCATGCCGAAAGAATCGTCCTCGCCGCCACCGATATCGATAACAACGACATCGGGAGCATGGTCGTTGACTTGCCGCATAGCGCTTTCATCGGCGGGGCAGCAATCGAGTACGCAGCGATCCTGCAGTATTACTTTTAGGCTTTGACGCTCTATTTGACTATCAGAGATAAACAAAACTTTCATTGTTCATCCGCATAAGACAGAGAACACTTGTAATATGGAAATCAGCAAGTTGGCAAGCTCTGTAAACGCTGCAGCTGGAAAAAAGATTAGATTTCCTATACAGTTCCGGCGATGAGCTACCTGCTGCATGTCTTCCAGCGGGATTTCATCCTCAAGTTCTTCTTCCTGCAGTTGCTGGTCGCGATCCTGTTGTTGGTCGATGGCTACGTCTTGGTTCTGCTTGCCGCCGATCACGGCGTGTTTATTACACTCGCAGTTGCCGGAGCAACGGCTGTTCCGGCGCTGTTCGTAGTGCTGAACTCGGTCGACGCAATTCTGGTGAAGATGCGGCGTAAGATTCGAGATGGGCAGAACCCACGATGGGAGTACACCAGCCTATTCGGTGTACTGCTTTCGGGGTTTCTGTGGCTCATTCCGGGATTCTTCACCGATTTCTTGGGGCTGGTGATCTTTGTTTTCCCGATCCGCAACGCCTTCGGCTGGGTGCTTACGAGGCGCCTGCACTCACAGCTGAAACGGATCTATGAGCACCTCAAGCTCGAGGAGTTCGGCTCGTAACGGGATCTCGCTCGCCTAATAATGGCGCATACGATGATACAGTAGTAACAACACGTAAAACGCGTACACCGGCAACCGCAAGACTCGCCACGGTCTTTGAAAGCCTTCGACGACGGAGTCGGTTCCACGTTCGAAAGCTTCACGGGGAATCCGGCGGCGCTTGTCGGCGAGAATATCGAATACTTCCTCCGACCACAGATAGATCCCCGAGGGTAGGAAGGCGCGGTTACGCGCGACCCAGCGTTCACGCTCAGCCGGCCCGGGACCTATGAACGTGAAGTCCGGACTCGCCTTGCGTAAGGCGGTTAGAATGGACTCGTGGTGCGCCTTAGGATAAGTCCCGATATAGCGGCCGAGCACTCGGATGCCCGGAAAGGTTTGCCGCAGATTCCCATCGACACGTTTGAGGTCGCGCGGATTGCCGCCTAATACGTACAGCGAACGTCCGTGCCGCTCAAGCATGGCGAGTGTACGAATGAGAAAATCGAAAGGTGAGTAGCGGATCGGCAAACGCTTCTGCTGAAAGCGGGCCCCGAACAGAATGGCGCGGCTCACCGGCAGGACCAAACCAGCTTGCTCGAGCATCCGTTTATACTCCCTATTCCATTTGGCCCGCATCAGGTCCCACAGACGCAGGAACACGATTTGAAACGGCTTTTCACCCTGCAAAGCCTGTACGATGATGGTATCAACTTCGCTCGGCGCGACGATATGCACCGGGACCCCGACAACGCGAATGCGACCCAAATGGACCGATTCTTGCCTCTCGGATGAAAATGCAGCGTCCAAGACGTTCTCTCCGTTAGAATTAGAATGGCCGAATAATTGCCCCGCGGCGCACCACCGAAGGTTTGAGCCTACAAGATAGCTTTGCAGCCGGTGTGGCGCAAGAGGGCGTGTGCCCTAAAAAGACAGATCCCACCCGAACGGGGTGGGATCTGCTCATTCGCTTCGCACCGGATGCTCTTATACCGGCGGTAAGTCAGCGCTGCACCGCTTTCAACTCCTCTTCGAACGTGCCGGCGCGGAGAATCTCAACCGCCTCCTGTAGCACCTCGTCGTACTCCAAGTCATACACCATGGTTACACCGTCGAGCCGGTTCTTCTCGTCCCGGATCAGCCGCCTGAGCACTTGCTGCGGGAGCTCGAATCCATCGTCGCTCAACTCAGCGATGAACGCGTCAATTTCGGCTTCACCAACGTCCTCGGTCTCCTGCAAGAATGCGCGAATCCGCCCTTCTTCGCGCAGCCGCGCGAAATGGTCGAGCTCATCGTCGGACAACGACGCGCTCGAAACGGTTCGGTCCGGTACAATGCCCTCTTTGTCTATGTACACGCCGCCGGGCGTGTAGTAGCGCGACATCGTAAGCCGAAATCCGCCGTCGCCGATACGGCGAACCTGCTGTACCGAGCCCTTCCCAAAGGTTGTCTCACCGATCACAAATGCACGATCGCGGTCGCGCAACGCACCGGCGAGGATCTCGGAAGCCGAGGCCGACCCCCCGTCGATCAGGACGATGATCGGGAGCTCGTCAGGGACCTTCTGACCCGAGCGCGCAGTGAACACCTGGTTCTCGCGCGGGCTGCGGCCGCTGGTTCCGACGATCTCACCATCGGAAAAGAACAGGTCGGCGGTATTGATCACGCCGTTAAGCACCCCGCCCGGGTTACTGCGCAGGTCGATGATCATCGACCGGTAGTCGTTGTCGTCGAAGTACTCGATTGCATCGGCTACACGGTCGGGAGTATGCGGAGTGAACTGAATAATCCGCAGAAAGCCGATATCGTCCGGAATCATGTCCTTGCGCACCGTCGGGACCTCGATGCTCCCGCGCTCGAGCGTCACGTCAAAGCGGTGTTGCTCGCCGCGCTGTATCTTCACCGCCACTTCGGTACCGATTTCGCCCCGTAACCGGTCAACGACTTCGTCTATGCGCATAGCTCTGGTGCTCTGACCTTCAACCTCTACAATCAGATCGCCGCTTTGAATACCGGCCCGATGCGCCGGGGTATCCTCGATTGGCGATACAACCTCGATATACCCTTTCCCGTCGCGATCCGGCTGTTTTGAGATGTTAAGGCCCACCCCGCCGAACTCTCCGGCGGTAGTATCCCCGAGGCCGCGCATGTCACGCTCGGTCAAGTACGCCGAATGCGGGTCTTCGAGTGCGTCGAACATCCCCTGCATCGCACCTTCAATGAGTTTTTCGGCGTCAACTTCCTCAACGTAGTTATTCTCAATAAACTCATATACCTGCTTAAACATGCGTAAGTACCGCTCGCTGTCGGACCGTTGGTTCTGCGCCAAAACGGTCGGTGAAACCAGAATCACCAGAAGGGCTGCAAGCAGCATCGTAGTAACGCCCATCCAGAGCGCGCGTTCACGTCTGTTGTGTCGACCAAAACCATTACCCATAAATAAAACTCCCGTTCACAGCCGCCGTGCGGCTGCCGTTATATGTATCGCGCTGACTAGAATATACTTTTTTCTGATCGCGCTTTCTATTGACTGCCCCGTATTAGGCCCGTAAACTCGCATCTACATGCCTCTCGTGAAAACTCTTTTTCTCATCGCCGCGGGCTGGGAGCTTATTCGGTTCGCAGTCCTGTATCTCTTATTTGCAACCCACGGCGCCGGTGGGGTGATCCCTGTTGATTACTTTATCACGCTCTGGTTCGGGGCACCACAATTGGCGCTGGCAGCCGCTTTTCTGTTCACCGGGCTGTTTCCACAACGCTACGGCGTGTATCTAAACCTGCTGCGGCTGGGAAAGCTGCTCGCGCTGTTCAGCGGAATGCCTGCGCTTGTCGTTGAGCTTACGGCGGTACTCTCCGGCGAGCTTCCGGGAGTAGCGTTCGGCACCCGCATGCTCGCCGGCGGAGGCGTCCTGGCCGTTGATTTGCTTTTGCTGGTTTTCCTGCTATCATTGCGCAACGAGGAGTATGCCGAGTAGATGCAGATTCTCCCGATTGCCAGTGGAAAAGGTGGGGTCGGCAAGTCGCTGATTGCCGCCAACCTTGCGATTGCGTTGGGCCAAGCGGGAAAGCGCACCGTATTGGTCGATCTTGATCTCGGCGGCTCCAACCTGCATCTCATGCTCGGCATCCGCAGTCCCGCCGGCGGCATCGGGCCCTTTCTCGCAGCGACGAAAACGAAATTTCAAGACGCGCTGGTCGCGACCGAGTATCCGAATGTGAGCTTCGTTCCCGGCGACGCCGAGATTCCAGGGCTGGCAAACCTCAGCGGCGGTCAAAAGCGAAAACTCATGAATCGGATCGCGAAGATCGACGCCGATTTCGTCATCCTCGACCTCGGCGCCGGCACCAGCTATAACACCGTCGATTTCTTCCTGTTGGGTTCTCGCGGTATCGTAGTCACCACCCCTATCCCCACCGCAATCGTAAACGCGTATCTGTTTCTCAAGAACGCGGTGTTCCGCGTCATGCACAACACGTTCCCGGCCAAGAGCCCGGGGGCTGAGTATCTCAAGGAACTCCGGAAAGACGGAGCGTCGCTGCGGCAGCTTTCCATCCCGGCATTGCTGGACAAGGTACGCGAGCGCGATCGCGACAGTCACAGCGCGTATCACCGGCGGATCCGCTATTTTGCTCCTCGCATCATTCTCAACATGCTTGAGGACCCCAAGGACGCTGAAAAAGTCGGCCGCCTGCGCAGCTCCTGCAGCCGGTACCTCGATATCGACCCCGAGCATCTCGGAGTGGTCTATCGTGACGATCTTCAAGATGTCGCCCTCGAGTCGCGCATTCCGTTGATTCGCTATAAACCGGGCTCGGTGCTCGCCCAGGCGATCTACCGCATCAGCGAAAAGCTGCTTCAACAGCGGGACGACGACACCGAACCGCTCTTGTACCAGGGTGCCGGCGACAGCTTCGCCGAGGCGGAAGCTGAAGCGGAGGCCGATTTCAACGCAAAGCTCGAGTACGTGGCGGAGCTCCTGCATTCGGGCACCTTGACTACCGGCGACTTGATCGAGACTATCAAGAATCAGCAGCTCGAGATCGGGCAGTTACGGAAACAGAATATGTTGTACAAATCAAAACTGGTTCGTGCAATGAACCAAGGATTCAAGCCGTAAGGCAGGAACATGCCAAGGCTGCACCGGAACACGCGAGCACATACCCATTGGACACACAGGACGGAGAAATGCCAGCATATCTTTACTATCCGGAATGGATATCGCCGGTCGTGATCCCCGGGTTGCCGATCCGGTGGTACGGATTGATGTACCTGGTAGGCTTCACGATCGCGTATCTGTTGTTTCGCTATCAACTACGCGAACGCAAGATCGAAGTCGATCACGATACGGTGCTGAACTTGTTTTTCTGGGGCATCATCGGTTTGCTCTTGGGCGCGAGGATCTTCGCGGCGCTGGTGTACGACCCCTCAGGCCGCTACCTCACGGCGCCCTGGTTGATCTTCTGGCCGTTTGACGCCGACGGACAGTTCACCGGACTGCAGGGCATGAGTTACCATGGCGGACTACTCGGCGCGGTGATCGCGGCGGTGATCTACCTCAAGCGGCACAAACTCAATGTGCTCGAATGGGGTGACATGATTATCGCCGGAGTCCCTTTAGGGTTCATGTTTGGTCGTATTGGAAACTTCATCAACGGCGAGCTCTATGGCCGCGTGACTACCGCGGCGATCGGCATGATGTTTCCACACGCACGCCGCTTGGATACCCGCAACCCCTGGGTCGCCGAGATAGCGGACGCCCACGGCATCGAGTACACAACCGGAGAATTGATCAATCTGCCGCGCCACCCTTCCCAGCTCTATCAGGCATTCTTAGAGGGCTTCACCCTGTGGGTGGTGCTGTGGTTCTTTGTCCGCAAACGCAAGCCGTTTCACGGTTTCGTGCTCGGTTCGTACCTGATCGGATACGGGGTGTTACGCTTCATCGCCGAATATTTTCGAGAACCCGACGAGGGCTTGGAGTTTCCCATTCAGCTCTCGAGCCGACCTAACCCTCCCGAGCTATTCGTCTCACCGCTGAACATCACCACCGGCCAGATACTGAGTGGGCTCATGGTGATTGCCGGCGCCGGGTTATTGACGCTATGGTGGTATCGCAAGAAAGCGGAACCCACGGTACAGACGTTCGAGGCTACCATGCCGCCGAAAACGCCCAAACCACGGCGAAAGCCGAAACGGCGCCGCAAGTAGACCCCGCCGCTCCTCACCGGGGCGCCGGGGCAGCTCGCGCGCGCGTAGCAGCAGAACGCAGCCGACTAAGCCGCTTGCTAAACGGAGTAGCGTTTTCGACTCTTGCGCAGCCGGCGCCGTGAGGCTCGAATCTCGTGCGCATACTCCGAGAACACGCGGTCCAGCTTCCTCTCCAATACGTGAAAACCGAACTCGCGCTTCGCGACCTCCAGGTTGTGCGCCACCCGCTCGCTGCGTTCGGCCGGGTGCGTGAGCACATAATGAATCTCGTCGAGCACTGCATCCGAGATGCACACCAACCCGGTTTCCTCGTCGTAGCAATCGCGCACCTCGATATTGCGCATACCGAGCGGCATGATATCAGTCTTGTAGACCAAGTACGTGCTTACGACTACGGGAACGCGCGCGGCTACCGCTTCAAGCAGTGCATTCCCAAAGCCCTCCCAGATCGGAAGGTAGGTCACGAGATCGGCATTCGCCAGCACATCGCGATTGGTGTATAGCTTCTCGCCGTCACTCCCGGTGCCCCGCACCGAAGAAACCCGTTCAGAGATCAGGTTCAGCGGAACCTCGTTGCGCTCTGCGGTGCGCTTGATCTCGGCGACGTAATCATCATCCGGTTCGTCACCTTGATACAATGACACGATGAACTGCACGCGTCCGGCGAACTCGGGGTAGCGGCGCAGAAACGCGCCGAGAAGCTCAATTGAGTCCTCAATGCGTTTGCGCGGGACGATTCGGGTGGGCTGCACCACAAGGATATCACGTTCACGAAAACCGAGCTCGGCACGAAAGTCACTGTTGTACTCATCAAAGGAAACCGCATTCTCAAAGTCTTCACAGTTAGGGATGATCCAGGGATCTACTCGTTTGATTGCGCTGAGGATGTGGGCCGCGTACGACGAAATCACCACATGTTCCATACCTGGATCGGTCGGCGGCATGATCTTGTTTAGCAGCCCCTCGATGCGGTTGTGACTGAAGCGGCTTCGTTCCCACCAGAAATCGTGATGATGGAACACCGTGGCGATTCGCTTCTCGGTCGCAAGGTTGTGCATCGCCGCGCCGCCGAGAATCGTCATCGGCATTGCGTTGGTGTTCTGCGCCACCAACACGTCGATAGCGTGCTCCTGCGCGTACTCGTAGAGCTGCTCAGCAACAGCGGCGCTGGTAACGGCAATTTCTTCCAGGATCGCGTTGCGTTTGCTAGGGGTCAGATGCACGGCTCGCTTTGAAAGGTACGGAAAGGCCAAGCGCTCGATGTAGTGTTGGTGTTCGGAGTCAAACGCGATCTGCTCCGTCAGCAGCTGGCGGTCTTCGCGAACATTACGCACCGGATGGGCATATCGCCCGGCGATCGTGAAAATCTCATGGCCTGCGGCGCTGAGTACCTCGATCCACTTGTCGACCTCCAGAGAAACCCCGTCGACATCACCCAGTTTTCCGCTGACAAAGGCAACTCGGAACTGGTCAGTCATGAACAAACCATAATGGAATCGCGGTCGTCCGGCAAGCGCGCCGAACGACATACCCTACAGATGCGGCTTGCAGAAGGCGGTAGCCTGGCGCATAATTCCGATATGGCCGATCATACCATCGCGGTTCAGGTGGATCGCACGCGCTACACTCGCTTTGCTCGGCCCAATGACCGCGAACGCAAGCGCATTGAGCTCACTACGATGGAACCCGGTCAGCGCCGCGCGGTGGTGCGGGTGTTCTTGTTCCGGGGCGAGCAGCGCCGGCTCCTGACCAGCTTCGAGTTGCGTGACCTTCCCTCCGGAGAGGGCAAGCCGCTACTCACCTTGACCGCGCAACGCGTGCGCGCCGGCCGGATGACCTTTCAGCTGTACCTCGACAACGAGCTTCAGGCCCAGCGGCAGGTTCGCGTTCCCTGCAGGTCGCGAATTCTGCTCGCGGCGCTGCTGCCGGCACTGGTTGTTCTAGTACTCGCCGGCTGGTTCTTTTTCACCCGAGTGGGGGCAGCGATCCGCGTAATCGGCGACGAACCGTCCCAAGCCGCCGCCGGTCCAACCGAGGAGCCCGCCGACGCGGCGGTGACCAAACCGCCGATCGACGACGCTGAGCTGGAGGATGATCCACCGGAAGAACCCGAGCCGGCGGCGCTCGAGCCGCGCAGCACCACGGTATACTTCACCGCCGACAGCGCGCACATCACCGCTGAGGCCCGCGGGACCTTACAGAAGCTGTACCGCGAGCTGAGCGCGCAGACTGAAGCCGGCACCGAGCTCACTCGGATGCGCCTACACGGGCACACCGCTGTCGCCGGCCCTGAACACGGCAGACGGCGCTTGTCTGAACAACGCGCCGAGAACGTTCTCAGCGTACTGCAGCAGCTCGGTTTGCCGGTGAGCAGGCAAGAACTGGACGAGCTCGAGATCGAGGGGTTCGGCAGCACCGCGCCGGTAACGCGTGATCCCGATGAACAACACCGCAACCGCCGCGTCGAGATCACCGTCGAGTGACTAGCGGCCGCCGAAGCAATCGTTTCCCACCCGACGACCCGCGTGCTCAGGTGTGGCGTGAGACACGCTTCTGAATCGATACTACGATCAACACGCCCGAGATTGCGAGCGCTGCGTACGCGAACCAGTCACCGAGCAGGGTGTACAGCGTCCGACGCCGGTCAAACAGCGGCACGTCGGTCACCATCTGCGCCTCTTCGTAGTACGGAAGCGTTTCGTGAATACCCCCGAACTCATCAACGTAGGTGGTCAATCCGCTGGCGGTGCTGCGAACCAGCGGCAAACGATTCTCCACCGCGCGAAACATGCCGCCCGCAAAATGCTGTTTAGCTTGCACCGGGGTGAGCGACCAGTAGTCGTTCGTGATGTTCACGATCATATCGATGTCTTCTTGCGCGAACGCGCGCACTTCGCCGGGAAACATGTCCTCGAAGCAGATTGGGGTGGAGAAGCGGAACTTCGGATGCTCGAATACCGTCCGTTCGGTACCCGGCTCCCAGAAATGCACATCAAAATCCTGCAGCGTCTCATAAATAAACGGCAACTGTCGCTCGTACGGGAAGTGCTCGGTAAACGGTACCAGACGAACCTTACGGTAGGTCTGCATGCGCTCACCGGCATCCGAGAACATCACCGCAGCGTTGAAGCTGTGGCGGTCGATCTCCTTGCCGTCCTCGTCGAAGACGCGCTCGTAGTCGTCGTTGCCGGTAACGAGGTAGGTTTCAATCGAGTCTTGATACTCGCGCATCTGCTTCACGAGGCGCGCCAACCTGAACCGAACCGGGTCTTCCTCTCCCCAACGGCGAATGTTCGGCACGAAAGCCGTCTCGGACCACACCACGATATCGGGATTCTCTTGCAGCGATTCATCGGTCAACCTCATCAAGGAGCCGAAGGTGCGCTCGTACTCGTGTTTGCGCGGATCGGAGTTCTGCTGTATCAGCGCCACCCGCACCGTATCGTGCGGTTCCGGCCCGGCCGCGGCTTCAACACCGAGGCGCGCGCCGCCGAACAGCAAGGCGCCGGCCAACACCGAAGCAGCCACCACCGCCGGCCGAAACACCGGTAAGCGCGGCGCCATTCCAACCTGGGCATTGGCGATCACCCGCGAGATCGTCTCGGCGATACCGGCGTTCACCAGCACCACAATGAAGCTTATCCCCCAGATTCCGGTGAGCTCCGCGATCTGTATCAGCGGCAGCATCGCATACTGCGAGTGCCCGACCAGTCCCCACGGAAACCCGACGAAGCCGCTGGAGCGTGCCAGCTCGAAGGCCGTCCACGCCACCGGGAATACCAGAAAGCCCGGAAACTCGCTATTGCGTACGGTGTGATAGATCAACAGCATCAACGGGATGAATATCGTGTAGTGAAACAAATAGATGATCACCACCACCTGTAGCGATACGAGACTAAAGGTTCCCAGCCAGTAGTTGGTCAGCAGGGTCGCGAATACACCGTAGGTGATACCGTAGAACACCCCCAAGGAGTAACGCACCGTCGAGAACACCAAGAACAAGGGCACCATCGCGATCCACGCCAACAGCGGGAGCCCCTCGAGGCGCAGGAACGAAGGCAGCGCAACCACGCTCAGGAATACCGACAGCAAGACCCACAGCAACGCAAAGCCGGTTATGGCGTAGGGCCCGCCGCGTGTTCCGCGGACCGCTGTTCGGCGGAATAAGCGCGTATACAAGTAGACCCCGAGGTTGACCGCCAACAAGGGCAGATACCGAGCGGAGGCGATCAGCCGTTCGGTACGGCTGTCGACCGCTAGACGCAAATCCCCCCCACTCTCGATAAAGCGCTGCACGTAATCCATGTTGGCGTTCACCGCGAACACATACACAAACAGGAACAGCAGCAGCGTACAGACCATCAGGATCTCGGGCACCACCATCAAGCGCCGTAACGGGCTGCGCTCGGCCACCGATGCCGGCTGCGGAACGGAACGGCGCCTTCCTTTGGCGCCACCGATACCCGGACGCTTCGGCATGCTGTGATGAACGCCGGCGCCGGCTCTTGATGCGGCAGCGAGAAGTACGGCCCCGAAACCGAGATGCATCAGCAGAATCACAAAGTACGGAAGATCACCGATCCCCGGATCCTCAAGCGGGATAGGGCCGTAGAACGCGAGCAAGGCGACGATGAGCGTGATGACTATATATGCTGCGCCCGCAACTGCACTGGGCCGGTGTTCCTTAGATACCTGCATATTTCGTATAATACCCCAAGTGGCGGCTTGGAACAACCGGGAAACCGCACGCAGTCACCGCTGTTTAATCTATGCGTACCGTACCGCTGACGTTGATAACCGGGTTCTTAGGCTCCGGCAAGAGCACCCTCATTAATCGGCTTCTCCAAGCGTTTCCGGAAACCGTGTTCGGGGTGGTAACCAACGAGTACGGCGACGTCGGGATCGAGAGTGAGATCATCGGAGCGCCTGAGGATCAGATCGTTGAGCTCGCAACCGGCTGCATGTGCTGCGTTCGGCGCGACGACTTGGTCGGCGGCGTCGCGCGTTTGCTCGAAAGCCGACCCGAGATCACCCAGGTCTTGGTGGAAGCCTCCGGCGGGTCGGATCCCGAGCCGGTGGCGCAGACCTTCATCGGGCACAACCCGGCAGGACGGACGCGTTTTCACGCCTGCATCTGCGTTGTGGACGCTGTCGGCTTTCACCGCGATCGTGTCAATCACAACGTGGTGCTGCGGCAGATCCGCCAGGCGGACACAATTGTGGTAACCAAGCTCGACCTCGTACCGGCACAGGACCGTCCCGAGCTGTATCGCAGCATCCAGGCGCTTGTGCCGAGCACGCCGATCCAAGCACTCGAGCCGCGCAGTGATCTGCGAGCCGTACTCAACCCCGATGAACCGGAACCTACAGAGCTTGCGAGGCCTGCGGCGACCGGTCTCAGCGCCCACCCTGAAGCTGCCGGTCTCACGAGCCTGCACACCACCGGCGCCCGATCCCACCGGCCCAGCCTCGGCGGCGATCACTCCACGCTCCACAGTTACCTGCACCGTAGCCGGCGGCCTGTCGATCGCGAGCAGCTCGAACAGCTGTTTGCGCGCATGTCGAGCTCCGTGATCCGGGCCAAAGGTCTGCTAAGGCCGCACGGCCCCGAACACGCCCACATTACCTACATCCTGCAATACAGCGCCGGGCGCACCCAGCTGTACCCGTGCCCGAAAAACCGCTTCGATCAAGAAGATTCGTTGATTCTGTTCGTGGGTGACGATCTCGACACCGCCGCGCTCGCCGAGGCGCTTCGCCGTTGTGAACACGATCCACACGATGCGCTCGGGCTTGATTAGCCCCGGCGGCGGAAACGCCGGTAGTTGCGCCCCAGCTCACGCAGGCTGAAGCGCTCAGGCACCGGGTCATCACCGCCGACAAACAGGCCACCGGCGCAGCGAGTGACACGCGCGAGCGCCATCAGCACGCCCTTCACCACCCCGTACCGCATCACCGCATGCTCGGCGTACTGCGAGCACGTAGGCTGATAAATGCAGTTCGGACCCAGCCACGGCGAGACTACGTAGCGATACACGAGGATCGGGGCCGTGGCTAGTCGGCGCAGGGCATGCCTGATCCGCTCGATCATCGCCGCATCACCTATGACGCCCGCTTGACCGGCGACCGCCCGGGCCGCGGCTCCACCGCAGCCGGTGCCGCACGCAGCGTGCGCTTGCGGTGCACCGCCTCAATCAAGGCACATACCCCGAAGATCACGGTGCAGGTCAACACAATAGCCGCACCCGAAGCGGCGTTGAAGTAATACGAAGCGTACAGGCCGGCGATCCCGGAGAACACCGCAAAGGCCGTCGACAAGACCATCATCGGCACTAAACGGCGGGTGAGCAACGACGCGGCGGCCGGCGGGGGGATGATGAGCGCCGCGGTTAACACCACCCCAACTGCAGTGATCGCGGTTACAACGGTAAATGCCAGCACGACCAGCAAAATATAGCGCACCGTATCCACCCGCAGCCCGATCACCTCGGCATGGTTGGGATCGTAGGAAGTCAGCTCGAGCTCCTTGTGAAGCAGGAACAGGACGACCGGAATAGCGAACGCGATCAGGGCGATCCAGACCAACAACGACGAAGGTATACCGAGGATGTTACCGAACAGCATGTGCGCAAGCTCGCGAAAACTACCGCTACGACTCATGAGAAAGATACCGAACGCGAACATTCCGCTGAAGACGATGCCGATCGCGGTGTCTTCGCTCACCGAGCGATTCTGGGTGATCCGGCCGATGGCAAGCGAGGAAGCGATGCCGGCAACCAGGGCGCCGCCGTACATGTTGACCCCGTAGAGATAGGCGACAACCAGGCCCGGCAGGACCGTGTGGGCAAGCGCGTCGCCGATGAACGCCATGCGGCGATACACCACGTAGACACCGATTGTGGCACACGCGACCGAGACCAGCACCGCGGCGAGCAGGCTGGTCCGCATGAAGCCGAAGCGCAACGGCTCAAGAATGATGTCCAACATGCTCGACCTCCTGCGCCACTCCGTCCTCGAGCTCGAAGATCACGTCGTAGCCGTCCTCGCGTACCGAGGTGTCGTGG
>PWQX01000287.1 GCA_003556605.1 Spirochaetaceae bacterium
CGAAAGCCGCCAGCATGGAGATCAGCATCAGCGGAACCACCAGCAGCCCCCAAGGAGTTGGGGCCACCGCGTAGAACAGCATCATCCCAACCAGGATGATAAAGGCGATCACGAAGTCCACAAGTGCCGAAATGCACGGAGCCAGCGGTACCAGCAGGCGCGGCAGATAGATCTTGGTTAGGAAATGGGCGTTGCCGACGAGGCTGTTACTTGTCGCTCTGAACGAAGCGGCGAAGTAGGTCCACGGCAGCATTGCGGAGTAATAGAACAGCGGTTTGGGGATGTCATCGGTTGGAAAACCGGCGACCGTCCCGAAGATCACCGAAAAAACGACCATATGCACGAGCGGAACCAGGACGGCCCACGCTGCGCCCAGCAGCGTCTGCCGGTACTTCACCTTAAGGTCGCGCCACACGAAGAACAGCAGCAATTCCCGATGCGTCCACAGCTCGCGCCAATCGACCCCGCGCGTGCGTTGACCGCTTTCGATAACAAGCCGCTCGCGCAGCTGTTCACTATGTGTGCCGGTTATCATTATTCCCCAGCTTCCCGCATTCCCCAGCTTTTCGCTTGAGCGAGGCTGCAGAAGCGATCAACCTCAAAGAACCACTTCTGCGATGGATTTCGCAGCATCGGCTAAATGCGGGTAAATGCCCGGTACGAAAGTGATTCGCCGAGTCATGGGCCGCAAAGCATCTCAACTGCGTTCCGCAGTCGCGTTTCAAAGCGGCTCTGATTCTCTTCAAACCACGCGCGCGCCGCCTGCCGCCTGCGGGCAATCTGGGATGCTTCCATCGCGAACACACGCTGCACAGCCCGCTCCACCGCCTGCGGGGTAACGCGGTAGCGCCTGCCGAGGCGCTGAGGCGCCGCTTGGCCGGCGTCTATCAACACGCCGCGGTCTTCCTGCACGAGCTCGTTCATCGGCGGGGCGCCGGTGGAGAGCACGAGCGCGCCGCAGCTCATTGCCTCCACGATGCTGTGACCAAAGCCCTCAACTTCGGACGGGCATAGATGGAACGCGGCGCTGTTCAAGAGTGACAGCAGCTCGCGCTCGCTTACGCGCTTTGCGATGTAGCGGATATTGCCGTTACTGCACCCGAGCGCAGCGCGCCGGTGCTGGAGAATTGTGACAGAAGGCCACTGCGGGTTTCTCCGCCAAGCCTCTATCACCGCCTCGGTACCCTTCTGCACGCCTGCGCTCGCGATATGCAACCAGCCCGCAGCACTGCTGCCGCCCTGCCCGGGCGCCTTACGGTCGGCGCTGGTGAAGCCGATGTACTCGGCTGTCCGGCAGCGAGAGCCGAGAAGCTCAAGCGCGTCGCGCGTCTTGCACCAGACCGCGTCAACGAGCTCAAGATGCCACTCCCACTCGGCGTTGAACCACTCGGGGTTGGGAATAAGCACATTGCGCCGCGCCGTTGGAACCAGCGTATGGAACACACGCTGCAGAAAGATATTGATATCAGCACGCTGCAAGGTGCCGTAGCGCGCTATTCTAACACCCGCGGTGAAGAATGCCGCCGCGCTCCGAGGGGCAAGCCGGCGCACTGCGCGCCCGGCAGCTCTCAGCGGCAGACTTCCGCGGTAGCTCACCGGCAGCGGTATCACTACCGCCTCAATGCCGGCGCGCCGCAGCAGCCGAGCCAAAATCAGCGCATCATTCGCGAGACCGAGGCCAACATCAGGATAGATGATGCGCACCGAGCGCACCTTCACCGTTCCTGAGCCGCCTTCATGGCAGCCGCCACGCCGCGCCGCAGGGCGCCATGGCTGTGAGCCCCAGTGGGGAGCCCTTCTACGCCGCGCCGCAAGAGGCTGCGGCGCTTCCTGGCGCCTACCATCGGGGGCGAAATGATTGCCGCAAGCGCCGTGAGCTTTTCTCTTGCCCCGCTGCAGCGGCTGAGAATAGCGAAGGCACGCTTTCGCGCTTCACGGCTGCGGCCATCCAACGCCAGGTACTCAAGCTGCCGGCGCAGATGATACGACAGCTGGCGCTCAGCCGCGCGGCCTACCTGCCGAGGCTGATTCTCAATCTGGTGGCATACATTCAGCAGAATTGCTACGGTATTATCCGAAAGCTCCCTGAGGTAGCGAAAATCACGAAAATTGGTAAGCTTATGAGCGTCCATGGCAGAGGAGCGCTCGGCAAGCACCTCGGGAACCAGGGCAAAGCTGCCGTGCCAGGCAAGGCGAAAGATAAACTCGGTATCCTCGGCAACCCGCAGGTTTTCGTCAAAGCCGCCGGCGCTCCAGAATGCATCGCGGCGGACGATCCAGGTGGACGGCCACAATCCATGTCCGCCCCCACGTGTTAAATGGGCGAGCGGGCTTCGCAGAACGCTCGCTTGCAGCGCAAGCCTGCGCTCCGCAAACGCGCTTTGTGAAGCTGTTTTCCACCGCCAGTTGGTGGCGCTGAGGAGGACGGCACTATCATCCATCGCCGCAAGCTGCACGGCGAGCTTGTCCGGCAGCCAGGTATCATCGCTATCGAGAAAGGCCACCAGCGCTGCGGTGCTCGCCCGCACGCCCGCGTTTCGTGCAGCCGCAACACCCCGGCGCGGTTGGCGCACTAAGCGCACCGCCGTACCGAACCGCGAGGCCACAGCGCGGGCGGTTCCGTCGGTTGACCCGTCGTCAACCACCACAAGCTCATCCGCCGGCCGCGTCTGTTGCAGTACGCTTTCGATTGCACCGCTAAGCGCCTCTTTGCGATTGTAGGTTGGAATCACGGCAGCGACGTGTTCATCCATTAGCAAATGTAGGTAGCATCGACTATAATACTCTGCAGCGATGGCCACAATAGCAGTACTGTTTCACGAACGCGATCGGACACCTGAAAACTACGTCGTGCATCAACTCGCCCTAGTGTGGCAAGCAGACGGCCACAGCGTTCACTATATGCACGGTACCAAGCAAAGGATTCCAGCCGCTATCTGACTCTGCCGCCCGAAGTGCGGCCTGTCACAGCGGTGCAGGCTCTTTCGCGTGTTCGAGAATTATGTCGTCTGAGACGTACTTTCGTACCAAATACTCGAGATATCGTATCATAACTTGATCGCCGATCATGCAGCCTCGACATCCACCAAGCAGACGCACCTTCAGGATATGATCGTGATAATCTACGATTGCTATATCTCCACCATCACGCTGAACCTCCGGGCGAATGATTGCAATCAGCATTTCCAGCAACTCGCTCTTGCTCTTGTTATTCCGGTGTCTTGCCTCCAGCAAAGGAGCAAAGTCTTCCTCGGTGATTACCGGATCCGCGAGCGCCACAGGCGGCAGGGAACTCGTTAGAAACTCTTCTTCTACCCCAAAATACTGAAGGAAGTCATCGATCTGTTCTCTTTCCACATTCGCGAAAAGAGACTCCTCCTTAGCCAGCATTGTTCGGAACTGCTCAACCGTAATCTGACCGTCGCGCAATAGCGCTGCGGGAGTCATCAACGCCAGCGAGGTAAGGTCATTGTTGATCCTTCTCAGATAACCCAGCATATGGTGAAAGCGGCAATCCGAATGCTTGTCTTCACGCCCGGCACTATCCCAGCCCAGTTGCGTTTCAAGCAGATCATAGATCTCGCTTTCAACGTGGTTTATGTAATCGAAAAGATGAACTAAATGGAATTTATTGGAGGCACGCACGTCCTTAGTAATATACTTTTTGTAAACGTCCTCCGGTATACTGTCCTTGACAACGGCTGCGAAAGCGTCTTCAAAACAGTATCTGCGAGCCGCGCGGAAATGCGAGGAATCGACCTTGAAGGCAAAGCCGGTAACCATTAGGGGTACATCGTGCTCCAGCGCTGCTTGGCCGAGAGCGCTCGTTATGGTCAAGTAGCAAACTTCGCAGAAGTTCTTTGTCTTCTGGAAGTAAGCACGGTATAACGATTGCAACTCTTCCTTATCACGCCTCGCAATAACATGATCGACACCGAGCTGGTCAACTACCGTCTTCATGTTCTTGAGTGCTCGTTCCGTCAGGAGTCCGTTATCTCCTGTAACTGCCAGAGGCCTCATGCCGTACCTGTGTTTGAGAAGATACAGCGCATAAACGCTGTCTTTCCCACCGGAAAAGGCCACAACCGCGTCATAGCGCTTGTTCTTGTTCCTGCGCTTGTAATGGTTGAGAATGTCGATTAGCTGTTGCTCTGTTTTCTGATAATCTCTGTTCAACCATTTCTTTCTGTGTTCACGACAAATCACACACTCGCCGTCTGCACCAATGAACCGCTTCTCGAACGGCATCAGACACCGAACGCACTGCATACGTTCTTCGGCTTGAGCTTTCTCCATGAATGACCTCCGGCGGACTTCCAAGATTAGGTTTGGCAGTCCTGTTTTTAATTAGATCCTGCTTTCACACCGGAAGCTCGATTGCTTCCGGAAAGTCAAGGTTGGGAACGAACTCGAAGTCGCAATACTGTGCATTAACGATTGTGACACAATCATCCAACACAATAATCCGACCTTCACTTAACCATTTCACCACCTGTAACAGCGATTTGCACTGATGTTGGAAAACCGTATGACGCAGGCTTGTAACAGGCTGTTCGGGATCGACTGGACAGATGCTTTGCATAATTAGTTTCCCTTCGTCGACCTGCCGATCAACGAAATGGATTGTCGTACCCATGTACCGGGCTTTGAAGCGCATGGTGTCACCGAAACCGTCCAGACCCTTGAACGCCGGCAAAAGGGACGGATGAAGGTTGATAATTCGGTCTTTGTATACTGTCAGAAGCTCGCCGACAAAGAGTTTAGTGAAGAACGACACCACGTAATCAATACGATTGCGCTGCAGATACCGCAACAGGTGAGCCGAGAAATCTTCGTTGCCTTGGTAAGGGAAAATAGCCGTGGGCACGCTGTGCAGCCCTGCGTGCTCGATTCCCTTACATTCGCGATCCGACACCACGGAATGAACCTGGCTCTTGAAGAAAGGATTGTGCAGCAAGGCGTTCATCACCGAGCCCCCGGCGGAAACCACAATAACGATTCTCATGGCACGCTCGGTCATGTGCTCTCACCACTCCGATACAATGGGAAAAACCCCGCGACCGTATGGTTGCAATGGTTGCAGGCACGGACTAGGTCTCTGTACCGCTTCGGGTCAAAGATGCGCCCGCAGATGTAGGCCGTGCGCGTTCCAGTCGCCCACCCTCGTTTAAAGCGCGAAAGGCCATCCTCTACATTGCCCGCAATACCCGCCCCAGCACCAAGGTTGACCCAACGCACAGTGCTCCTCAAGCAGGCGAGCGTTTCGGCGAAGAGCGCGTATGATGCGCGCAATGCGTATCCCTTGTCACTGTAAGCTGCGAGGTGATAGTAGGCTGTATCACCGTGCGCATAGTACAAAATCATGCCGACGGTTTCGTCACAGTGCACGGCCCTAAACACAATCGACCCCGGCACCTGGAGTTGTTTACACAGAGAGTCGGGTGAAAACCTTGCTATACCTGTTATGGTATGACGTTTTATCAGATTCCGATATAACGCAACCCAGTCCGAAGCAAACTCAAGTGGGTCGGCCAGGTACTCGACCTTAACACTCTGAAGTGCTTTACGGGCGTACCGAGCGTGAGTCTTCTCGGGCCACGTAGATGCAGGACGTCGCAGATCCACGACAAAGTGCTTCTTGTAAGGTCGAAACAGGTGGGGAAAGCACGCACCGAGATCGTGCGGGTCGAAATCGCCGAAGGGGTCGGTAACCAGCACCAAGCTCACCAAGTCTTCGCCGAGGGCATCGATGTCTTCACGGAGACCGGGCCAGTCGCGGCAGCAGAAAAGCGGGTAGCAACCGCGCCCATCCAGCGCCGAGGTGCCGTTCACCGCCGAGATAAGTATCCAGCCGGCGCTACATTTCAGTTGCCGCGGTGTACCGCACTCAGCGAGAGCTGCTGCATATCGGGCGTGTAGATAACCGCCTACTGAGTGTGCTGGATGACTACCTGTTAGTGAGGTCACAATTGCCAACCAAACGATTGTATTGCGTTTGAGGTCGCGGCTGAGGCGTAACTGCCGCTCTTAGCCGGCTCCGAACCGCCTTCATCTCGCAACATTAGCCTCTACTTGAAATAGCCATCAGTATCGTTTCCCGATCACGTATCGTGCCGTGGTTCAAGTAGAAGTTATACCCGAGACCAAGAGAGCTGAGGTAGGCAGGAATCTGCACGAAGTCCTCCATGCTGTGATAGATGGAAATCGCCAGCTTCGGCTTGAAATCTCGTATCGTGTTCGAAGCTCCTCTTAGTGCCTTGAGCTCGGCTCCTTCAATGTCCATTTTAATGAAATCGATTCTGTCCAATCGCTGCGCTACGACGAAGTCATCAATCGTTATCGATGCTGCGGTTTTTATGGTCGGTGCAGGCGTTTGGTTGGCACCTAAATCGGCGTTCACCTGGCTCCCCGGCCCATTCTCAGTAAACGACACTCGACGACCAGAAACATCTAGAAGTGGGTGGGTTATCAGGGTGATGCGCTGTTTTAGCTGCGGATTAAGCTCAATGTTGGTTCTGAAGATGTCGATATTACGGGGCATGAATTCGAAACTGTAGACGTGCCCTCGCTCGCCAACTTGGTTGGCGAAGAACAGCGCGGTATCACCCCAGCAGGCGCCGCAATCCAACACAACTTCACCGGTTTCAGGCCTTATGGTCATGCCGTTACAGCAGTATTCGTATTGTCTGATGTACAGGTGTTCATGTATTCCGCCAGCGAAGTACTACATCTGTAGCGCTCCGTCCAACCCATTGCGCTCCCCCAGCGCAAACCGGTACAGGTTGATAAAGCTATCCTCGACCCATGGAGCGCTGATGGAATCATCCTTAGCTTTAATCGCATCGACCTGCCGGCGTGTTCTCCAAAACTCGGCCGAGTTGAGTGGTAATTTCACTTTCTCTTCACCCAGAAGCTTGTATGCAATCAATTTTACCAGCAA
>PWQX01000072.1 GCA_003556605.1 Spirochaetaceae bacterium
ATGGTACCACGCGCGAGTACGACTCGGCCGTTCCGTATCTGTCGAGCTTGGTGAATCTTGAAGATTATCGATTTGACCTCCCGCGGCACGAAAAACTGTCTGAGGCGGTATATATTGAGTCACGAGTCGAGGTGCGGCCTGTGAGACTTGCGCCGGCCTTTCGCATGCTGAGCTTCCTCTTTCCCGAGAGCATTTTTCGCTCCGGGTGGAATCGGGTTGACCTTCAAGCGGCGCCTACGACTCCGATGTCTCGGTGATGAAGCAAAGTCGAAACTCCACTACCTCTCTCACGAGCATCTTCAGCATAGTATTCCTATATCTCCTCATCGTTGCGGTAGTGATAGTGCTTTCTCAGCAACTGCTTACCGAGTTCTCGTTCGGGTTCGACGCTTCGAATGCGCTAATCTTGGGCGGCGCGCTCGCGTTCCCAGCGGTGCTGCTGGTCATCTTACTCGTGCAGGCTTTTCGATTGGTGCGCGACCGCGCCGCCGGGCGGCCGGGGGTCGGTTTCAAGCTTCGGCTCTTGGTGTTTTTCGGGGTGGTGGTGCTGCTCGCATCGGTACCGCAGGCGGTATTGTCAATTACGGTCATAAACACCGTCATGAGCTCGTGGTTCGGCGGCGGCACCGGTGGCGCATTGGAGGGCGGGCTCGCGGCGTCCCTACGCCACTATGAGGCGAAGGTAGAGAACCTCGAGCGTGTCTCCGAGCGGCTGTCGAGCATCGGTGAGAACCTAATCGCGAACCCTGAGGACGAGTGGCTCGATCTGCGTGCTATCAACCCCGATATAGACGCTTTACAGGTTTTCGGACCCGGGCGCGAAGAACTGTTCTTCGGCGGCGCTGAGGCCGTACGGCTGGACGCCCACGACCTCCCGGCGGTACGCGACGGTATGGTGATGCGTGACTCGTCGGCTGAGACCAGCGTGCTCAGGGTGCGCACAAGTGTCGGCGGCGACGCGATTGTGGTGCTGTCGATTGTGTTGCCTGCCGGCTTCGAGCGCTCGGCTGAGCTGCTGACCACTGCGCGCGAAAGTTTCTTGCAGTACGAGCGTGTGCAACCGGTGTTCTTGTTGCTCTTAGTTTTGTTCTACGCGTTGTTCTCGTTCCCGCTGATTCTGATGGCGATCCTGGTGAGTTTTCTGCTGAGTGACGAGATCATTCGGCCGATCGTTCAGCTCGAGGAGGCAACGCGACGGGTCGCCGAGGGCGACTTTTCGATTCGCATTCTTACCCGTTCCAAAGACGACCTCAGTCTTCTGGTCGACAGTTTCAATCGTATGGTCGGCGAGTTGGAGCGTGCACGCGTAAAGATGAAGCAAACCGAAAAGGTTGCCGCATGGCAGGAGATCGCGCAGCGGCTCGCGCACGAGATCAAGAACCCGTTGACCCCGATCAAGCTCTCGGCCGAACGCCTTATGCGCAAGTACCACGCTGCGAGTGAGGATTTCGATGCTACGTTCGAACCGGCGATGCGCTCAATCATCAGTGAGGTTGAGAACCTCAACGAGCTACTGTCTGAGTTTCGAGCGTTTACGCGCCTGCCGAAGCCGCAGCGCGAACGCGTGATCTTACGCGATCTCGTCGACGAAGCTGCAGCGATGTACGCGCATTTGCAGGGTCATATCATTCGCTACGACTCGCTGGCCGAAGACTTAGAGGTCGTGGTAGACCCCAAACAGATGAAGCAGGTTTTCGTGAATCTCTTTCGCAATGCCTTTGACGCGATGAACGGTGAGGGCGGTGAGGTCAACATAAGTGCAGATCTTGTAACCAAAGGCAATACGGGCTATTGTCGGATTCGCGTGCAGGATAGCGGGCGCGGAATCGCGCCCGAACACTATGACCAAGTGTTCAATCCCTACTTCACCACTAAGCCGGACGGTACGGGGCTGGGTTTGTCCATCGTAGAACGCGTGGTATTCGATCACGACGGTCATATCTGGTTTGAGACCAGCGAATCGGCCGGCACAACGTTTTTCATCGATATCCCCGGGGCGTGGAGTGCAGATGAGTCGGATACTGGTAATCGATGACGAAAGAGGCATCCGCGAGGTTCTCGAGGCTATCTTGGTCGACGAGGGCTATACCGTCACCGTTGCCGAGGACGGCATACAAGGGTTAGCGCGGCTGGGCGAAGAGCTCGTCGATGCGGTAATTCTTGACGTGTGGCTGCCCAACAAGGGCGGCATCGACGTACTCAAAGAGATCAAAGATACCTATCCGGGAATGCCGGTGATCATCATCTCAGGTCACGGGAATATTGACCTTGCCGTGAAGGCGGTGAAGGCGGGGGCATTCGATTTTCTCGAGAAACCGCTCAGCCTGGAAAAAGTGCTCACGGTGGTGCGCAACGCGATAGAGTTGGAAGAGCTGAAACGCGAAAACCTCATGCTCAAGAGCTCGATGCAGACCGACTTGCAGATGCTCGGTGACAGCGCGGCGATGCAAAGTATCCGAGAGATCATCCGCCAAAGCGCCGCAAGCGATTCAAGGATCTTGATCTCCGGGGAGAACGGTACCGGAAAAGAGCTGGTCGCGCGCGAGATCCACCGCCACAGTCATCGTGCCCACGGGCCGTTTGTCGAGGTGAACTGCGCCGCTATCCCCGACACGTTGATCGAGAGCGAGCTGTTCGGGCACGAGAAGGGGGCATTCACCAGCGCGGTATCGCAGCGCAAAGGCAAGTTTGAGCTTGCCGACCGCGGCACGCTGTTCCTTGACGAAGTCGCAGATATGTCGCTTCCGGCGCAGTCAAAGATGCTGCGGGCGGTGCAGGAGATGCAGTTCGAGCGCGTCGGCGGCGAGCGCACGGTTCACGTGAACGTACGGGTGGTCACCGCGACCAACAAGGATATCCGCGCCGAAATCAGCGCGGGGCGTTTTCGCGAGGACCTCTACTTTCGTCTTAATGTCATCCCGATCCATGTTCCCGCGCTGCGTGCGCGCCTTGAAGACCTACCGGTCCTGGTGGAGTACTTCATGAAGCTGCATCGCTATCCGGCCGACGGCCCACCGCGCAGGGTAACCGAGGACGGGATCGAGCGGATGAAGGCATATGACTGGCCGGGAAACATTCGGGAATTGAAGAATTTCGTAGAACGTATTAATATCATGAGCGACGCTGATGAAATTGACGCCGAGGTGATCGCACAGCATCTCGGTACGGGGCGGCGGTCGCAGCCGAAAGTCGAGCTGTTGGAGGCGTTCCGTGACATGGGGCTGAACGAAGCCAAAGAGAGCTTTGAACGGCAATATATCGAGATGAAGCTTGCCGAGCACGGCAACAACATCTCGCGTACCGCAGAGGCGCTTGAAATGTATCCGAGCAACCTGCACGGGAAGCTGCGCAAGTACGGAATCAAAGTGGAGCGATGAAAGCAATTACCGCGCGACAACGGGAAGTGCTCGAGTTCGTCAAGCGGTATCTCCGGGAACACCACTATCCGCCCACCTTCCGCGAGATCTCACGCGCGTTCGGGATCTCGGCAAAGGGCGCCTACGATCACGTGAAGGCGCTCGAGCGCAAAGGCTACGTCGCGTTGAACAACTATCGGTCACGTACGATCGAGGTGCTCGAGCGCGACGACGACCGCCCGGCTGAGGATGAGGTGGTCGGGGTCCCGTTGCTCGGAAACGTCGCGGCCGGAAAGCCCTTGTTCGCTGAAGAGAACTACGACGGGGCCGTCCCGGTTCCGCGACAGTATCTCGGCGGCGGCGATTTCTTTGCGCTACAGGTTCGCGGCGACAGCATGCAGGATGCCGGGATCCACGACCAAGACATCGCATTGATCCGCGCTCAGCATACGGCCGATAACGGGGATATTGTGGTAGCCCTCGTCGACGACGCGGTCACGCTGAAGCGCTTTTACCGCGAGAAGAATCGGGTCCGGCTCCAAGCCGAGAACGCGAACTACCCGTCTATCTACACGCGTGACGTCCGGCTGCTCGGGAAGCTCGCCCACCTGATCCGCAGCTATGAGTAAGAGATCCGCCGGCGCCGTGTTTGTGCTGCTGGGACCCGAACACGGTGAGAAGAAAGACTACATCGAGCAGCTCCGCGCGCATCTCACTAAGCAGTACGGCTCGCCGCCCGACCAGCACCGCTTCTACCCGGCCGACACGCCGGTGGTCGATGTGGTGCGCGTGTTGCGTACCGGCGACTTGTTCTCCTCGCACCGGCTGGTGTTGTTGTACGATGCCGAGGTTATCAAGCGTCAGGACGAGGTAGCGGAGCTGCTGGAGTACAGCGCCCAGCCGAACAAAGACGCGACCCTGGTGCTAATCAGCGACGCCCCGCGTCTTGACACGAAACTCGATACCAAACTCACGAAACTGATCCCGGCTGAACGCAAGAAAGTGTTCTGGGAAATGTTCGAGCACCAGAAGAAAGGCTGGCTGGTTGGGTATTTCCGCAAACAAGGCGCACAGATTACCGGCGAAGCCGCCGAGCTGATTCTTGAGCTGGTAGAGAACAACACGGAAGCCCTGAGGAAGCAGGCCGATCGGCTCTGTCTCTTCCTCGGCTCCGACACGGTCATCGGCGCTGATGATGTCGAGCGCTTCATTTACCATAGCAAGGAAGAAAACGTATTCACATTGTTCGCCGCAATTGCAGAGGGCAAGCTCTCCAACGCGCTGGAGGTGCTCGAGAAGATGACCCTGTCAGGTGCTTCCGAACCGGTACAGCTCATCGCCGGTCTATCGTGGCAGTTTCAGAACCTGTACGCCTTGAAGCTGCTCGAGGCCGGGCGGTACAGCCACTCCGAGGCGTTCGGGCGGTTGAATATCCGCAGTAAACGCAACCAGCGTATCTACGCTACGGCAAGCGAACAGTTTTCTCGCGAAGAACTCGAAGGGGTGCTTCAACGGCTTGTAGAGTACGATGCGCTTTTTCGCACGCTGCGTCCGGCTGCGCATCGGGGCCTGCAACAGCAGCTGGTGTATTTGATCATGGTGCGCGGGGGGGCTCCGGCGGCTTCGCCGCACGAGGGGCCGCTCACTCCGGATCCGGCGGCCCGGATTCCGTATCGGTGATCGGCCCTCCGGCAGACCCGGCGCCGGTGACGCGTCGGGCAAGCTCGTGCACCTGTGCGGCGGTTTCGTGACTCAGCCGGCAGGTCT
Source organism: Spirochaetaceae bacterium (assembly GCA_003556605.1). Taxonomy (GTDB): domain Bacteria; phylum Spirochaetota; class Spirochaetia; order DSM-27196; family SLAA01; genus B1Sed10-166. Next base: position 5,124 of record PWQX01000072.1, read on the forward strand.
CGGCGATGTACTCCGGCGTCGCTTCGGCAACGTTCTGCAACGACTCAAACTGCTTTAGGATTCGGTGGCTGCGTGTTTCGCCGATCCCCGGAATCGACTCCAGTTGGGACAGCGAGATGTCTTTGCTGCGCAACTGTTGGTTAAAGGTCGTTGCGAAGCGGTGAGCTTCGTCGCGCACGTACTGCAGCACCCGTAGCGGGGCCGAGCCCTCCGGGAGCCGCAACGGCGCGCTATGATGCGGGCGGAAGATCTCCTCGTTTTGTTTGGCGAGCCCAATTACCGGAATCGCGTCCAACCCCAGCGCTTGCAGCACATCCGCGGCGGCGTTCACCTGTCCGATGCCGCCGTCGATCAATATGAGGTCGGGTTTCGCTGTCCGCTCGTTGACCATACGCGTGTACCGCCGCGCAACCACCTCGCGTATCGCCTCGTAGTCGTCGACCTTGCCGTCCAAAGTCTTCACGTGGAAACGACGGTAGCGGTCCTTGTCCGGGATTCCGTTGTCGAACGACACTAACGCCGCAACCGGGTGCCTACCGGCAAGCTGTGCGATATCGAAGCCTTCGATCCGCAACGGTGTGCGCTGGAGCTGGAGTACCCGCCGGAGCTCTTCGAGCGCAGGCAGGTTTCCGTGTTCGCGCGCGCGCTTGTCGAGATCGCTGCGAGCGTTCTGCACCGCCATTCGCATCAGCGATGTGTCTCGCTTGGTTTGCGGCACCTCGATTACCGTCTCACTGCCGTGCTTCTCTCGCAGAAAGGTCGCCACGTCGTCCAGATCTATCGGTGTAGGCACCAGTAACCGCGCCGGCGGGCTGCGCAACTCATCGTAGTAGCGCATCAAAAACTGTGTGAGGTCCTCCTCTTCGGTGCCGAAAACCGGTGTATGGAATAGCTCGTTCCCAATGAGCCGGCCGGCACGCATCTGAAACACCGCGAATGAGCACAAGTCGTCCTTCGCGGCGTAGCCGACGTAGTCGCGTACATCCGGATCGAAATCCATAACCTGTTGGTCTTCAGCAAGCGCCTCGATTGCGCGAATCGCATCACGGTACTGGGCGGCCTGCTCGAACGCCAAGCGTTCGACCGCCGCGCCCATCTTCCGTTGGAGCTCAGCCCGCAGAGTGCCGGTCTCGCCCTCGAGCAGATCTTGAATTTGCTCGACGTTCTCTCGGTAGGCCGCCTCGGTGGTTTTTCCGGCACAGGGGGCACTGCACCGCCCGATGTGATAGTATAAACACGGGTGGGGCCGCGGTCTTACGCGCCCGCGGCATTTGCGTAGCGGATAGAGTCGCTCGATGAGCTCAAGATACTGATCGACCTTGTCGAGCTCGGTATAGGGTCCGAAGTATCGCGATCCGTCATCGACGATGGTGCGGGTTCTGAATACACGCGGAAACCGCTCGTTGGTGATGCGAATAACCGGGTAGGACTTGCCGTCCTTGAGATTGATATTGTAGCGCGGGTTGTGCTCCTTGATGAGGTTGTTCTCGAGCAGCAGCGCCTCGTATTCGTTGCGGGTTACAATGTACTCGATACTCGCGACTCGTGAGCGCAGTACCGCTGTTTTCGGATCCTTGTCGCCGGTGAAGTACGAGCGGACGCGGTTTCGCAGGTTCTTTGCCTTGCCGACGTAGATTATCCCTGCGTCAGGGTCTTTCATGATGTAGACGCCCGGATCGGTCGGGAAATACCGAGCGGAGGCGCGTGGAGACAGTGTTTTACGATCATTCATAACTGCCGATAGGTAATGTATATCAGAATGACAGCGAAACGAATAGAACTGCTCACGGTTATTCTGCTTCTCGTCGGTACCGCCGCCGCGCCGGCACTCGAGCGTGCGATTCAGCTGGGGCGCGGCGACGAATGGGCCGACCTCCAGTATCGCCTGGGATTACGGTTGCAAAAGGGATACCGCGGCGAGCTGGACTTATTCTTAGAAGACGGCCAGTATCAGCCCGACCCGGACACCGATCTCCTGCTGCAGTTCAACCGTACCCCGTTTCATGATGCCGCGGGGCTGTACCGTGTCTTGGGTGACGAACACCGGCTGTCGTCGCCCGGGCGCCTCGGCGAAGGCGCCGCGCGCTTCGATGGCGCTATGCAGGGTCTCGTCCTGGAAGCAACGCCGGAGGCGATGTTCGCTCCCGGGCAGAGCTGGGACAATTTCTCAATTGAGTTCTGGCTGTACCCGGCGGTCTTAGATGATGGTGAGTCTATTATACGATGGACGGGGTCCCGCCGAATCGAGGACGGCCGCCTCGACCAGCGGGTACAGGTGGAGGTTGAGCGGAGACGGTTACGCTGGGAGTTTGATAACGTGTTCCTGACTCCCGCGAACGAGCCGCATCAGGTTGTGCTCGAGGGAGACCGCAGCCTCATCCCGCGCAGGTGGAGCCATCACTTGGTTCGGTTCCGGGCCGACACCGGGCTGATCGAGTATCTTGTAGACGGCGTCGCGCGCGAGATGACCCACGTTACGCACAGCGGTCGCGAAAGCGGTGACGTCTACCTCCCTTACCTCGGCCGCGCTTCCGACGCGCGCGTTGCACTGGGCGAGGGCCTGTCGGGCCTGTTGGATCAGCTGCGCTTCACGAGGCGGTATGTTTCCCAGCCGATGCTCGACCGTACCAGTGATGCCCCGGCGGTCGCGGTGACGCGTCCATTGGACCTCGGGCATCCGCTCGCCCAGCTGTCCGCGATAGAGGCGCGTTATCAAACACCGGCGCAAACCGATGTCTTCTTCTACTATCGACTCAGTGATCACATACACGCGGACGATCTGCACACCGGTTGGCGGCAGTTCGAGCCCGGTGAGGAGCCGGCGTATGCTGAACGCGGGCGTTATCTGCAATTGCGCATAGAGCTGTACCCCGACGGCTCGCGGCGAGAATCGCCATCGGTTTCGTGGATTACGGCGCGCTACGAACCGGCGTCACCACCGGTGGCGCCGGTACGCGTGCGCGCCGAAGCGGGCGACGGCAGTGTTCAGTTGTACTGGGAGGAGGTGGTAGATCCGAACGTTGAAGGCTACTATGTGTACTACGGCACGCGACCAGGACAGTACTTCGGCGCCGGGGCGGATTTGGGACGCTCCCCCGTCGATGTCGGTGATACGACCGAGGTCGAGCTTGCGGGGCTGCAGAACGGAACAGTGTATTACTTTGCGGTTGCAGCGTACGACGCTGCCGGGATCACACCCGAAACGCAGTTCTCGCAGGAGGCGCATGCACGACCATCGAGGCGGTACGAATGACGAGTGCGAAGCAACAAGATGTTCTCGCCCGAGCACGCAACGCCTATCGGATCGGGGACTACGATAACGCGGACAAGCTGGCACAAGAAGTACTCAAGCGCAGCCGCCGCTCTTACGCGGGGCACGTTTTGCTTGGTATGGTGTACGCGCGCACTGATCGGCCGCAGCTCGCGATTGAAGAGTTCCAAAAAGCCCGGAATCTCAAGCCGGAGTCGGTAGAGCCGTACAACAATCTCGGGGTAATGTATCGGCTTGCGGGCCGTTTGACCGAGGCTCGCGAGGCGCTCAACCGTGCAGCGGAGCTGGCGCCCGAGCGTGCCGATATCCTCTACAACCTGGGCAATATCTGCAAGATGGCGGGTAACGAGGCACAGGCGATTGCGGCCTACCGGCGAGCCATTGCGCTGGACCGTAGCTGCGTCGTGGCCTACAACAACCTCGGTACCATCTATGAGAGGCAGGGCGAGCACGCGCACGCCGCCGCTGTGTTTGAAGACGGCTTGGGGTATGATCAAAACCACCCCACGCTTCGCTATAATCTCGGGATCGCCTGCCGGAACCTCGGCCGACTAGATGATGCGAAAGAGCAGTTTGAGCGTGCACTCAAAGCACGTCCCGGTTGGCTCGAAGCGCTCAACAATCTGGGTTTGGTTATGCAGGCGTTGAAGCGTTACGAGCAATCGCTTGCCAGATTCCGAGAAATCCTCGATCTTGATCACCATAACCCAATCGCCGAGAACAACATTGCGACGGTTTACGCCCAGCAGGGTAATACCGACAAGGCGCTCGAGCACTACGCCCGCGCTTTGGAGCATAATCCCGATTACGCGCGTGCTGCCGAGAATCTCGGGCAAATTCTTGAGCGTAAGCCCGTTGATTCGAGCTTTGTGGAGCGCTTGCGCAAGGCGGCAGACAAGGCCGCCGAGAATAGCGAGCTGCAACTGCTGGTGGGCAAGCTCCTCAGCGAGCGTGGGCTTTTCGATGATGCAAACCGGTACTTGAGAAGCGTGGTGGCGCGTGAACCGGATAACCCCAGGGCGCGGCGCTATTCCGGACTGCTTGCGTACCGAAAGGGTGACTCGGAGGCCGCCGGCAGGGAGTTTGATCGGCTGCTGCAGCTTGATCCCGATGCCGAAGACTATCGGCTGGACCTCGGGCGTATTCACACCGAGCGCGCTGAATACGATGAGGCCCTGCAGCAGGTGCGTGAGTTCCGCGAGCGTCGTCCCGAAGACCTCAACGGCGTGTTACGCGAGTCTGAGGTGCTGCGGTGCATCGGGCGTGCCGGAGAGGCGGCGGCGATACTCCCGCCGTTCAAGCTGGAACACCCCGAGAGCACGCCGCTACTGACCGAAATGGCGCAGGTCTACCGGGATGCCGGCGATACCGGCGCAGCGCTCCAATCGTTAAACGAGCTGGTTAGTCTGCAGGGTAAACGCGGCCGCCCTGACGATATCAACGGCTTAAACGAAAGCCTTGCGCTATACGAGCAGACCGCCGCCGGCACCGAACGGGCCGACAGTCTCAACCGCCTCAGTGAGCTCGCACTCGAGGCTGAGTTGGGGCGGTCTGAGGCTGCCGAGCACCTGCAGCTTGAAAGCACCGGCGAGCAGGACGAAGACTCAATACCCGTCTTAGGACTGGAGGAGACCTCTGCGGCCAGGGCTGAGCACGCCGAGCGGCACGCGGCGAATGGCGAAGCGCCTCCTGCGGACTATTCGGAGCCCACCGAACAAGCACAGGCGCCCGCGTTCGACAACTACCCTCCGTCGTTCATGGAGATGATTGAGCCGCAGGCGAACGGAATCGAAATTGAGCCGGAAAGCTCGCAGCCGAGCCCCCCGGCCGAGCTGAGCTCGGCCGATTTCGATTCCGACTCCGACTTGGGCGCCGGACGAAAAGCGGCACCGGGCGCGGGTTCCGCCGCGCGGCCCGCTGCCGGAACACCGGAGAACGGCGACACCGCACTGCGGTACGGGCGTTCACCTGTAGGGGAGGCCGGCGATACGGCCGTGTGGGGGTCTGGGCGCGCGCCGACACGCCCTCATGTGCCCGAAATCGAGGAGCCCGCAACGAGCGCTGAGACGGAGACACCCGCGCAGGCCGGTGCTGGACTACCCGCGACTCGGCAGAGGGATACGCCGGAACCACGTGAACAGCAGAAGCAACCGTGCCGTGAGGGCGTTCGGCTGCCACGCGAACGGCAGGCCGAGATGTTTGACTACCTGCTTGATCTGACGCAGGCGCTGCCTGAAGAGAAACGGCTCGATTTCCGGCGGAGTGAGGCGCGCATGCGCGCGGAGGCGCTGCGGAATCGCCTGCGAAGCCGTCCCGGTCTGCGGCACACAGCGGCCGCGCGGCGGCGAGGCGCACAGCGTGAGACTGACGATAGTGGCACAGCGGGGGCACCGGCCGGGTCGCGCCTGAAAGGAACCCTCGACTATCTCCGCAACCTGTCGGGGGCGCTGTCCGATCCCGACCTCGCCGCAGCTATTGATGCCCGCTTGGAACGTATAGCGGCGCGCTTGCGCCAAGGCAACTAAGAGGAGCTACAAATGGACGCGGATCTTCGTCTAATTCACGTTCGTCGATATATCGAGAATATGCCGGCACTGCCGGTAACGGTCGGCAAGGTGTTGGAGGTATGCAACAACCCTAAGGCCTCACCGGTGGACCTCAATCGAGTGATCAGTGTGGATCCGGTGCTGATGGCCCGGGTCATGCGGCTCATCAACTCGGCGTACTACGGCTTGTCGGGCAAAGTCACCTCTCTGGTTCGGGCGATTATCATGCTCGGGCTGAACACCGTCAAGAACCTCGCCCTGGGTGCGGCGGTAGTGGAAAACCTGGGTAGAAAGGAGAACTTCCGGGCGTTGCAGGCGCAAGGGTTTTGGCGCCACTCTCTGGCGGTCGGCGTTGCCAGCAAGTTGATCGCCACGAAGCTCAGTGTGTCGGCGAAGCAACTCGAAGAGTACTTCATCGCCGGTTTATTACACGATATCGGCAAGATCCCGATCAACTCCGTGTTTGAGGACGAGTTTCTCGAGGTTATGGCGCGGTCCGACCGCGAGCGCGCCGCGCTGTATCTGACTGAGCGTGAGCTGCTCGACGTCGATCACGCCGGCGTAGGCCGGTTGATCGCCAAGACCTGGAAGCTGAGCTCGGAGGTGATTGACGCGATCTCGCATCACCACGAAGCGACAAGCTACGAGGGCGAGCACCGTAATCTGGTGTACACTGTGACGGTGGCTAATCATTTCGCGAATATAGCCGAGATCGGATTTTCCGGCGACCGATACCCGGAACCCTTGGCGGAGGAGCTGTGTGAACACCTCGGCGTTGATATTGCCTATCTGGATGGCATTGAGGACACTATCCATGCCGAGATAGAGAAAGCCGCTGTGTTTCTGCGTATTGCTGAGGTGCAGGGTAATGCAAGTTGAGTTCTGGGGAGTGCGCGGCTCGATCCCGAGTCCCGGTCCTGATACGGTGGAATACGGTGGAAACACCTCGTGCATAGCAATCCGCTACGGGCCGCACTCCGGCTTGATCGTGGTTGACGCCGGTACCGGAATCAAGCGCCTGGGCGATCACCTGGTCAAGAGCGAGCTGCCGAACGGTTCGATTCACGCACACCTCTTCCTCACCCATACGCACTGGGACCACATCATGGGGTTTCCGTTCTTCACACCGATATTCATCCCCGGAAACGAGATCGATGTGTACGGGCCGGTTACGCACGAAAACGACACGATCGAGCAGATCATCGGAATGCAGCTGAGCTATCGGTACTTTCCGGTCCGCCAGAACGAGCTTGCAGCCACCATTCGTTACCACGAGCTCAAAGAGGAGACGTTTGACCTTCCAGACGGCATGCGGATCACCACGAAGTTCCTCAATCATCCCATTCTGTGCTTAGGATACCGGTTCGATTACGGCGGTAAGAGCGTCGCCACGGTGTACGACAACGAACCGTTTCGGAACCTCTTTCCCACCGATCCACAGCATCCCGATTACGATCCGGGGCTTGCCGAGGAGGGCGAAGACGCGGCGCGTGAACAAAACGAGCAACTCAGGGCGTTCTTCCACGGCAGCGACCTGCTTATTCATGACTCGCAGTATACGCTGCAAGAGTATCTGAAAGCGCGGATCGGGTGGGGGCACTCACCGTTTGAGTTTGCGATCAACGCAGCTCACAAGGGGCAGGTAAAGACGCTCGCGTTTTTTCATCACGACCCGTTACGAAGCGATCATGAGCTCCGCGAGCTGCTCGCCTCCTATCGCAGCATGATCAAAGGAAAATCGCGCGTGACGCTGACTGTCGCGCAAGAGCAGGACACGATTACCGTGTAGTGATCACGGTGGTGCAAGCGCTGAGTGGCGCTTCCATTATCGCGCTGACGGCCTTTTCAAAGGCGATAGAATTGTGTAAGGTATTTTTTGTTCGCAACCGGCGGTTGTGGTTTCTGGGGGATTAGCTCAGGTGGTAGAGCGATTGGTTCGCAATCAATAGGTCACGGGTTCGACTCCCGTATCCTCCAATAATCCGGTACAGTACCCGCACTGAGGAGCCCGCATGCAGACCTCCGAGGAACTCGTAAAGAGCCTGCATCCGCTGGAAGTCCGAGTCCTGCTCGGCTTTACGGAGAACCAGATAATCGATGCTGCCGCGTTGGAGACCTCGCTCGGTTATAACCGTGGCCAGGCCAACCAGGCGATCAGTTGGCTGTCGCAGAAAGCCTACATCGAAGAGGTGGATCGCAACACGGTCACGCGCTACGAACTGACCGCGCTTGGGCGCGATTATCGCGAGCACGGTACGCCTGAAGAGCGCATCCTGCGCGTGCTCGCAACCAACGGGCCTATGAGTATGCCGGAGCTCAGCTCCAGTCTGGGTTTAGAGAACCGTGATACCGGGTCTGCCTACGGCGCGTTGAGTAAGGTTGGTGCAGTCGCAATGGACGGCGATAAGAAGGTGCGCCTCGTAGACGCCGAGAAGGCCGGTGCGGTGAAGGCCGTCCGCGCGCTACTCGACCGCACGCACGACAGCGAGATCCTCGAAGCCGGCCGATTGGCGTCGGATGAGCTTGCCGTGATCGGACGGATAAGCAGGAAACGCGGTGCCGGAAGCGCGGCATTTCGCCAGGCTGAGACCGAAGAAGTGCGTTATCGGCTTACGGCCGAAGGGCTGCGTATGAAGCAACTGTTGGTGGGTGCGGGTCTTACCGGCGAAGAGATCGGCGCGCTCACCCCGCAGATGCTGCGCGAGGGCAACTGGAAAAACCGCCGGTTCCGCGCTTACAACATCACACTGCCTCCGGGGAGGGTGCTCCCGGGGCGTCGCAATCCATACTGTGAGTATTTAGACCACGTCAAGAACAAACTCGTTTCACTCGGGTTCCAAGAGTTCGACGGGCCGCTCGTGGAGAGCGAGTTCTGGAACTCCGACGCGTTGTTCATGCCGCAGTTCCATTCGGCGCGCGATATTCACGATGTGTACTACGTCGATAACCCGCGCCATGCCAAGGCGATCGAGGAGCCGTATCTCAGCCAGGTGGCGCAGACTCATGAGAACGGCTGGGAGACCCACAGCCGCGGCTGGGGTTATGACTTCGACCGCGATTTTACGCGCCGACTGATTCTGCGGAGCCAAGGAACCGTGCTCTCTGCGAAGCAGCTTCCCACCGCGAAGGTACCCGGTAAGTATTTCGGTGTAGTGCGCTGTTTTCGCTACGATCAAGTCGATGCGACGCACCTTGCGGATTTTTATCAAACCGAAGGCATTGTGCTCGGGCGCGAAGTGAACCTGCGAACCTTGCTCGGCTTCCTTGAGATGTTCGCAGTGGAGCTTGCCGGTGCCACCGAGGTGAAATATGTGCCGGGTTATTTCCCGTTCACCGAACCGTCGGTTGAGGTGCACATAAAGCACCCGGTGCTCGGGTGGTTCGAGCTTGGCGGTTCCGGGATTTTCCGTCCCGAGGTCACCCAGCCGCTCGGTGTAAGCGTACCAGTAGCGGCGTGGGGGCTTGGAATCGATCGCATGGCGTTGATGCACCTCGGGCTCGACGACCTGCGCGAGTTGTTTTCATCCGATATCGAGAACGTGCGATTGCGTCGCGCTGAGTGAGGACTTCATGCCCAAGATTGAGATTCAACAAGACGCGCTTTTCGCTTACGTTGGCCGGCGCTACAATGAGGACGAGTTTGTAGAGCTATTGACCTGCGCGAAGGCCGAGCTAGATGAGCCGGCGGACGAGCAGGGTATGATGAAAGTCGAGCTGAACGATACCAATCGTCCTGATCTCTGGTCTACTGCCGGGCTGGGTCGCCAGCTGCATGCCTACACCGGAGGCTCCGCGCCGGCATACACCTTCTTTTCAACGCGCGACTCGATGCAGCCCTATGGTGATCGTCGCGTAGTGGTGGATGCCGACTTGCGTGAGATCCGGCCGTACATCGCAGCGTTTGCGGTTAGCGGCGCGGGGATTTCGCAGGTGCTTCTGGACGACGTGATTCAGACGCAGGAAAAGCTCTGTTGGAACTATGGACGTAAGCGCAGCTCAATCGCGATGGGGGTGTACCGCAGCGACCTGATCGAGTATCCGGTGCGGTACTCCGCAGTGATGCCGGATGGGCTGCGCTTCCAGCCGCTGGGTATGGAGGAGCGGCTCACTCCCGCTGAGATGCTCAGCCGGCACCCCAAGGGCCAGGAGTTTGGTCATATCGTAGAGGGGTTTCACAAGTATCCAATGCTTCTCGACGCGCGTGAGCGCGTGCTCAGTTTCCCTCCGATCACCAACAGCGCCGACTTGGGTGCTGTTGAGGCAGGTGACGAGCGGCTATTCGTAGAGATGACCGGTACCGATCTGCCGTCGTTATTGATTGCGTGCGCAATAGCAGCTTGCGATCTTGCGGATGCCGGTTACGACATTCATCCGGTGCAGATCGAATATCCGTACGACACCCCTTTAGGTCGACTCATCGTAACGCCAATGTATTTCCAGGAGCCGGTGGACCTTGATACGGCGCACGTGGCACAAGTCCTCGGTGCCGAGCTTTCGCAGCAAGAGATCATGAACAGTCTCAAGCGTATGGCAGTTTCGGCATCAGCGAACGGGAGCCGCGTGCGCGTGATGCCGCCCGCCTATCGTAATGACTTTCTGCATCCGGTAGATGTTATTGAGGATGTCATGATGGGGAACGGCATGGAGCGGTTCACACCGCTCGCACCGACTGAGTTTACCGTGGGAAGGCTCTCGCCGGTGGAGGAGTTTGCGCGGCGCGTGAAGACCAACATGGTCGGTCTCGGATACCAAGAGATGATCTTCAACTACCTCGGGTCGTATCGTGAGTTCATCGGGCGCATGTATCCCCCTGAGCAGCACGATGTTTACGCGGCCGAGCTGGTGCGGATCGCGAACCCGATGTCGGAGAGCTACGCGTATCTGCGAGGTTCGATTTTGCCGCACTTGCTCGGCGCCGAGAGTATCTCGGCACACGCCGTGTATCCACACCGGGTATTCGAGTTCGGGAAGGTCGCGCGTGCCGAGGCCGGAGACAATTACGGATCGGTTACTCTGGAGACTCTGGGCGTATTGATTGCAGATGCATCAGCCGACTTCAATCTGTTGAATCAAGACATCGCCGCTCTGCTTTACTTCCTGAGAATTGAGTACGAGCTACGCGAGAGCGGCGATCCGCGCTTTATACCGGGGCGTGCGGCCGAGGTTATTCACAACGCACATCCGATCGGTGTGTTCGGCGAGCTCCACCCGCGGGTGCTCGAGAACTGGGGTGTGATGGTCCCGTGTGCGGCAGGAGAGTTGTTCTTCAACAGTCTGATCGAATCACGGTGATGCGGCCCGGCGGCGGCGGTGTTCTAATGATCGCAGCATCATCCTCAGCGGCACTGGTGGCCGGCTCTTGTAATAGCGTCCCATTAGAGCTACACTAGAAGTGGAGTCTGCGATCTCGTATGTATGTATGTAAGAAGAGTGCTTTGTTTGCGTAGCTCCCGGCTGTGAACCACCATTAAGCACGTGGTAGTGGCTATGGATACCAAGCCGACTCGTTCACCGCAAGTTCTTGTGCCGTATACGGGGCCAAGTGCCGACCCCGAAGAGCAAGATGTATTCTTGTACCTTCGCCCGGAATCGAACGGTGTGCAGGTAGAAAGTACGATCCTGCGGGTCGTTGAGCATTGCGGCGAGTATCGCCGAAACCTGTCTCTCGTTTACCTCGCGAACATACCCGGGCAGTTCGTTGTCGATAACCATCTTATCGAGCGCTACTACCAAATGCAGTTGACGTTTGCCGTACACGGCAAGCGATTGTTCACTGAGTTCATGAGAAACGAGTTCACTGAGTACTTCGCCGAGGAGTTTTCCCAGGCGCCGATCGTGGGGGCCTTTGAAGCGCTGGCGCTGCTGGGGCTCCGGCCTGGTGAGTTATTCGACGTGTGGGTAGCTGACGAGGACCTGCTTGTGATCCACGGCCAGACGGTAAAGCGCTATCAAGGCTACTATATCGTGAACTACGACATACCCGCGCTGCTTCACAAGAACAACCGCGATACCGATCTCGCGGTGATGCTGTTTCGCACAAATCTCGGCTGGCAATACTTCAGCCGCCTTGCCGGCGAGATGGAGCAGGCGCTTGCCGAGCGCGGACTACTCGAGAATGCGCGGCATCCACGGCGGTTGTTCCACTACTCGCGCGGTCCGTTCCAGCAGGTAATCGACGGCTGGTGCTATTTGTGTTCGCCGAACGGTGAGCTCAGCGGAATGGGTGAGACCAGCTTTGAAGCCTATTTGCAGCGTCACGGTGTGACGCAGGCGGAAGTACAAAAGCTCATACGCCATCCGCTCGCGATATTCTGTGATGAGTCAGGTGCGGCGCGTGAAGACAGTGTGTTTCAACGCACCGCCGGCGACCGGTACCCCGAAGCGCTGAAGAAACTGAGCACCATGCGCGCACAGGTGTATCTGCAGCCGTAATCATGATCTGCAGCCGTAATCATGATCCGGCGCCGGCGGGCCTGCGCTGATGAGCCGGCGCGGTGCTACTGCAGCATCTCCTGCACCTGCTGAGCAAGCTGCGGATCCTGCTGAATTGCGATGATGATCTCGTTGAAGCGCTGGACGTCGAACCCTTCGCCTGCTACTGCGCTCTGCATGTCTTGCTGAGCGCTCTGCTGCACCTCTATCAGCTCGGCGAGCACGACCTCGTAGGCTTCTTCCTCGGCGTCCGAGATGTCGTCACCAAGATCCATCTCCGGATTCTGCTGCACGCTGTGAATCTCGCTGAAGCGCTGCTCGGACATCCCTCGAGCTTCAATGGCTTCACTCATGGTGGCTTGCGTCTCGATCTGAATCTCTTCAACGAGCTGCAGCGCAGTAACGAAACGGTTGAGCTCATCATCGGTCACTTGTTCGATCTCGGGCTGTTGTCCAAGATCAGGCATCTGGGCCATCGCCGGTGCGCTAAACACGAGCAGAAGCGCAACGGCAACGATACCGACAATAGGACGGATACTCGTTTTCTTTCGCATTAGTTTGACCTCCGTATTGCTCCAATATAGCGCGGTGTTCATCGGCACGTCAAACCGCACGGCGGCGCGGGAGTTAGCCGGCGCATCTTCAGCATTCGGAGTCTGCAGTCATTCCGAAGTGCTAAGACACGCACGGGCGCTATTCACGTAAACGCCGCACCACAAGCTTTGCTCTAGTGTCAACATGTTACGGCCCAGCTAAGAAGATTGCATAAAGCCGCAAATTCGCGCGATTCGGTTTTGTGCTCTTCAGCGTTTTGCGTTATAGTCACAATAATACCTTGCGGCGATAGAGGCCGCATTCTTTGGAGTTCCCGACGTCGTGTTATTTTGGTTAGGCGAGCTACTCACAGACACCTACGGGCCGTTTCGGTTGCTGCAGTCGCACGCGATCCTCATCATCATCGGCCTCTACCTCGGGTTTGCGCTGACCTTTATCCTGTTGCCGCGTTTCTGGCGCTTGTTGCCGCCGGACCAGGGCCGGGTGCACGCGGCACAGTCGGCCGGGGCGCTCGGCAAACCTACCGGAGCCGGCATGGTGTTCATCTCGGTGTTCGCCCTGGTGTCGTTGCTGGTGGTGCCGCTACGGGCCGCGCAGTTGGCAATGCTGGTGATGACGTTTGTGGTTATGCTTTCGGGGTACCTCGACGATCGTAGCCGGACGCCGTGGAGCGAGTACCGCAAGGGCGTCATCGATCTGGTGCTCGCCGGGACCGCTGCGGTGCTGCTGGCCGGCTTCAACGGCCTGGTGATCTGGTTGCCGTTTACTAATGCGGTAATCGAGCTTTCGTTTCTCCTCTATGTTATTCTGGGTACGCTGATTCTGTGGACTTCCATCAATAGCACTAACTGTTCTGACGGGGTCGATGGGCTTTCCGGTAGCCTGGTGATGCTCGGCCTCATCAGCCTGGGTGTTATCATGTACTTCGTGGTCGGGCACGCGGCGGTCTCACGCTATTTGCTGCTGCCTCACAACGCCAGCGGCGCGAAATGGGCGATCATGACTTTCACTATGGTCGGCTGCTTGGCCGCTTACCTCTGGTACAATGCGTACCCGAGCCGTGTTCTGATGGGCGACGCGGGGTCACGTGCGCTCGGCTTCTTCGTGGGCGTTTCGGTGATGAACTCCGGTAATCCGTTCTTGATCTTCATCATCGCGAGCGTGCTGCTGGTGAACGGCGGCGCGGGGCTGGTCAAAGTCGCGCTATTGCGGTTTCTCAAGATTCGCGTGCTGCACAACACCCGGTTCCCGCTGCACGACCACCTCCGCGAGAACCACAGCTGGTCAAACGCGCAAGTTCTGGTGAAGTTTGCGATTATACAGTTGCTCATTACGTTCGGACTGTTCGGTGCCTTCTTGAAGATACGCTAGACTGCAGCGGCCGGAATGCCACACCCCCGTCGGTCTTCCGGAACGCGACGCTTCCAGGCTCAATCGATCAATTCCGCAGCTCTAGTTTCGGTTGTTCAAATTACCAGAACCGGCTACAATTCCTGGATAGACGGCAGTTTAGCGAAACCGGCTTCGCGAAAAGAATTTGTGCTTAATGGTGCGTCGAAGGAGGGAAGTTTTGTCGAAGACCAAACCTGAACTCCGAGTTCGCCGAACACGAAAGCATCTGTGGGATGCGCTCATTCGTTTGACCACCGAGAAAGGGTATCACGCGGTAAGCGTCAAGGACATAACCGAGCGCGCAATGGTGAACCGGGTTACGTTTTACCGCCATTACGAGGACAAGCATGATCTGCTCATGCGAGGGATGGACGAAATCTTTGACGACCTGGTTGCGAGAACTAGGCCGCCACTGTCTTCGTACAGGGTGTCCCTTGACCGCCCGGCTCCGAACGCGAGTGCATTTTTCCAGCACGTACGCGAATACGGTGAGTTCTACCGTGTAATGCTCGGCAAGAATGGGGTCAGCGGTGTGGAAGCCCGGATTCGCAAGCACATCGACGAGCTGTTTCACGAGCGCCTAGAGTTAGCGCGCCAGAGTCAGAGCGGCATCGTAGCCGAAACTATGGTCCCGCCGGACCTTGCGATCAGTTCGATCTCGGCAATTGTTCTCAGCATGATGCGCTGGTGGTTGGAGGGCAGCTTCCCGGTTGATGGGGAAGAAATAGCACTATACACCACCCGATTGATCGTGCTCGGGCCCTACCGCGCTCTGGGAGTGGAGATCCGCACCATCACCGGAGAGGGCTAGACGGAACTCGAGCGACCTTAGGCGAGCTACAGCCGGCCGAGCGACTCGGCGCTGTGGCGGGCATACTCACGGTAGCGCTGCGCCCGATCGGCGAACTGACTTCGCTCCGCGTCCGAGAGCTCGCGCACTACCTTCCCGGGCACCCCGGCGAACAGAGCGCCGGAGCGAACTTCGGTGCCCGGCGTGACGACCGCACCGGCGGCCACCAGAGCGTTGGTACGCACAACCGCTCCATCGAGTACGATCGCTCCCATTCCGATAAGAGCACAATCCTCCACCGTGCAGCCGTGCAGAATAACGCGGTGACCGACAGTGACGTTACAACCCACAACGAGCGGGTGGGTATCGTGCGTCACGTGACACACCGACCCGTCCTGGATGTTGGTACCCGCTCCGATCGAGACGTAGTGGACGTCACCGCGGATCACGGTGTTGTACCAAACACTCACCTCGTCGCCCAACCGCACATCGCCGATTACTCTGACGCCGGAAGCAAGAAACACCGAGTTCCCTAACTGCGGCACCAGCCCTCGATACTGAAACAGATGCTGTTCCGGTGTCCGCTCCTCACTCATCGGCGGTCTCTCTTTGCACCAACAGAATCTGGAGGTCGCAAACATTGGTTCCGGTAGTCCCGATCTTGTGCAGCGCGTGAAGCTCGTCGAAGAAGTGGTATGCATCGTTGTTCGCGAGGTACTCAGCCGGTGAGAGCTTCCGTCGGCGTGCTGCCTCGAGGATTCCGAGCGAGGCGAACGCTCCGGTCGCGTCCGTCGGTCCGTCGTTACCATCGGTGGAGGCCGACAGAAACGCAACGCCATCGGCATCGCGCCCGCTGCGATCGAGCTCATTGACAAACGACAACGCCAGCTCTTGATTGCGTCCCCCGAGACCGCTGCCGCGGATCGTGACCGTGGTTTCGCCGCCGCCGATCACGCAGCACGGCCGCGGGCCGAGGAGATCGAAGCGATTGAGGTCACGGGCGATTCCGACGAACACCTTCGCGAGCTCGCGCGCTTCGCCGGTCAATTGCGACGTCAGCAACACCGTGTGATAACCAAGCCGCTGCGCCGCCTCACCCGCAGCCATAAGCGCGGCGTGGTTAGTGCCGACTAGGAGGTTGCGCACGTGACCAAAGACCGGGCTATCGGCAGAGGGCGTATCGGCGATCGCACCGGCGATACCGGCACGCAAGACTTCGCGCACGGGCGGCGGCAACGCAGCTTCAATGCCATAGCGATCAATGATCGACATCGCGTCGGGGTAGCTCGTGCTATCGGGTGCGGTAAGCCCCGAGGCGATCGCGTCGAGGTCGTCTCCCACCACGTCCGAGAGGATGAGGCTCACGGTGGTTGCGGGTGCAAGCTTCTCAGCGAGCCGGCCGCCCTTCAAGGCTGAAAGATGCTTGCGGATACAGTTGACCTCGTGGATAGTCGCGCCGCATTCCAGCAAGGCCGAGGTCGTCTGTTGAAGGTCGTTCAGAGTCAGGCTGATCTGCATTTCGCCGCTCGACACCTCAAGCGGGGCGGTTAGCAGCGCTGAGCCGCCGCCGGAGATCAGAACCAAACAGAGGGTTCTTTCGTCCGCGCCGTCGGCGAGCTCAGCCACCGCGCGCCCGGCGGCGATGCTCCCGTGATCGGGAACCGGATGCCCGGCGTCGATCGCGCGCACGGTTTGTAGTTCAATGCCGTGTCCCGGTTTCACCGCGATAACTCCGGCGTTCAGGCGCTTGCCGAGAATCTCTTCGACGGCAAGCGCCATCTTGGCGCCGGCTTTACCGGCCCCGAGAACCACCACGCGTTCGAAGCGTGTGAGGTCGATACGCTCGTGTTCCGTGTCGGTGCGGATTACCAGCTGTTCGCCGTCAAGCTGAAGCCGCTCATGCAGCATGCGGTACGGATCGACGCGGCGGATTGCGGCGTCGAGGATTTCGGTAAGGTGTGTGCGGTTCTCTTGGTTCATCGAGAGTTAGCCTCCTTGTCGAAGCTTTGCTAGGAATCGGTCGGCGCTCAGGTAATTGGTCGAATCGAACAGCGTGCCGGCACGATAGTAGCGCACGTACGGTACCAGCCGATTGCGCCATACCTTCTCTTTGAGTTGCAGAAACTGACTGAAAAACGGCTTGTTGTCGTACTCCAGCTCCCAGACTGCGATGTTCTGCTTATCTGCCGGATCTCGGCTTTCTTCAAGTTTCCCCAGCCAAGCCCGCATCGCCTTCCATTGCGGGCACCAGCTCTGCGTAAGGATTACCGCTACCAAGGGCGCAGAGTGAATTACTTCGCCCGGAAACTCCTGATACTCGAGCGCGTGCGCAACATGGTGTTCCGAAAGGGTGCTGCGGTGAACCATTCCGGGCTCAGTGCTCCGTGGTGAACGTTTCCGGCAGTGTCTTGACGAATGCTTCGATTTCGTCGCGCACTTTTCGGTAATGCACCATGGCATCGTCTTCGGACTGTGCGCCTTTTGCGAGCTTCGGCGGGTCTTCAAACCCGTGGTGCAGCACAACGGCTTCACCGGGAAAGATCGGACAGTTTTCGGCAGCGTTATCACACACTGTGATTACGTAGTCGAACTCAATGTGTAGAAGATCCTGCACGTGTGTGCTCTCGTTGGCTGATATATCGATGCCCTTTTCAGACATCGCCCGGACGGCCAGCGGATTCAGGCCTTGTGGGTCGGTGCCGGCCGAGTACGCCCGAAATCGATCTGCGATCAAGCTGTTGGAGAACCCCTCGGCCATTTGACTGCGGCACGAGTTGCCGGTGCACAGAAAGAGAACGGTCTGTTTCATGTTCACCTCTAGAATTTACGCACTCTGCCAGCGCGCCGTATTCGATTGCAGATACGCTGCCTGTGCTTCGATTGTGCGTTGAATCGCGCACTCGAGACAGCCGGCTGCCGACAGAACCTACTCGTCCGGTAGCGACTAACGCATGCTCACCATTGTCCCAAAGCAGCCGGCCGGTGTCAACCAAGATTGTGTTGTCCGCCAAGTCTTGGACCTCTGGTCCGGTTCAGGCGCGAGACATCTGGATACTGCTGATGATAAGCACGCCGGCTGCAATGACGCCGTCAACGGCCATAATGCTGAGCGTCGGCGGAGCGAGTGCCAGCAAGCCGAACGCCACCGCGATTACGGCAAACGCGGTGTAGTGCAGCGTCCCGACGGTGTAGAATCCCAGCAGGAACAGGTGCGGCGCAATCAGGAGCAGCGGCGCACCCGGGCGCACGGCGTTTGAGGCCCATAGCAGCGCAACTAACGCCCCAATGACCAGGTACACGCCTATCTCGGTCAGGGCGAACTTCCGAAATCGCTGCGCGAACAGCGGGAACGACTGGTGCAATATTCGGCGCACGCTGGTTATGGCCGCAAGTCCAAGCGCAACCGCGGCGATCGGAATCCATACGCTCAGCGCAGCCGCACGTGCGTCAAGGCCCGCGTGAGTGATCAAAACCACCATCGAGACAGTGCCGAGCAAAACCAGCACCCCAAAGGCGGCGTTCAGCCAATCGGCGTAATACAGCCGTCCGTCTTGCTCGGTTACCACCCGCCGAATCATTTCAGTGTCCTGAAAGTATCCTGCAATCGGGTTTGTGCGGTTTCCCATCGGCTCTCCCCTCTCAGTTGTGTAGCCTGCTACCGCGCATGACACACAGAGCTGCAGTACACAGGCGGGCACTGGCGTGACCCCGCAACACAAGCTTTGATCCAGTCTCTACTCTTTACCATGTACTGTACCCCGGCAGCGGGGCTCATA
>PWQX01000110.1 GCA_003556605.1 Spirochaetaceae bacterium
CGGAGTCGGTGCTGATCGCATTCTCGTTTGCACTGCTGACCGGGCTGTTCTTCGGCGGCTACCCAGCCTACCGCGCCTCACGCCTAGACCCGATTGAAGCGCTGCGCCATGAATAAGGTCAGAATCTGATCTACAGGAGCCATATATGCCGATACAAACGCTATCGTCGACCAAAGGGCACCCGCACGCTGCCCGCACCCGAGGGTCCCGCACACGTGCAGGCAAACGCGCAAGTATGCTTTCCAAGGCATTAACGGCAGCAACTGCTGTGGTGGTCCTCCTTTGTTTGGTTTCCCCGGACCAGCTGCGCGCGCAGACAGGTACGCAATCCGCGGAGATGCGCGCGTTGCAGGAGGAGCTTGCCATAATCACCGACCTCGGTTTGCTGTTCGGCTTCATCCTGCGCATGGAGGAAAACGAGCCGGCACTGGCTTTGAGCACAACCCAGATCAAACGCCTGCGTGAGATCACCGACGAGATCGCGCACAGCCAACGGCTTGAACCTGTACGCGCGCACGAGATCATAGACGAGATAGAGGAACAAATCCTCGAAGTCGATCAGTTACTGTACACCGACCAGCTGTTCATTAACCGTGAAGAAACTCGTGTACCGGGCTCCGGGGCCACGGCAGGCGCGGGCCGATCTCCGGGCGAATCCGAAGACGGCCAAAGCGGCGGCTCGGCAGCTTCATTCGCCTCCGGCGGACCGTATAATCCATTGCTGGACACCTCACGCCGGCTGGGACAGACCTTCGAGCAACTCCGGGATCACCTGTCGGATTGACGGCCGCGTCAACTCGTTGCACCGTTGCGTCTGGAAACACGCCGACTTCGTGCACAATACTGATGTCTGCGCCAACCCTACCGTATTAGGCAACGACGAAGCGCAGCCGGAGCGGATCATCGGAAACGTGCAAGCGCAGGCTCCCGCTGCTCATTATGCAGGACCGCTAGCAAATCTACTCAAGAGAGCCCACGTGAGCCCAAAACATCAGCAGCGTCGCGCACGCAGCGATTGCGTGACCGGCGCACAGCTACCGCGCGTTCTAGAAGAGTTGCTGTACCTGCTAACCCAATTCCGGGGTGCAGGCCGTGCGGGTCAGCGGTATACGCTTCCCGGTATCTGGTACACTCGGCTCTCGGGCTCGTTACCGGCAAGATACTCGTCAATGAGCTCGGCGAGCAGCTGTGCCATGCCGTCAAAGTCCTGCATGATCGTAGCGGCGAAGATAGTGCCGGTATCGATTTCTTCGCGGGCGAAATCGGTACCGTCCACTCCCACCACGCGAATCTCCTCGCGCTCAGCACGCTCTATCGCTTGGGTCGCCCCGTAGGCCGGCTCATCCCATCCGGCCCAGATGCCGGCAATACTGCCCTCCGCCGAGAAACTCGTAAGCAGGTCCTCGGTCACGCTGCGGGCGAAATCCACCGGCCCCGGCACCTCGATATGAATCTCACGTATGATTTCGATGTCCGGATACTCCCCAAGCGCTTCACGGGCGCCTTCGGCCCGGGCACGCACGCCCGGATGTGGATCGTGGGTGAACAAAACCACCGGTCCCGAACCGTCGATTGATTCAGCGAGCGCGTCGGCTGCCTGCCGGCCGAGATCGCTGTTATCCGAGGTTACATTCAGATACACGCCCTCGGTGAATCCGGCGTCCAGCCCAAAGACCGGAACCCCCGCCTCGCCGGCTGCGCTCAGTCCGGCGCTCATTTGTTGCGGATCGCCCATGCCCAGCACAATCGCATCAACCTGCTGAGCGGCAACATCCTGTATTCGGCTTACCAACATCCCGAAGTCGCCGGCGGTATCGGATACACGCACGCGCCATCCCTTGGCTTCAGCGTACTCCTGAAACTGGTTGATCACCTGCGCAGTTGTGGCGCTCGCCATGTACGGTGTAACTACCGCGATATCCACCTGGTCCTCGACTCGTTCGCCGGCCCCTCCGGCCGACACAAGCGGCGCGACGAGCAGCAACACAATCGCTGCCACAAGCCACATTCGTACGATCTTTGTCATCTTTCTCCCCCCTCTCTTATGGTGATTTTACGGTTCGTATTCTGAGTTGGCTCAGCTCATGCATGAGCTCACGCAGCCTCGGGTATACCTGAACGAAGACACGGTAGTACGCATCGTAGGACGCATGCAGCGCATCGTTCGGTCTCATGACGGGCTCATCCTCAGGCTGCGCGTAGGACTCGGTTGCCGCGCCGGACACACCCGTGTCTATCAGCCGCAACATCCCACGCCCACCGGCGAAACGCGAATCTGCGGCTACGCGCACCCTTAGCCCGGTGATATCGGCCAGCAATTGAGGCCAGCCTGGGATCGTCCCACCGCCACCGCTCAACAGCAGCTCATCGGTGGCGGCCCGACCGGACGCCAGCGGCTCCAGTACCGAGCGCACCGCAAAGCTTACCCCTTCAAGCACCGCTTTGAACAGCGTAGGCCGATCGGTGTCGCGACGCAAACCGAGAAACACACCCGAAGCCGCCGGATCTTTGAACGGTGAGCGCTCGCCGGCAAGGTGCGGAAGAAACACGATCCCGGTCGGATCGGCGATATCGGCTGCGGTGACGCCGAGTGAGGCGAACAGACCGGCATGCTCATGCGGCGTAGAGGTCAGAATTGAGCTCAGCCAGTCCACCGCCCCGGCGGCGGTGAGCAGCGGCGCTACCCGGATCACCCGGGCATCGGTTGGGTGTGGGAGATTAAACACACCCGCCTCCGGGTCTCCTAGACGATCCGGCGGAGCCTCGTCCAACACCCAGCCGCTAGTGCCGAGATAGCACGCCACCCGGGTACTCGACAGCTCCGATGCAAGCACCGAGGCCCCGACATCACCGGCGCCGTGGATAACGCGGGTGCTCGGTCCGAAGCCGAGCTCACCTGCAACGTGGCCGGCCACAACCCCGTCCTCGGCATCGGCGGGGCACACCTCCGGCAACACCGAAGGATCGATCTCCAGTGCGTCGAGGATCTCGCGCGACCAGGCACCACTTCCGATATCGAGTAAACCGGTGGTTCCGGCGGTGGTTCGGTCGGTGCGCAGCGCGCCGGTCAGACGGTATGCGATGTAGTCGTGCGCTCCGCACAAGATGCGGTCGAATGAAGCTTCACCTCCTTCGGCGCCGCCTGCGGCATCGGCGAGTGCAAGCAGTTTGGCCGGGAAGCCCGAACCGTCCGGTGTGTTCCCGGTTATCTCGGTGAGACGCTGCCTGGCTATGCGCTCGTATAGCGCGGTGAGATAAGCCTCACCGCGCGTGTCGTAGTACAGAATCGCAGACCTGTCACCGGCAGAGGCTCCACGGGTGTGCAGCCGAATGAGATTCTGCATCTGGCCGGTGAGAATCACACACGCCACTTGGGCGAGGTTCGCTTGTTTCGACAAGGCGCGCAACGAGCCGGCGAACGCATCCCACCATACCCGGGGCGCGATCTCGCCGCCGCACTCGCTTTCCGGTGGGTAGCGGCATAGCTCGGACCCGATTTGCTGCAGCCGTTCGTTGAACAGCACGCTCTTCACCGAGCCGGTGCCGATATCCGTCACGATAGTGTGGTTCGCCATGGTTCTACCCCTAGTCGTTTTCCATCCTCTGCTCGTTCGGTACCGCGGTAAGCTCCTCCAGATACTGCGAAAACACGCTCGGCGGTTTTGCAGCCGCCTCCACCATCGCCGTCCCAACTACTGCAATATCGGCCCCAAGTCTGTGCACTGAGGCGATATCGGCGCCTGAGCGGATCCCGAAGCCCAGAGCAACAGGGACCGTATCGCCGTTCGCCCTGCTCACGACGCGCACTTGTTCGATTCGGCGTCGCAGCTCGTTGGTAGGCTCAAAGCGGCCACCGGTAGGCATGTCGGCGGTTTGCAGGTACACGAACGCTTCACTTCCGTAGAGCACCGGCTGGACCTCATCGGCGCCGAAAAACGCCACGCTCTCAATCCCGGCGGTGCTGCAGGCGTGATGCAGGCTCGCCCGGCGCTCCTCGAGAATATCCGGAATCAACACCGCCGACACCTCCGCCTCCGCAGCTTCGCGGACAAAACGCGCAAGCCCGACGGCGTGCAGCGTGTGCGCAAACACCATTGCAACCGGATACGCTCCAGCGCTTCTCGTCATGGCGGAGGCGCGCTGCAGCACTTCAAGCGGATCGCCGATTCGCCGCTCTACGGTTCGTAACGCAGTGCTAATGGTATCACCTTCAAGAGGAGGTGTCTTGCCGGGGATGCCGAACTCAAGGATAGCGATACCGTGTGAGACAAGCGATGCGACACACTGCTCGAAATGCTCAGGGTCGGGGTACAGTCCCGGAAGGTAGGCGACGATAGTGTTCTGTCCGGCGAGTGCGCGCCGGCGAAGGTAGCGACCCAGCACTTACCGGCTCCTCTGTGAGAGACCCGACAGCAGCACCGCGAGAACCAGAATCGCTCCGGTCAGAACCGACTGGATGTAAGTGTCGACGCCGACGATGTTTAAGCCGTTGCTCAACACTCCCATGATGAGAACTCCCAACAGCGTTCCGAAGACGTTGGCTTGGCCGTCTCGAAATGCGGTCATCCCCAGGAACACCGCTGCAGCCGCGTTCAACATAAACGGCGCTGCGGCTTGCGGATGAGCCGAGAACAAGCGGCTGGTGAGTACGATGCCGCTGATCGAGGCGGTGACGCCGGAGTACACGTACGCGAGGAAGCGCGCCCGCTGGGTGTTGATCCCGGCGAGATACGCCGCCTGACGATTGCCGCCGATAGCGTATAGTCGCCGGCCGAAGGTCGTGAAGTCGAGCAGAATCCAGGTAATCCCGATAACGCCCACCATGACGATCACCGGTACCGGAATCGGCCCAACGCTGCCTTGCCCGAACCAACGGAACGCCGCCGGCATGCCGAAGATTGTGGTTCCGCGGGTGACGAACAGCGCGAGCCCGGTGTACGAGGTCATCGCGGCAAGCGTTCCGATAAACGGCGAGACGCCCGCATGGGCGATGATGAGTCCGTTCACCGCGCCGATTCCGGCGCCTACCAGCAGCGTTATAGCTATCGCCGCAGGAATACCGATGCCAGCGACCAGGAGGCTTGCCACGATAACCCCGGCCAAACTCGCCACAGCTCCCACCGACAGATCAAAATCGCCGGTGACCATCACCATCCCGACGCCGGCGGAGGCAATCGCCAAGGTAGCGACTTGCTCGATCAAGTTGCGGAAGTTTCGAAGTTGAGCGAACGCGTCGGGCCGCAGTGCCGAGAACAAGAGGACCAAGAATACAAAGCCGAGCAGTGTTCCCCAGGTCTTGAAAAAGCGTTGGGCGGCGAAGCCTGCGGCGGATCCGGGTATCGACGTATTAGTGCTCATCGTTTGCTCCCTCATAGCACAGTCGAAGGTAATCGTTTTGGCTGAGTCGTGTGTTGGTTACAGTCACGCCCTGACTGCCTTCGTGAAGAAAGACGATGCGTTCGCTCAGGGTCAAAACTTCCTCGAAATCGGAAGAAACCAGCACGACTCCAACGCCGTCGGCAGCCAGTCGCCGGACAATATCGTAGATCTCGTAGCGCGCGGCTACATCCACGCCTTTCGTCGGCTCATCCAACAAGAGGACGCGGGGAGAGGCGAGTAGCGCCCGGGCAAACAGGACTTTCTGTTGATTGCCGCCGGACAGGGTCTGCACCGTTTGGCGATACGACGCTGCTTTCAGACGTGCTCGTTGACCGGCTCGTTCCGCTGCCGCCGCGGCTTTGGAAGAGCTCATAAGCCCTGCTTTTGAGAACTGCGCGAGGCTACTCACCACCGTATTGGCGTGCACGCTCAGCCCAAGGGCAAGCCCCTGGGCGCGCCGCTCTTCGGGGATCAGCACCACGCCGCGGCTGAGAGCCTCCTGCGGCGAGCGCGGCGCATACCGACCGCCGGAGAGGACCATCGTCCCACTCCGGCGCTTCAGCGCACCGGCGATCAGGTGCAACAGCGTTGAGCGGCCGGCTCCTACGAGTCCGCCGATCCCGAGCACTTCGCCTGCGTGCAGCGTGAAGCCGACCGGGCCGATTCCGTATCCGGCAAGGTCCGTTACGGTCAACAGCGAGGCGCCCGGCTCCCGTTGCGTCTGCAACGGCTCTTTGTGCAGTGCTTGGCCGATCATTGCCTCGATAAGATTGTCCTTGTCAACTTTTGTACTTCCCCAACTCCCGATGCGCTTGCCCTCGCGCAGCACCGTGACTCTGTCGGTAATATCGAATACGTCGTCCAGGTTGTGCGTAACGTACACAATCGATTTCCCGTGGTCCCGCAATCGACGTATGAGCGCAAACAAATGGTGCTTTTCCTGCGCGGTCAGTGCCGTTGTAGGTTCGTCCATGAAGTAAATCGAGGCCTCATGCGCGAACGCGCGCGCCACTGCGACCATCGCTCGTTGTCCCGGGGCAAGGTAGCGAACCGGCAGGTTCAAAGGCATTGTGACCTCAAGGGCATCGAAGACCTGGTCCGTCATTGTTCGAAGCGCCTTGCGACTGTACAAACCGGCGCGCTTAGGCACCGGCTGCCCGAGAAACACGTTTTCCGGCGCGTTGAAATACTCCACCAGGTTGAGCTCCTGATGGATGAACGCCAACTGATGTGCGCGAGCGCCGGCGGCCGAAGTGATTGACACCGGTGTTCCGTCGATCATCAGGTCGCCTGCGTCCGGCGCAACCACTCCGGCGACGATTTTTATGAGCGTTGATTTTCCCGCGCCGTTTTCGCCGACCAGTCCGTGGACTTCACCGGCGTGGAGCGTAAAATCCACGCCGTCAAGCGCGCGCACGCCGGGGTAACTCTTGCGCAGATTGCGGACCTCAAGGCGGGCATCCGGCATCGGTTAGCTCCTGCGGGCATACGGTGTAATCGAATCGCGCTACGCGACCGCTTCGCTGTAATCCTACGCGAACCGCCCCC
>PWQX01000037.1 GCA_003556605.1 Spirochaetaceae bacterium
GATCGAGATTCGGGTTCAGAAACACTAACAGCCGCGTCACCTGATACGGTCGCAGCACCAGCCGAGCGCCCAGGGAACCCAGCAAGCTGCCCGCAAGCAGGACACACCCGTAAGAAACCCAGTAAAACGCGTTGCGCTTGGTCACAACCAGGCCGGCCAGCGCGAGCCCCAGCACCGCGAACATCGAAGCCGCAAGCCATCCCAGCAGATAAGTTTCCCGGAGAATCGCCAGCCAGGTTATCTGGCGCTCGGCAACGTAGCTCTCGTAATACGGTGCAACCGCGAACACAACCACAAGCAGCCCGCAGAGTAACACAAAGACGATATGGCGAACCTTGGCGCCGGCCAAGAAGGCCATGCCGAGGTAAACCGGGACGTAAACCATCGCGGTCCCGAGGTCCGGCTGCAGCATGACCAGTATCATCGGCGGAATCGCCAGCACCAGACCAACAGCAAAACCCTTCAGCGTTGCGATCCTTGCGCCGATACTGTCGAGGTACTTGGCCCCCAGAATGATCAGCGCAAGCTTCGCAAACTCAGACGGCTGTATCCCCAGCTCCCAGATGCCGAGCCACCGCCGAGCACCGAACACCATCTTACCGAAAAGCCCCGTCACCAGAAGGAGCACCAGAAGCGCCAGATAAAGGTGCAGCGAAAAGTCACTGAGCCGCCGGTAGTTCACAGCCGCAGCGGTGAACATAGCTGCGAGACCGATGCCGGCCCAGACCATCTGTTTTACGTACTCGCTCGGAAAGCGCGCGCCCCCTGCGGACATCCCGCTGGAGTAGATGAACAAAACCCCCACCACAATCAGCGCAATCATCGCCAGAAACAAGACAATATCGAACTCGAATATGGACTTTGAACGTAGATCGGACATTGTGGCTTACTTATTATCACTATCACACCGGCGGGGGATAAACAAGCGCCTGTGCAGATTGGAGCCGGCACCCGTTTAGGCCGGACCTGGGTACCCGTGACGTGGCGGTACTATGCGCAAACGCAGAGAAAACAATGCAGGCACCACGCTCTAGAGGCTGCCGGAGCGGCGGATCACAGTTGCTCGAGTAACGCCACGAGAAACGCGAACACGCGCTCGGTCGAGCTGATACTCACGCGTTCGTCGGGAGAGTGCGCCCCGAGAATAGTCGGTCCAAACGACAACATCTCCATCCCTTCGCACTTTGCACCGATTACTCCACACTCCAGTCCTGCGTGAATGACACCAATCTGCGGCTTCTCCCCCGTGTGCTCGGCATAGACCGCCTTCGCTTGCGCAAGCAGCGCGGACTCCGGCTTCGGCTCCCACGAAGCGTAACCGTCGTTGGCCTGCGCCCGACCCCCGGCAAGCTCAACCGCAGCGCCGACTCGTTCGGAGCTTTCGCGCACCCGGGAGGCAACAGACGACCGCTGGCTCGTAAGGATTCGCAGATCCTCGGCGCGCAGTTCAACCGCCGCCAAGTTCGTTGAGGTTTCTACTAAGCCCGGCACATCCGCGCTCATTGCAAGCACACCGTGCGGCAGCACTCGCAACAGCCGCACAATCGCCGCGCTTTGCTTCTCATCGAGACACTGTGCAGGTCTCGCCTCCAGCGGCTGCAGCTCGACCCGCACGTTCGGCTCCACCGCGCGAAACTCGTTCTGCAGCTCCGTCTCGAGGTCTGCCACAATGCGTTGTGCTTCCTCGAACGCAGCGGACCGCAACACGCCGGACACAAAACACTCACGCGGTATAGCATTGTGTTTCTCTCCCCCGCGCAGGGCGCTCAGCAGCAGTCCGCCCTGCTTGCACAGCGGCAGCAGCGCCCGGCCGGTAAGCGCAATAGCGTTCGCCAGTCCTTTGTCGATTTCGATTCCGGAGTGGCCGCCCGACAATCCCCGTACAGCGAGGTGAACCGCGACTCCTTCGCTTGGCGCAGCTTGATAGGCAACCGGAACAAACCCTTCGGTATTCACTCCGCCCGCACAGCCAATGGTAAATGCACCTTCCTCTTCGGAGTCGAGGTTCAAGAGCAGCCGCCCCGTGATCAAGTCCGCATCGAGGTCACGCGCGCCGGTGAGCCCGGTCTCTTCGTCGACGGTGAAAAGCGCCTCGAGCGGCCCGTGCGCGTAGTCCCCGCTGAGCACAGCGAGCATCACTGCCACGGCAATACCGTTATCGGCTCCCAGTGTAGTACCTTCGGCCCGGAGCCAGTCGCCGTCACGACGAAATCGCACGCCCTGTGTCTCGAAATCATGCGCACTCTCGGCGTTCTTCTCGCAGACCATATCGAGATGGCCTTGCAATACTACCGCCTGGCGCATCTCGCGCCCCGGGGCTGCGGGCTTGCGGACAACAACGTTTCCCACCGCGTCGGACTTGAACTCAAGCCCCAGCTCCCCCGCACGCTTCTCAATGTACTTGCGGGCTTCGCCCTCATTCTTTGAACAGCGGGGAATCGCCGAGAGCGCGGCGAACTCCTGCCAGAGTTCCGCCGGAGTGCAGCCGGCGACCATTTCGCGGTTGTGTTCGCTAATTGTAGAATCCATGGCTCGGCACTCTACCAGATGACACCAAACGTGTCAGGAAGCCGAGCTGGTTCTTTCCCGGCGCATCCGGAGCTTACGCGGAGCGCAGACGGCTGGAACTCCGCTCGCCGTAGGCGATATAATGATGACGACGCAATGAAAGAACGTATACCGGCTGTGACCCGTCGCGAAGTTCTGATTGCCGGCTTGCTTCTCGGTGCCGGTGTCCTGGTACTCACTACCTTCGTCCTCCTGGTTCGACAAACTCGTGAAAACCATCGGCTCTTGGTTGAGTACGATGTGTCGCACTTGGCTTCCATCCTGGGAGAACTGCACGCCGACAGCAGGTATCCGGAGCCGCAGGAGCTCGATCCCCACCTGCGCGGCTACGCGGTCTACCACAGCAACGGCGAAGCAGTGGAAGCGCGGGGTACCGCACCCACAAAGCTCGATTGGAAGACCAGCCCCGAGCCGGAACCCGAGGGCATGTTCGCGCAGCAACACGCAAACGGAGCAGTGGTGATTCGGCACATCCGGCCGATCGGCGTGGCGCGGATACCGCAACAGCACAAGCATTCGTTTGAGGACAGCGTTCGGATGCGCGGCGCGGCGCGTAACCGCATGAGTGAGCAGATGCACGCCCGCTCTCACCGCCCCCCGATGCCCGAAGCGGCGACGCTGTGGCTGGAGTACGACATTGGAGCGCATCTCGCGGAAACTCGAATCTTCGAGGCGACCTTGTTCAGTGCAGGGGGCCTGTTGATAGTATTGCTCCTGTCGACTGCGGTGTTGAGCAGACGGCTTGCCAAGTACCGCAGTAGACAGCAGCACCAACGCCGCCTCGTGGAGCTCGGGCAGGCGGCGCGCACTCTCACGCACGAGATCAAGAATCCGCTTGGGGCACTGCAGATCCAACAAGCGGTGCTTTCACGGTCGCTGGAGCCCGAACACGCTGCGTCGTTGACGATTATGCAACGCGAGTTACACCGGATCAACGAGCTCGTCGATCGCGTCGGTGATTTCCTCCGCAAGCCGGGCGGTGATCCCGAGCCGCTTGAGCTGTGCGGTGTTGTCGAGCGAGTCAATCGGTCTCAGACGCGTCCGCCGTCCTTTAGTTCTCCCGCGCAAAAGATCTGGGTGCGCTTCGATCCGGTTCGTTTTCGCTCGGTGTACGAGAACCTGCTGCGCAACGCCGCCGAGAGCTGCGCCGCCGAGAGAGACAGCGAGGAAAGCGTGTCCTCGATTGAAGTAGAGCTCAACTGCACGCGCAGGAGCGCGAGACTCATCGTGAGTGACCGCGGAACGGGTATTGCACCGGAGGTGCGCGAACGCGTGTTCGACCCGTTTTTCACTACCAAACACAGCGGCACCGGCGTGGGGCTGGCTATCACGCGCAGTTTCGTGGAAGCAGCCGGCGGCAGCATCACGATTGAGCCGCGTACGGGAGGCGGCACTCGAGCGACCGTCACCCTTCCGACCATTCCGAGGGAGAGCAACCGTGAAGGTTCTGTTGGTTGACGACGAAGAGGGTATCCGGACTTCAATCACGCAGTACTTGGCGCTTGAGTCCATAGAGGCCGACACCGCCCGCAATGGGCTCTCGGCCCAACGCATCCTGCAGCAACAGTGCTACGACGGGGTAGTTCTCGACGTGAGAATGCCCGGGCTGGACGGTCTCGAGCTGCTGCGCTGGATTCGCAACCATGGCCCGAGCGTTCCGGTGATCATGATGTCCGCCTTCGGCGAAGTGCCCGACGCGGTTGAGGCAATGAAGCTGGGAGCCGAGGACTACCTGGTAAAACCGTTCGACCCGGCCGAGTTAGTCCTGCGACTCCAGCGCGCGGTGGAACGCTGTCGATTGCGCAATCAGGTGCAGGCCGCAGCAGCGACGGCCGCCCCCCGCGACGAATCACGCAACGAGCGTATGCACGAGGTTTACCGCGTAATCGCGCGGGCGGCACCGAGCAACAGCACCGTCTTGATCACCGGCGAGAGCGGTACCGGCAAGGAGGTGCTCGCCCGGCGTGTCCACGAACTGTCCCCGCGCCGCGATAATCCGTTTGTACCGGTGAACCTCGCAGGGCTGCCCGAGAGCTTGCTTGAGAGCGAGCTGTTTGGGTACGAGCGCGGCGCGTTTACCGGAGCCGAACGCCGCAAATCCGGGCTGTTCGAAACCGCACAGGCCGGCACGCTCTTTCTTGACGAGATCGGCGACTTACCGATTGCGCTACAGGTGAAGCTGCTGCGCGTGATACAGGAAAAGCGTATTCAGCGGCTGGGCGGCACCGGTAGCGTTCCGGTTGATGTCCGCTTTGTCGCAGCAACGCACCGTAATCTCGAAAAGCGCATTGCCGAGGGCGCGTTCCGCGGGGATCTGTTCTATCGGATGAACGTCATTCGGGTTGACCTCCCGCCGCTCCGGGAACGGCGGGAGGACATTGTTGCGCTGGCCGAACAATTCCTGCGCCGTATCGCGCTCGAAACGGGCCGAAACGCGTTGCGCCTTTCCGACGACGCCTTGGAGTGGCTATGCGAGTATCACTTTCCGGGCAATGTTCGCGAGCTAGAAAACCTGATTGAACGGGCGGCGATACTGTCCGAATCACCCGAGCTCACTGCACGACAGTTCGCGGAGCCGAACGGTGAGAATCCGCGGTCGGCCCGCAGTCCGCAGCCAAGCGGCGGTACGCTGCGCGCGCTCGAGCGTGATGCGATTCTTGCAGCATTGCATCGGCATGAAGGCAACCGCACCCGCGCGGCAGAGGAGTTGGGGATTACGCGACGGACCTTGTTCAACAAGATCCAAGGATACTGGCTCAGTCGACTATGAGCTCGGGCCGCAGACCGGCGCGGTAGGAGGAACACACCGTATGAGAGTGACGGCGACAGGCACACTGGTGCTCTTGCTGCTTTCGATGCAGGTTTTTGCCGGCGGCGAGCCGGACGGAGAGCTCGGCACCGAAGATCACCCGATAGTGTGGGCGCTCGTGCCGCGCGGCGAGGATCCTACCGCTGCCGGTGAGGTGGCTGCTCGCATCCAGGAGCTGACCGGCATCTGGGTGCAGGCTGCCATCGCAAACAGCTATGCGGACATTCTAGAGGCACTCGCCGCCGGCCCTAGCGGCGCGCATATGACGGTATTGCCCGCGCTGCCGTACCTGGCGGCCGTGGATCGAGACTTGGTTCAGCCCGGGCTTCTGGGTGTCAGAGCTGAGGCGTCGAGTTATGCGACCAAGATCATCGTCCACACCGAGGCCGGCATTGAAGCGCTCTCGGAGCTTTCGGGGCGATCGTTCGCGCGCCCCGGACCGTTTTCGGACGGCGGCTGGGTCATACCTACGGTGATGATGCGGGCCGAGGGCTTCGACCCCGAGGAGTTGGGCGCGGTGAACGATGTCGCGAATTATCCGGCAGTGGTTGAGGCGGTGTACAATCGCGATTCCGACGCCGGAGCTATCCCCGTCGGCGGCCTGACAGCCTTCTATGAAGAGTACGAGGACCTCGATGAACAGATCACGGTACTGGCCGAATCTCCACGCATCCCGAACGAAGGGGTACAGTTCGATCCACAAGTCCCGCAGGAGCTGCGTGAGCAGATCACGAATGCGCTTCTGCAGTTGATCGAAACACCGGAAGGTAATGAATTGATTCGCCGGATATACTCGTGGGATGCACTCGAGCGTGCTTCCGACGACGCGTACACCGACCTGAGGGCCCTCGTGGACCAAGCCGAGCTCTCGACGGAGGAGATGGTGCCGCAGCTCGCTGCAGCGGTAACCCTCCGCAACCGGAGCGCGCTTAAGCGGCGCGGACTGCCGCAGTACCGTTAGTACACCGCGTAGGGCTCAACCATCTCAATATCTAGGCGGGCACGAACCTGGGCGACGTAGCTGCCTGAGTGCAGGATAATGCGCGGAGGGTCGTAAAACGCAAGCCGTCCGCGGATCTCGCGCGGCTTGTTATACACTCGTGCGCGCACATACTCACGTACCGCCTGTTTCAGCCCGTTTTCTATGGCTTCGCGCTTCGCGGTCCACCCGCCGAGCAGCGTTGCCTCGCCGCGCCCGCTCGCCACCGGATAGCGACTGCTCGACCACGCATCGAGGCGGCGGCGCTCATGATCACGCAAGGTGTACCGTATTCGAGCCCACAGGCGGGCGTCGGCCTGCCGTGAGCTACGAACGCGAATGCCCGGATCTCCCCAAGGTAGCTCGGCAACCGGCGTCAGCTCGAACCGTTCGTCGATCTGCCGTGCAAGGTCAAGCGGCGTGTAGCGAAACTCCATGCCGAACACCATCGCCGAGTACACGTAACGCGCTTCATCGAGCACTCGCTGAGCGGCTTCCTCCGGCGCGAGCGGATAGCCCTCCTCCGCGGGCTGTCCTACCGGTTGCAGCTCAATCCAGAACTCGTGCTCGATCCAGTCTCGGCCGGCAGTTGCAACGCGGGGCGACTGCTGCAGCGCGGCAGGCCCGAAAAGCGCCGCCA
Organism: Spirochaetaceae bacterium; assembly: GCA_003556605.1. GTDB lineage: Bacteria > Spirochaetota > Spirochaetia > DSM-27196 > SLAA01 > B1Sed10-166. Next base: position 6,997 of record PWQX01000037.1, read on the forward strand.
AGACCACAATGCACGCAGCGACCCGGTGTCTCAGTCGCCGCTGCGGGCGGGCACCAGCGCGCCGGCTGAATATGAGACAAGTGACCGCAGGTATCATGGTATTAGTATCGGATGTCAGGCGGCCGTTCGCTTAGCGATGTCCCATGAAAACCTTGGCAGGATTGACACCAAACCGGACCATGAGGTACAGGAACGCGAAGGCGAACCCGGCCAAGTGCGTGAAATGCGCAACGTTGCCGCGGCCGCCGGAAATCTGTGAGAACAGCTCGATAAAGGTGAAACCCACAACAAGCGCCGGCGCGGGAACCGGCAGTATGCCGAAGAGAAAAATGCGCGCATTCGGAAAAAAGGTCGCGAACGCCAACAGAACCGCGTAAACCGCCCCCGAGGCACCGACGAGGAACACCATGTAGGCGCCGCTGAACCAGTACAGCCCAAGCGAGAATACCCCCGCGAGCACGCCCGTCAGCAGGTAGAACAACAAGAACTCTGAACTTCCGAGCCGATACTCGAGCTGAGTCCCGAAAAAGAACAGGGCAAGCATGTTAAACAGCACGTGCGTGAAGTTCCCGTGCACGAACATGTAGGTGAACACCTGCCACCACTGATTACCGTGCACAACCGCGAGGGGGTTCATTGCAAGCGGTTGCGCCAGTCCCGGACGAACCGTCACGGTGATCAGGAAGATGAAGAAATTTATGAGAATCAACGTCAGTGTGACGTTATACTGTTTGTACACGAACGGTTTGCGCACGACTGCGGGTATACTCACCTCCATAGTGTACGCGTAAAGCCGAGATGAGGTCAAGATTCTTGACCTCATCTCATGGGACCAGTACTTTTCCGTTAGAACCACCAAAGCTCCAGAGGATTCCGGTGACTATAGCGATCTACACTACACCGACATGCGAGTACTGCAACCAGCTGAAGCAGTATCTTCAAGAGCGCGGTGTCGACTACACCGAGCACAACGTCGCCAAAGACCTGCAACGCGCGGATGAGATGGCGCGCAAATCGGGCCAGTTTGGAGTTCCGGTAGTGGATATCGACGGAAGAATCGTGGTCGGTTTCAACAAGGCCGAGATCGACAGGGCTTTGGGACCCTAACCCCTAACGCTTTTCCAAACCGGGGCCCTGAGTCAGGAGCAGTTGTGCGCGAGAAGCCCGACCATTACGCCATTGCCGCCAAACAACAAGGCTATCTCGCGCGCTCGGTCTTCAAGCTCGAGGAACTGGACCACCGCTTTCACCTGACCACAGATGCGCGCGCGGTGCTCGATCTCGGCGCGGCGCCCGGCAGTTGGGCGCAATACGTGCTAAGGACCCGACCCTCGGCTCGCGTAGTAGCAGTTGACGTTGCCCCTCTGCGCCTACCCGAGGACACCCCGAACCTCACGGTTCTGATGGACGACATCTTCAAGCCCGAGCTGCACGAACAGCTAGTGGGGTATGGTCCGTACGATCTGGTGCTGAGCGACGCTGCTCCGCCGACAACCGGCAACCGCGGCCTCGATTCGGCGCGCTCGGCCGCGCTCGCCGAGATGGTCATCGAGCTTGCGCGCCGCACGCTCACCGCGAACGGCAGACTGGTGGTAAAGGTTTTTCAGGGTGGGGAAGAGCGGCACCTGCTACAGCACATGCGCAAGGATTTCCGGCGAGCGCGCGCGTGTAAGCCGCGTGCCTGCCGCAAGGACTCGTTCGAGACCTACCTGCTCGGCTTTCGATAACGCTACGAGGCACCTCTCAGAAGGTCTGTGCATCGACATCGCTTTCCTCGGCACGCTCAACGCGAATGAACACCCTATTCGGCAGGCACGCGATCCACTGACCCGATTGGGACACCCAGCCGGCGGCGACACAGATATCGTCGCGGCACGGCGAGGCGACAACTCGTACGTGGCCTTCGCGAATTTCAACCTCTGTGTCGCCGAGCGGCCCGGGGATCAGAATCTCGCGATTACTCGAGAGCTCGTAAATGTAGTCGCGATCGGAGCCTTGGATGCGGATCTGACTGCCGACCTCGGTGCTGCCGTACGCAAGCACCACGAAAACGCCGACCACCGTAACCGCGACTGCAAATGCGACGTAGTCGAATAGCTTGAGTTGCATGCGCCCTAACCGCTGATTCGGCTACTTCCGCCGTTTATCGCGGACGTAGATCGATTTGCCGGGCGAGTTCTCGTTTTCACGCTCGCTCACTTCAAACAGACCCACCGCGTTTACCAGCTCACCGAGCTTGCGATACCCGTAGTTACGCGGGTCAAACTCCGAGGATTTGTTGGCGATGTTCTGACCAACCTCGGCGAGGTGCGCCCACCCGTCCTCGTTGGCGGAATCTTCGGTGGCGTTGCGCAGGAGGTTGACCAGCTTCGAGTTACTCCGCAGCTCGGTCACCTTCGTTTTCTTGGCTGCCGGCGTAGTCGTCGTGTCGCCGGTATCGTCTTTCGCTTTCTTGCGAAGAATCTCGGTGTAGATGAACTTGTCACAGGCGCCGACGAACGACTTGGGCGTCTTTTCCTGGCCGAACCCGTATACCGTGAGGCCGGCCTCGCGGATACGGGCCGAAAGACGCGTGAAGTCGCTGTCGCTCGACACGATGCAGAACCCGTCCATCTTGTTGGTGTATAAGAGGTCCATTGCATCGATGATCATCGCACTGTCGGTGGCGTTCTTGCCGGTGGTGTAGCTGAACTGTTGAATCGGCTGAATAGAGTACTCAAGGAGCATCTCTTTCCAACCACGCAAGTTCGGGTTAGTCCAGTCGCCGTAAATCCTTTTCACGCTGGCCACACCGTACTTAGCGATTTCTTCGAGTAAGCCGTCGATGATTGACGCTTGCGCGTTGTCGGCATCAATGAGTACTGCGAGTCGTTTTTGAAGGGCTTCTTGCATCATTCGCCTCTATTCTAGTCTATCGCACTCTTCTGCACAACCACAGTCTCAGCGAGCTTACCAGCTGAGCTGCAGTTCCTGGTAATGCGACGCGACCGGGACGATCACCTCAGACCTTCCGCCGTCCGCGGTTACTGACGGCTGCGCGGTTTCAACTTCCGGGCCGACGAGCCGTGCACGCAGCTCCCCGGCCGATTCGCCGCGCACCCCGTACAGGCGAACACGGTAGGCGCGGTACACCGGTTCGAACCCGGTGTGGACCGGGTCTATCCCCAGTGTAATGGAGCGCTCATTGCCGCGCAGCTCGAACACCGTCTCGCGATAACGCCCATCGTAGTGTGCGTGTGTGAGCCCGTCATCGTCAAACACGCTGCTGCTTGACTCGAAGGCGGAGCCGGCAGGATACACCCCAAGCTCCAGCTCATTCCCGGCCGGCGCTCCGGTGTTCTGCCGGGGCACTTGCCGCGGCACCACGCTGCCGGCACGCACAAACACCGGCAGATGCTCGAGCGGGGTATCGACTATCAGGTCCTGCCGTCCGCCGTGCCGCCGGTCACCATTGAGCGGGTACCACTCGCCGTCCGGAAGGTACACCAAACGCCGCTCCTGCGCCGGCTGCAGCACCGGCGCCACCAGCAGCGCCGCCCCGCACATGAACTGATCCCATAAGCGCCGGCAGCGCGGGTCCTCTTCGAACTCCAGCACCAGCGGCCGCATCACCGGCAGCCCGCTGCGATGGGCCGCCACGAAACACGCATACAGGTACGGGAGCAGACTGTAGCGCAGGCGAATCGCCTCGCGCGCTATTGCTTCCACCCGGGGGCCGAACACCCAAGGTTCGTGATCCCTGGTTCCGCGCGCGGTATGCGCGCGCATAAACGGCGTAAGACAGGCCGCCTGCATCCAGCGCGCGAACAGCTCGGGATCGGCGTCGCCCTGAAACCCGCCGACATCGGCGCCGGCGAATGCAACACCCGACAAACCCAGGTTCAATAGCATCGGGACCGAGACCGCCAGGTGATCCCAGCTGCTGTCGTTGTCTCCGGTCCACACCGCAGCAAAGCGTTGTATTCCGGCGTACCCCGCACGCGTGAGGATAAAGGCGCGCTCATCCGGCTTCCGGCGAGCGAACGCGTCTGCAGTGGCGCGGCACATCAGGCTGCCGTATACGTTGTGATAGTGGTCAATGGAGCGCGGGCGCCCATCGGCCTCCAGCATAACCTCGGAAGGCGGCGTGAACTTGGTGCGGTCAAAGAAATCACCGCTAAAGTCGGCCGGCTCGTTCATGTCGTTCCAGATGCCGTCGACTCCGTGGCGAAACAACGCCTCGTGTTGCTCAGCCCAGAAGCTGCGGGCTTCGCGTCTGGTGAAATCGGGAAAGGCCGCCTCGCCGGGCCAGACCTCGCCACGGTATAACGTGCCGTCGCTTCTGCGCGCGAACACCTCGCGACGCATGCCTTCGGTAAACGTATGATAGCTGCTGTCGACCTTCACCCCGGGATCCACGATCGTAACCACGCGCGTGCCTAACCGGTGCAGCTCCTCAACGAGCCGGGCGGGGTCCGGGAAGCGCGACGGGTCCCAGGTGAAGACCCGATATCCGTCCATGTAGTGGATATCCAGATAGACCGCATCGCACGGGATGCCCCGCCGGGCAAACTCCTCGGCGATTACCCGCACGCGATGATCGGGATAATAGCTATAGCGCGACTGATGATAACCGATTGCCCACAGCGGCGGCAGCAGCATACGCCCGGTCAATTCGGTATAGCGACGTACCGTTGCGGCGATCGTGGGCCCGGGGACGACGAAGAACGAGATCGCCTCGTCCTCCACCGTGATAGAGAAGTGCGTGGCGTCGCGATCGGCAACGTCGAACCACGAACGGCCCGGGAAATCGACGAACACCCCGTCGCATCGTCCCCACCGGGAATGCAGCAGCAACGGAATCGCTTGATACAGGGGATCGGTGGTGCCGCGCTGAAACGGTTCGTCGGAGTTCCACATCTGGTAGGTGCGGCCGCGCTTGTCGAGCGCTCCAGTGCGCTGTCCAAGGCCATAGAAGCAGGCGTCCGCGGTGCTTGCCGCGCGCAGCATCACCCCGTCGCGTTCAGCCGCGCGTGGTTGCTCCGCCGCGCGCGCCGCGGGAGTGCGTTCAGCATCCCCGCTGCGCTCGGCATCGCCGCCACGCACAGCGAGCACACGTTCGAGCAGCGGCGGCGGCGCCTCAAACATCGCTGTCCCGGCAGAGTTCTCAACCCGCAGCATGCCGGTCTCGCTATCCAACGTGACAGTCGGAAGCTCGGCTGCACCCGGCGCATCACCGTGAGCGCCGGCGCCGGCGCCGCCTCCGGCCGGCGAGACTCGGTAGCGGGCGCCGTCTTGAGAAACATTCAACGGAAGGTATGTTTCGCGCGCGAGCACCGCAAAAGAGCGCGGGCGCCGTTTATTGCGGTCGAGAGTCGCGAAACACTCTAACACACCGTTAGCGTGCACGTGCATCGCAATGGCCCGGCCGCACACTTCGAGCGTGACCTCAGACTCTGAGCTGCTAAGCACTGACATGAGTTACCCTTCTCCCGTCTTTTCGGACGATTCTTGGACCCCCCAATACCGCATCGCTTCTAGCGCCGGAGCTTTGCCCCGAATCGTTCGCGCTCACGCTCGCCGAGACCGGCCTCGCGAGCGGCGGCTTCAATACGCTCATGACCGAGATGCGCAACAAGCGTGTTCAACGCATCCCGCTCTTGCCGTGCAAAGGTTTCCGCATGCAGAACGTAGTCTTCAAATGCCTCGGTGGCGAGCGGACAGACCGTTTTCGCCACCTGGAGCATCGCTTCCGCGTACTTCCTGATCTCGTACTGTGCGTGCGCATCCAAACGCAGATCGAGGAAGTGAAACAAGTTGTTTAGGTCGATCTGCCAGTACCACTCAGTATACACGGAAAGAGGTAGATTGATCCGGCTGAGCTCACGCGCAATCCCGGCTTCAAGCAGGCGCTCGTACCCGGCGTATGCCTGCTCCTGCTGCTGCCTCATGGTTTCTATCGTGCGACTCGCTGCATCCTCCGGCAGTCGCTCCCCGCGCCCCTGACGATTGGTGCTGCTCTGATACGTCACTTCGTCGAGGCCCGGCAGATAGAACTCGTCCTGCATCACGCTGTACCGTCCGGATATCTCGTTCAGCCGCGCAGTGCGATGCCGAACCCATTGCCGCGCCACGAAGACCGGCATCTTGGCGTGAAAGGTAAATACCACCTGCTCAAAGGGAGAGGTGTGCCGGTTGCGCATGAGGTAGCGGATCAGACCACGATCCTCCCGGAAGCTCTTCGTGCCCTTGCCGTAGGACACGCGCGCCGACTGCACTATGCGCTCATCGCCGCCTAAGTAATCAACAAGCCGGACAAATCCTTTATCGAGCACCGCAAACTCTTTATCGAGGATTTCTTCCGCCTCAGGTACAACTACTCGTGCCACAGGTATACCTCCTACAGGGCGCCATAGTAGCAGGTACCGCGGTTGCGGTCCATCGTCACTCGGAAACCGGCTGGAAAAGCCGCGCAAAACGGTGGTATGCTTTAACGACTGAGGAGAGAATTGCCCGTGACATCGCGTGTTCACCACTTTGTTGTTCTCTGGTTGCTGCTGTTCGCGGTGACTGCAGTGACACCGGCCGCCGGTCGCGATCTGATTGAGGTCTACAGCGAGGAGAACGCCCAAGGTGAGTTCGAGTTTTACGCAGACAGCAGCCATATGATACCGGTGTGGCTGCGTCTCACATTCGAAAACCTCGTTAATCTGGAAACCGACGCGGAGTTACCGTATTTCCGGCTTATAGAAGCCGGCGCCGAGCGTGAGCACCTGTTCACCCTATATCCGGCTCAAGGCTCCACCCGGCGCGGCTACAGCATCGCCTACCGCTATGCCCGCGGCGACCCGCGCGAGGTTGAGCACGATGATGAGCACAGCTACCTGCTGCCGTTCGCACACGGGGCGAAGTATCGGGTGACTCAGGGCTACTACGGCGGGTTTACGCATCACGGCGAGAACACGTACGCGCTTGATTTCGACATGGAAATCGGTACCCCGGTGCACGCCGCGCGTGGCGGAACGGTTGTGGAGGTCAAAGCAGACTCCGCCGTCGGCGGCGCGAGTGCGCGATACGAGGGACACGCAAACTACATTCTCGTGCAGCACGACGACGGCAGCTTCGGGAACTACGTTCATCTCAAGGCCAACGGCTCGCTTGTCGTACCCGGCGAACAGATTGAAGCGGGACAGCATATCGGCTACAGCGGGAATACCGGCAGGTCCTCGGGCCCGCACCTGCATTTCGACGTACGCATACCGCAGGAAGACGGCAAGATGCAGTCGATCGCGACGAAGTTCGTCGACCACAGCGGCGATGCGATCAGCATTGAAGAGAACGAGTTCTATTACGCCTATCACCCGGGCGAAGAAACCTTTGAGGTTGTACTCGGCTCAGAGCTTCGCGACGAGGACTTCGCCGGACACAGCCGGCAGGCTCCGCCCACGGAGTCCATTGAGATCCGTACCGAGCAGGTAGACCATACCTACGTGATGTTTATCGCCAACGGGTTCAACGAGGACATGGATGTTGAGATCTCAATCCGCAAGATCGGCATGCAGTCAACGCGCTCGTTGCCGCTGAGCCTGCGCGTTCCCGCGCGAACCGAGGCGTACGTCACGATGCTGCGCGCAGACCCGAACGCCGCCCGCCTGCAGTTCACTCCCCGTATCAGCTATAGGCCAAGTGATTCGTAGTGCCGGCGGATAAACTGCGCTACCGCGCGGCCTTGATCGCGACCGAACACCTCGATCCCGCGGCGGTGCGCGGCGTCGGCCAACGCACCGTTGTCAGTGACCAGCGCGTCTAACTCCTCGGCCGGCCGTTTCAACCCCGATAGATCCTCGACGCCTGCGGCGACCTCAAACCGCAGCCCCTCGGAGAAGATACGGCTCTCACCGATCACGATCTGCAAGTCGCCGAAAAGCTGCGCTAAGCGTTCTCCATGCAGAAACTCACTCGGCAGGAACACGGTCGTCTGCGTTGCGGCGGTGAGCACCACCGTTTCGGCGCCCGCCTCGCAGAAGCTGTAGGAGTCTTTACCGCGGGTATCAAGCCGCACATCGTGGTGGGTGGCCTTCAACGCACCCACGCGCAGCCCGTCGGCAACCAACTGACCGATCACCGCGCGCAGCAGGTTCGTCTTTCCCGAGCCCGACCAGCCGACAAACGAACAGTACAACGGCACAGCAGCCCTACTTCGCGCTGAGACTGAACACACCGTCCCAACTCGCAGACGGAGGCTCGGTCTCGTACTTCTTCACGCGTTCCAAGAACAACCGCATCGGCCCATCCGCGGGGTTTATTTCCTGCACCTGTTGCATATAGCGCCGGCAACCGGCCCAGTCACGCTGCTCAAAGCGGTCGAGCCCGGCGTGAAACACCTCCACGAGCCGGCGCTGCTCGGATGTGGTCTCGCTCATTTCATCGATAAGCTCGAACAGGCGCACCGGTTGATTGATCCCGACCACCCGAACACGATCGAGCTTGCGCACCAGAAAGCCGTCGCCGGCGGCGTTGCGTGTTGCTTCGCTGATCAGCGACCACGTTCCGTACTGCTTATTCACTCCTTCGAGGCGCGCGGCGAGGTTGACCGCGTTCCCCATGATGGTGTAATCCATTTTTTTGGGGGTCCCCATGTTGCCGACAACCATCTCGCCGGTGTTGATGCCGATGCGCGTGTAAAGCGGCGTGGGCGCGAGACCTTCGTCGAGAAACACGCGGTTCAACCGCGCTTCGGCCTTTTTCATGCGTACCGTCGCGAGGCAGGCGCTTTCGGCATGGTCGGCGAAATCAAGCGGCGCGCCGAAGAACGCGATGATCGCGTCTCCCTCGTACTTGTCGATCGTACCACGCAGGTCAAGAATGATGTCGCTCATCTCGCCTAAGTAGCGGTTGAGCAGGCGCACGAGATCGCTCGGATCCATCGTCTCGGAGATCGTAGAGAAGCCTTTGACGTCGGTGAAGATCGCCGATAGCTCTTTCTTCTCGCCGCCGAGCGTCAGCAGATCCGGGTTGTCGATCAACTGGCTGATGACGTCGGCCGAGAGATAGCGTGAAAACGCGTTGCGCAGAAAACTCTTCTCCGACTCGGTGCGCACAAACTTCACAAGCGACACTACCAAGAACGTGAAAAAGACCGCAAAGCTCGGTGTCAGAAGCGGAATGTAGAGGTCCTGCAGCACGAAAACCCCGCCGACGATGAGCGCTGTCAGCAGCAGCCCACCGAAGCCCACCGCAATTGCGCCCCGCGGTGACAACGGCCGTGAGACGATAGTCACCGCCATTGCCGCGGCCAGCCCAAGGACCAATCCGGTCCACCAGGGCGACTCGCGCAGAAAATCGGCCTGCAGAATCGTATTGGCGAACGACGCGTGCGTACCGACGTTCATATACTGCTCTTCGAACGGATTCACACCGATATCGGTGGTTGAGATTCCGGTGTGGCCGATAAAGATCATCGCGCCGGCCACCGCTTCGCGAATCCGCTCGCGAACGTCGATGAGTCTCACGTAGTCACGTTCGAGCACATTGAACACTTCAGGAAGCTCGCGCAGAATCTCTTCCTGCCCCGCTGCCTCCGCTTCGCTGAGGCGGCCCGAATCCAACACCCGAGTAATGTCCTCACGCAGACGCTGCTCGGCCCCGCCGTCGAGAAACCGCCCGAGCTCGGCGAACAAGAGCTCCCGTACCTGGCGGTATTCCGCGCGCACCGTATCATCCGGCGCCTCCAGCAGGCGCTCACGCAGCTGCTCAGCACCACCGATGAGCTGCATAATCGGGTAGTCGCCGTCGTGGTAGCGCAGATACCCCGCACCGTCGATCATTTCGACATTACCGAGGAGATTGTCTTCGAAGCGCTCGTGCAGCACCAGGTTATTGAAGGAAAAATGGCGGAACTTATCGTTGAATCGCTTCTGCGGCCAGTTGATCAGCACCCTCCCGTCAGGACCGATCGGAATCACGATGTCCCCAGTCTTCTCGCCGTTGATCTCGGGCTCACGCAGGATCACGCGGTCGTGCTGCATCTCAATCTCGGGACGTCCAAGCAAATCGTAGGCCGGCGCAAAGGCGAGCTGAGGATAGTAGCGGCCTTCATACTCGATCACGAGATCAAGCCTGCGGCGCACGCCGTCGGGGTCCACCACCACATTGGGAAAGCCCGCACCGCGCATACCCGCCAGGACCGGGTAGATAGTCGGCTGAATGTCACCCGCGCGGCGCAGGTTGCGAAAGCTGCTCTCGGAACCGGACAACTCTGCAATCGGGATCCGCTCGCGCGCATAGTCTCGCAGCCGGTCACTCACCGCGACAAGTCCAATCTCGTCGGGCAGCATGTTGACCGTTGCGTAGACGTTGCCGGCAGCCGCCGCTGCCAAACCCAGATACTCATCGTTATCGCGCGCAATAGCACTGACCGAGCGCAGGAGCGTGTCGCGCTTCTGCGCCGTCAGTCCGTCGAGCTCGTCGATGAAGTCACCAGCCTCTTCAAGCGGGATCGCACCGGCTTGCAGCGCTTCGAAAAAAGCGCGGATTGAACCGGAAAGCTCACCGAACTGCGTGTGAAACTGAGCCGGGATGTCCCGGCGTAACAGGTCGGCGTCCACCCCCATGGGACTGGTGTCGACATACTCGATATCGAGAACCACCTGCCCGCTGCCGAGCTCCGAGAGCAGCAGCAGGCCGTCGGCCATGACTTGCCGGCTCCAGGGCCACATGCCCACCTGCGCGATCGCGAGGTCATCGATATTCAACAGCAGGATCTCTTCGCGCTCCTCGACCTCGGGTCGCAGGCTCAACATGAGATCATAGGTGCCCATCTCGGCGTTGCGATAGGCGGGCAAAAGCCGCATCAGCGCCAGCACCAGGACCACCGCCAGCGGCACAATCAGGATCAAATACTCGCGCCGGCGTCTCTGTTTGGTTTCCATACGCTCCTAATCGTTTTGCGCCGTAAACGGTAGTCTGAGTATAACACAGCGGCACTCACGAACGTTACGCGCCAAGCGGCTTCCCGTGCACGGCTACTCTTTATTTGATCGGCTCAATACGGTAGACCCCTGAGTCCGATTCGTCGGTCAAGAGGTACAGGTATCCGTCCGGCCCGAGGCGAACATCACGAATACGGCCGAGCGTGCCGTCCAATAGCCGTTCCTGGTGTATTACTTGGCCGCTCTCGATCTCTAAACGTAACAGATGGGTGTCGACGAGCGAGCCGATGAATAGACTGTCTTCCCACCCCGGCAACGCGGCGCCGAAGTAAAACGCCATCCCGGAGGGGGCGATCGCCGGCGACCAGTGTTCTATCGGTTGCGTCATGCCGGGCGCTTCGGTGCCCTGCCCAATCGGTTGCCCGGTCGCGTACTCTACGCCTTGGGACATCTCGGGCCAGCCATAGTTATTGCCCGCCTCAATGATATTCAGCTCATCACCCCCACGGGGACCATGCTCGTGCTGCCACAGCACCCCGGTTTCCGGATGCAACACTAAACCCTGCGGGTTGCGACTCCCGAGCGTGTACAGCTCGTCGAGTACATCCGGGTCCTTGAGAAACGGATTGTCGCCGGGGACGCTGCCGTCACGATTAAGACGCACCAAACTCCCGGCGTGATCCTGAAAGTCCTGCGCCCTGTGCCGGTCGCCTCGGTCGCCGATTGAAAACACCACCGTGTGATCGGGCAAAAACGCGATTCGCGAGCCGAAGTGCCGCCCTCCACGGCCGGGAGGGCTCATCCGAAAGAGCTCTTCCAGGTCCGTCAACCGTGTTCCGCTCAAACGCGCGCGCGACAGTGTTGTGCCGGTACCGCCGTCGTACTCTTGTGAGTACGTAAAGTAAATCCAACCGTTGTCGCCGTACTCAGGGTCCGCAGCCACATCCAGCAGCCCTCCTTGACCGCCGGCGGCTATCCGCGGCAGACCGCTGACCTGCTGGACCTCGGCCCGGTCGAAATCTACCAGATACAGCCGTCCCGCCCGCTCGGTCACCAAGGCCCGGCCGCCCGACAGGAACGTCATGCCCCATGGATTTCGCAGCCCCGAAACCACCTCAACGAGACGAAAAGACTCCTTTTCGCTCGCAACCCGCGCTTCGAGCTCACGCTCGCTCCATGTGGCATTCTCACCCCCGGCCCCGGCGAACAGCGGACATGCGCCGAACAACACCAGGGCCGCCGCCGTAAGAACCGCTATCGCGACTCCTAAATGCCGCTGTCCGCGTAGCCTTCGCATTGTGTGGGTTCGCATACTTGTCCTCCTTGCGTATGAGAGCTTCACCGCGCTCAAAGCATATTCCTGACCGCGGAACTCAGTCAATCACCTGAGCGGTTGTTGGGCCGTCTGTTCGGCCGTGTGTCTCTCGCGCTCCGCGTGCCTCGACGCGGCGGGATCAGCCACAGGGTGAGCACAACGACGGCGGTTAGGCTGATATACAGCGCGAGGAAGAACTCGGGGGGGAACTCGTAAAACACTATCTGCTGAAAGAGCCGAGGGATGAAATCAAGCTCAGCCGGGCTCTGACCGGCAGCCGCTCGCAACTCGTACTCCCAAACCGTGAGGGGGCACGCCAAGCCGAGCATGGCCTGCAACGCCACGATCGCGATCGCGGCCAGATGCAGAAGCCGGAAAACCGGGTTGCGCACCCACGGGCGGCGTCGCAGCGCGCCCCACACAATTGCCGCCAACCCGAAAACCACGAACGCCACGTACAGGAAATGAACCGCCAGCACGAGGTCTGCCGCAAGCCGTAAGAGAGTGTCGGTATCTATCATCTCTAAGAGTCTACCATATCGCGAAACCGGGCGCGCCTTTTCAGGTGCGGCGCATTTCGCGTATACTGCGCTCCTCGTAGCCGCAAGGGCCTCGCTTGCGAGGGGGCGCTGCAAAGCAAGCTCGATCCGTGAGGCGGCACGGTTGCATACTACCGGGCCGGAAGACACGCTGGGAATTGCTATAACTAATGCCTAATGCACGTACGTTCGGCAACGCGGCGGCGCGCGAGTTCTCGTGCTCGCCTTGGATCTCACATGCTCCATAATGACGGTGATCTCAGCCAGGCCGGTATCTTCTGGTTCTGGGTGCCGCTCGCGGCGATGTGGTTACTCATGGCGGTGGAGCAGCCTGCAATGACAGGGGTCATCGCCCGACTCGATCAGGCCGAAGTTGAGCTCGCCGCGTTCGGGATCATGTTCGTGATAGCGCTTGCGGTCGAGAGTCCGGTAATCCAACTGCTTGCCGCCGGAACCGCGTTGAGTTACGATCGCAGCCACTACCGCAGACTGCTGCGGTTCACCCACGCATTGGCCCTTGGACTCACCGCGCTGCACGTACTCATCGCCGCGACACCGCTGTACGCGCTGATATTGGAGTACATCATCGGCGCACCCGTCGAGGTAATCGCACCGAGCCGCAACGCGTTTCTGCTCGCGGCGCCGTTTACCGCCGCAGTTGCTTATCGCCGGCTTTGGCAGGGGGTGCTCATACGCTACGGTCGCACCAATGTCATCCCAATCGCGATGGTGTTGCGATTCATGACAATGGGTACGGTCCTGGCGATAGGGTACCGCACGCGCATCTTGCCGGGAGCGGCCTTGGCAGGCCTCGCGCTCTCGGTGGGCGTGATAACCGCTGCTGTGGCGAGTTGGGCGTTCGTACGGGCGGTGCTACGTGAGGTTATGCCGGAACGCTCGGAACACGCCGGGCAAATCGCTCCCGGCTCGTGGAAACACTTGCTGCAATTCTATATTCCACTGAGCCTGACCTCGGTGCTGTATCTGATTGCGCAGCCGTTGATGACCGTCGGCATCGCCCGCGCACCGTACCCGCTACAGTCGCTCGCGGTATGGCCGGTCATCAACGCGTACATGTTTCTGTTCGCCTCGATGGCGCTGTCGTTTCAGGAGGTGACGGTGGCGCTGCTGCCCCGGCCAGGCGGGCATCATGAACTGCGCTGCTTTGCCGCCAAGCTCGGTTTCGGCCTCAGCGGGCTGTTTCTGATTCTGGCGCTGACACCGGCGAACACGTGGTGGTATACGCGGGTGGCGGGCTTAACGCCGCGGCTTGCACCGTTTACCCAGATTCCAACCATGCTATTGTCGCTCATACCGCTGCTGTTCACCCTGAAGTCCTGGTTTCGGGCGAAACATATCTACAGCAAAACGACGATGGCGATCGCCAAAGCGGTTGTGTTATACGGCGGCGTGCTGTTTGTTGCGGTGCTCACCGGTGCGCAGATCTTGCCGGTACCGGGCGCGGTCACCGCAGCGATAGCGTTGACCATAGCGGTTGCAGTCGAGATATTCTATTTGCACTATAACGCCCGCCGGCAAACCCAACTGAAGGAAGCCGTATCATGAAACAGTTTTCCGACAAGCTCCGGTCTTACGCAGAGCTCTTGCTGCGAAAGGGTGTGAACCTTCAGCCGGGACAGCGCCTGTTTGTACGCAAGGCCCCGGTAGAGCAGGCGGAGTTCGTACGCATCCTCAGCGAAACGGCGTACCGCATGGGTGCTCGCCACGTGAAGCTCTTTTGGGCCGACGACCGCATCACGCGGACCCGTTTCGAGCTCGCACCGGAAGACTCTTTCAGCGAGTACCCCACCCATCAAACCGACGCACTGGTCGAAGGTGCACGCCGCGGCGATGCGTTTATTTCGATCACCGGCGCCGACCCGTCGCTATTGGACGGGATCGAGTCGCGCAGGGTGACCGAGGCTGTCCGCGCCGAGAACCACGCCATGAACGAGTTTCGCAGTTACAGCATGCGCAACGCGGTAAACTGGTTGGTGGCGGCTGTTCCAACCTCCGGATGGGCGCGCACCGTGTTTCCAAGGCTGGCGGCCAAGAATGCCGTGGAGCGGCTATGGAAACAGATATTCCACCTTTGTCGACTCGACCTGGATGATCCGATTGAGGCGTGGGAGCAACACGCCGCCGGGATCGCACGCCGCACTCGGCACCTGAACGCCAAACAGTACCGTGAACTGCACTACAGCGCGCCGGGCACGGATCTCACAGTGAGCCTTCCCGAACGCCATGAATGGCACGGTGTCGGCTCGCGTACTCCGTCGGGCATCGTGTTCATCCCCAATATTCCGACCGAGGAAGTGTTCACGCTGCCGCACTGCCGGCACGTGAGCGGAACCGTTGCTGCCACACGTCCGCTTGCGATCAGCGGTCGTACCATCGACGAGTTTCAGTTGCGCTTTGAGCACGGGCGCGTGGTCGAGATCTCCGCACGCGTCGGCGAGGACTGCCTCCGTGAGACTATTGACACCGATCCCGGCGCCGCACGCTTAGGTGAGGTCGCGCTTGTGCCCGACAGCTCGCCGATTTCGCGCTCGGGATTACTGTTTCATAATACGCTGTTCGATGAGAACGCCTCGTGCCACCTCGCGTTGGGCCGCGCTTACCGCTTCTGCCTGCAGGACGGGGAGCACCTCAGCAGTGATGCGTTCTTCGAGCGCGGCGGCAACAGCAGCATGGTTCACTACGACTTCATGATCGGGTCGAACCAACTGGACATCGACGGTGTAACAGCCGATGGGTCTTCTGAGTCGGTGTTCCGCAGCGGAGAATGGGCGTTCTGAGATCTAGATCCGTAGGACCCGCATAGCAGTGCCGGCACCGTTGTTTGCGGCGAAACTCTGATCCATGAGTAAACTCGGTCAGCTCAATGGTCGATAGTATAGATAGGATGCAGTGCGACGTTTCGGCGTTACCGTTGCGCGAAGGTGACGGCCTCCATCACGATTCTCCGAGCAACCAAGAGCTGGAAAAGGAAGTGTTCGATCTCCGTCAGCTGCTGGAGATCATCAAGAGCTTGAGCTCTACGCTGGAGTACCACGAGCTCATCGACTCGATCCTGCACATTTGCGTGGCACAAATGCGGGTCCTGCGCGCCGGGATACTCACCCGCAAAGAGCTGTCCAGCGACGATCTGATACTGCACCGCAATTACATCGGCTTCGATGTCGACCACAATATCGAGTACCGCGTCAGCGCCGATCACGCCGTCTATCGTTTCCTGAGTGAAAATACGCGCTGCTTCACACTCGGCGAGCTCGAAAGCCACGTTGCGCTGCCGGCTGCGATTGCGCGGCTGACACCCGACCTCTTGGTTCCAGTGCAGGCCAAGGGCGAGCTGCAGGGTGTGCTGCTATTGGCCGAACGCATCGACAACACTGCCTTCACCGCTCAAGAAAAAGAGTATCTGTTGAACGTGGCGTTGTTTGCCGCCATCGCGATCAGTAACGCGGTGCTTTTTGAGCGCTCTCGAACCGACACGATGACAAGGCTCAAGCTGCGTCATGCCTTGGAGTCGAGCATTTCCGAGCTACGCAACGAGCGCCGCCGCCATCCTTTTGCGTTAGTGCTGCTTGATATCGACCACTTCAAGGGCGTAAACGACACCTACGGGCACAACGTCGGCGACGAAGTTCTCAAAGGCGTAGCCGATACCATTCGCAGCAACGTCCGTCAGAACGATCTTGCGGCACGCTACGGGGGCGAAGAGTTCGCGGTACTGTTGCCTGAAAGTGATCATCAGACCGCTTATGAGATCGCCGAGCGGATTCGCAATTCTGTTGCCGAGCGGAGCGCCAAGCAGGAGGGGATGCGCATCGCCGTTACGCTCTCTGCCGGCATCGCGATCTACGATCCCGAACGCGATATCGCTATGAGCGACTTCGTTGAGCGCGCCGACCGCGCCTTATACCAGTCAAAGCGATCCGGCCGCAACCGTAGTTCGGTCAGCGATCACCGTTTGAACGGTGCGGGGTCACA
>PWQX01000015.1 GCA_003556605.1 Spirochaetaceae bacterium
CCGAATCTCGATCCACGAGGAGCCGGTTGGAACACAATCCAATCGATCACTGCCGTCGGCTCGGGCGGGCTGACCGGTAAAGGTTTCCTGCAGGGGACGCAAACGCACTTCCAGTATCTTCCGCAACAGAGTACCGACTTCATTTTTTCGATCATCGCCGAGGAGTGGGGGTTCGTCGGCTCGCTGCTGGTGTTCACGTTGTTCCTTGTGCTGCTTGTGCGCGGACTGTTCATAATGGCGTATTCCCGTGATGCGTTTGGCTCTTATCTAGCCGGCGGTATAGTGGCGCTGCTGCTGTTTCACTTTGCGGTGAATATTGGTATGACGATTGGTGTGATGCCGGTGACCGGTATTCCGTTGTACTTTCTCTCATACGGCGGTTCTCCCTTAATCACAGGCATGCTCGCGGTCGGCCTGCTGCTCAGCATCTACAATCGCAAGTACCGGTGAAACCCGCCCGCGCGGGGTCGCCGGAAGCTCCGCGCTACAGTCACGGCGCCGATGGCTCCGCGGCCGCGGCGCGCCCCCGGTGAGTTGCCGCTTGCCGTTGAATCTCGATACAATCGGGTAGAATGCAGTCTGTGTATCTCGATAACAACGCAACAACCCCGGTCGCGCCTGAAGCGCTTGAGGCGGTGCGGGAGTGCCTTGAGACTACATTCGGCAACCCTTCGAGCCTTCATCGCGCGGGGCTTGCCGCCGAACGTGTCTTAGAGTCCGCCCGCGAGCAAATTGCGCAGCGGATGGGCGTCCCTAAAGCTGAGCTGTACTTCTGCTCGGGGGCCACCGAGGCGAATAACACAATAATGTACGGAGTCGCGCACGCGTATCGCGGCCGCGGCAGCCATATCGTTACGACAGCGGTTGAGCATCCTTCGGTACTCGAGCCGCTGCGGCAGCTCGAGCAGGAGGGCTTTACGATAAGCTATCTCGTCCCGCATCCGGGCTACGGCGTAACAGCCGGACAGGTGTGCGATGCGATGCGCGCCGACACAATCCTGGTGAGCGTCATGCAGGTCAACAACGAGACCGGCGCCGTTTTCCCGGTGGCCGAGCTTGCCCGCGCGGTCAAGGCCCGCCGTCGCGATACCATCGTACACAGTGACGGGGTGCAAGGGTTCGGCAAGTTGGTTTCGCCGGCCGCGGACCTCGATGCCTACAGCGTGAGCGCACATAAGCTGCACGGTCCGAAAGGCGCCGGTGCGCTGTATGTGCGGGCCGGAGTTAGGTGCCGGCCGTTGTTGCGCGGCGGCGGTCACGAGTCGGGGTTGCGCGCCGGTACCGAAAACATCCCCGGGATCGCCGGGTTCGCCGCTGCGGTATCTGCCGCCGGCGCAGATCGGGAGCGCGATTACGCGCGCGTCGAGGCCTTGCGAGGTGAGTTGCTGCAGGTAATGGATTCGATTCCCGAGGCGGTGGTGTTGTCGCCACCCGGGGCGGTAGCCGGCACGCTTGCGGTGTCGTTTCCGCCGATACCCGGTGAGGTGATGGTAAACGCGCTGTCGGAGTTCGGCGTGTCGGTGTCCACCGGCTCCGCGTGCGCGGCTTCGCGCAACAAGCGCAGCCATGTCTTGGAGGCGCTTGGATTCGAGCGGCGGCTTATCGATGCGAGCGTTCGGTTCAGTCTCTCCCGCATGACCACCGCCGAGGAGATCAGCCGAGTAGCCGAGGTGCTGCGGCAGGCGGTAAAACGACTGCGTCCGGTAGCCGAACGGGTGCTGCGATGAATCTACGCCGCAACTCAAGCGACCCAGGCGGCGGGGAGGTCGGTTCGGCGCGGCACTTGATCCTCATAGCGTTCGACGAGGTTGCGCTGAAGCGGGGGCAACGCAGCCGCTTTATAGAGCAGCTTCGCAGGAACATTCTCGACCAGATCGACTGCGAGCCCGGGCGTCTTGCGCTGCGCCACGGCCGGCTTGAGCTGGAGTTCCGGCCGGAAAGCGAAGACGAGCTGTGGCGCAGGTGCAGCTCTTCGTTGGGGCGCGTGTTCGGAATTAAGTGGTTCGGGCGCGCCGAGGCGGTGCCGGTTGACTTGGACGCCCTTGAGGCCGCGGTGGTGCGCCGGGCGATTGCGGCGGTTGAGAGCGGGGCCCGTACTTTCAAGCTCGAGCATTCGCGCAAGAACAAGGCATTTCCAATTGAGTCACAAGAGCTGAATCGCCGCGTCGGCGCGCGGGTTCTGCAGGCAGCACCCGAGCTCTCGGTAGACGTACACCAGCCTGAGCTGCTGATAGTGGTAGAAATCCGGCGTGATCAAGTGACGGTGTTCGCCGATAGGCAGCCGGGAGCCGACGGGTTGCCTATCGGCACAACCGGATCGGCGCTGGCGTTGCTGTCCGGAGGCATCTACAGCCCCGTCGCGGCATGGTACTCAATGAAGCGGGGCTTACGGGTTGAGTGTGTGCATTTTCACAGTCCGCCGTACACCGGCTTGAAAGCCGAGGAGAAAGTCCGGGATTTGGTGCACGCCTTGAACCACTGGACGCCCGAGCCGGTGCGGTTGTTACTCGTGCCGTTTTCCCGAATACAGGAAGAGATCGCCGAGCGCATTCCGGCGGAGTACTGGACCATCGTCCAGCGCCGCTTCATGCAACGCATCGCCGGTAGGCTCGCTGAGCAGTGTGGATTCGACGCGTTGGTCGTGGGCGACAGTATCGGCCAGGTGGCAAGTCAAACCCTTTCGAACATGGCGGCCATCGATGCCGCGAGCCCTCATCTGGTGCTGCGCCCCTTGCTGGGGTTCAACAAGGCCGATATCATCGCTCGCGCCCGCACAATCGGAACGTACGAGATCTCGATCCGGCCGTTCGAAGACTGCTGTGTGCTGTTCGCCCCCCGCAAACCTGCTATTCAGTGCGATCTCAAAGTGGTCGAGGCACACGAGCGCGAGCTAAATCAGGACGGGCTCATCGATGAGGCACTCGAGAGCTTGACATCGAGCTGAGAAGTTGCTATCCTTGAGCTTGTAAGTAAGGTTTGCTGGTCCCACCAGCTCACTGCCTCCATGGCACTCGCCGTTGCCCCCCGTTTGTCGCGGCGAGTGCCTTTTTTTTGGTTGGAACCGTCCTTGACCTCATTCATCTCGCCGGAGTATCTTACGGTCGTCGATAACCGTTCCGTTAGGGGAGCTGTTGCACAACTGCGACGGCTGAGACTAGACCCTTGAACCTGATCCGGGTAATGCCGGCGAAGGAAAACGGACGTGCTTGGCTGCGAAGCACCGGCCGGCGAGTATGCCGCTCCGCTCGGCGCTTCGCTTGCCGAGCAGCCTGCCGTGCTTTCGTCTCACCCCCTGCAGACTACGGAACCTCGCGTAAAGGGAGGCTGTATGGCGAAACACAATCTTGATTCAGCTCAGGTAATTGAAACCCTCACACAAATCCGCGAGCAACGGCCGCTGGTACACAACATCACGAACTATGTCGCGATGAACAGTTCGGCCAACGCCCTGCTTGCGCTCGGTGCGTCCCCGATCATGGCGCATGCATCGGAGGAGCTCGCCGAGCTGGCTGAGCTGGTTCAGGCGCTAGTTATCAACATAGGAACGCTCAGCGGCCCGTGGATCGCGGCGATGAAGCTTGCGGCTCGGTGTGCGCATCAACGCGGGCTCCCGCTGGTGCTTGACCCGGTCGGCGCCGGGGCGTCGCGCATTCGAACACGTACCGCACTGGAGCTGCTCGAGGAAACGCCGGTGAGCGTCATACGCGCGAACGCCAGCGAGATCAAAGCGCTGGCTGATGAGCGCGCGCGCACTCGCGGCGTAGACTCCGACGATGAGTCGGCCGACGCAATCGAGGCCGGTCAGCTGCTCTCCAATCGCTATAGCTGTGTTGTGAGTGTCAGCGGTCCCGATGACTACATTATCGAAGGTTCTACGATCGTGCGGCTGTCCAACGGGAATCCGCTGATGCCGCGCGTGACCACGCTCGGTTGTGCTGCAAGCGCGATTACCGGCGCCGCAGTCGGCGTGACTCGTGACCTACCGCTGGCTGCCGCGGCGGGGATGGCAATTACCGGTATAGCGGGCGAGATCGCCGCTGAGCACTCCGACGGGCCGGGAACACTGCAGTGGCGCTTCCTCGACGCGCTGTACAATCTTGGGGAGTCCGAGATCGACAGTCGCTTACGGTGGGCCCCGGTATGACCGGCTTGCAGACCGGCAGCTGGCTGCAGGTGAACTGGGGAGTGTATTTGGTGACCGACCGTGAGATGATCGCCGACCGGTCGCTGGAAGACCTGGTGGTTGAGGCCGTGAAGGGTGGGGTCGGCGCGGTTCAACTGCGCGAAAAGACGCTCTCAACCCGTGCGTTCATCGAGGCGGCGCGGACTTTGCGAAAACGGCTGGCACCGCTGGGTGTGCCGCTGATCGTCAACGATCGGGCGGACGTCGCCTGGGCGGCACAGGCCGACGGTGTACATCTCGGGCAAAGCGATATGCCGTATCACCTCGCGCGTAAGCTGCTGGGGGCCAACGCGCTGATTGGGGTATCGGTAGAGTCGTTTGAGCAGCTCGAAGAAACTGAGGAGTGGGACCTTGCGTATGTCGCGTTGAGCCCGATCTATAGTACCTCCACGAAAACCGACACCGTAACCGAGTGGGGCTCAGACGGCATTCGTGCTGCGCGCAGCCGCACCTCGCATCGCTTGATTGGAATCGGCGGCTTGAACGGCGAGACCGCTGCAGCCCCGCTGTGCAGCGGGCTTGACGGCATCGCGGTGATATCCGCGATTTGCCGAGCTTCCGATCCGCGCCGAGAGGCCGAGCGATTGGCGAAGCTTGTGCGGGAGTGTGCGAGATGACGCTGCGCGAAATCGGTGAGTTCGGCCTGATTCAACGCATCGCCGAGCGTTTCCCAATGAGTGCGTCGCTCGGACCCGCAGAGGGAGCCCCGGCGCTGTGCGCTTCCGGGCTCGGCATCGGCGACGACTGTGCGGTAATCGACCGCGGCGGGGATGAGCTCGAGTTGGTAACTACAGACCTCCTGATCGAAGGCAGTCACTTTCTCCGTGACGCAATCAGTGCGCGTCAGCTCGGCCGTAAATCGCTCGCGGTCAATCTCAGTGATATCGCCGCGATGGGGGGGAGCTGCCGTGCCGCGCTGTTGTCGCTGGCATTACCGGAAGAGCTGCCGGTGGCCTGGATCGACGAGTTCTTTGACGGTGTTGAGGATCGCTTGCGTGACAGCGGCACCACGCTGATAGGCGGCGATACAACGCGCTCGGCGGGACCGATTGTGATTCAGTTTACGATTATCGGGTCGGTTACGCGCGCCGGGATCAAAGTGAGGGGTCAGGCCGAGGCGGGAGACACGGTGTGCGTTACCGACTATCTCGGTGACTCCGGCGCGGGGCTGCAAACGCTGCTGGAGGCACTTCCGCGTGACGAGGCCGTGGAGCTCCTCATCGAGCGGCACCTCGACCCGCGCCCACATCTGCGCGAGGGTGAGTGGCTCGGCGCCGCGGCGGCGGTGCACGCGATGATCGACCTCTCCGACGGCCTTGATTCGGATATCCGCCGGATCATGGAGCAGTCACGCTGCGGGGCGGAGGTGGTGATCGAGCAGCTTCCGATCTCGCGGCAGTTGCAGCGGGTTGCCGAAGCGAACGGCTGGCAACCGTGGGAGTTCGCGGTAGGCGGCGGCGAAGACTACGCGCTGTTGTGTTGTGTTGAAACCGGCGCCTACGCGCAGCTGGCCGCCGCGTTCGCGCGAGAGTTTGGCCGCGAGTTATTCGCGGTGGGGCACATCACCGAAAACCGCGAACTGGTCTACCGGCACGGGGACCGGCGCGTTGATCCGGCGAGGTTGGGGTTCGATCATTTTCGAAATGAGTGAGCGAGGGAGGGAATCATGGCTGATGAAAAGCGTTATCGACGAGTATGTACAATCGCCGGCTCGGACAGCGGTGGTGGGGCGGGCATCCAGGCGGACCTCAAGACGGTATCGGCGCTCGGCTGTTACGGCGCTTCGGTGATTACGTCGCTGACTGCGCAGAACACCGTGGCGGTGCGCGCCATTCATACGCCGCCGGCGGAGTTCACCGGTGTGCAAGTGGATGCGGTGTTTGAGGATATCGGCGCTGATGCGGTAAAGATCGGGATGCTTGCGAATACCGAGGTTGTGCGCGTAGTGGCCGAACGACTACGGTACTGGAACGCTCGCAACGTGGTGCTCGATCCGGTAATGGTTGCAAAGAGCGGGGATCGGCTGCTGAAGCAGGAAGCCGAACAGACGATCCTGGGTGAGCTGCTGCCGCTTGCCGATGTGATCACCCCGAACATACCGGAAGCTGAAGTGCTGAGCGGCATGAGCATCGACGGCGGCGAAGCGGTGCAGCGCGCCGCTTGCGAGCGCTTGCTCGACAACGGGCCGCGTGCGGTGTTGCTGAAGGGGGGGCATTTGACCGGCGAGGAAAGCGCCGACCTGTTCGCCGTGCGCACCGAGGACGGCAGCGTGCGCTACCGGTGGTTCACGACGCGGCGAGTGAAAACGGCGAACTCCCACGGCACCGGCTGCACGTTGGCCTCGGCGATTGCCGCATTCCTAGCGCACGGGCAGCAGCTCGAGGCGGCGATAGAGCGCGCCAAGGAGTACCTCTCGAACGCGCTGGAGGCCGGGTCGGGGTATTCCCTGGGCTCAGGTCACGGCCCGGTGCATCATTTTCACGCGTGGTGGGAGTGAGCCCGGTTCAAGGCGGCCCCGCCGGCGCTCGGTCTTTTCGATTCCTGTTGACAGCTGCCTAGGACGGCATTACAAGGAGATATGGAATATACTTGCGCTTCGTGCGGCGCTCGCTACACGGCTACCGCGTTGTTGTTCCGCTGTCGCTGCGGCGGGTACCTGGAGTATCCGGAGTACCGCGTCTTTCCGTTATCGGCACTGGCCGAGCGTGACCACAGCATCTGGCGCTACCGCGAGGCGTACGGGCTGCCGCGTGATTGTAAGCGCATATCGCTGGGTGAGGGGTGCTCACCGCTTACACGGGTGTCTTTGCCTGAAGGCGTTATGCTCGCCAAGCTCGATTATCTGCAGCCCTCCGGTTCGTTCAAAGACCGCGGGGCGGCGGTGCTGATCTCGCTGCTCGCGCATCTCGGTGCTAAACACGTAGTTGAGGATTCATCCGGCAACGCCGGCGCGGCCGTCTCGGCGTACGCGGCAGCGGCAGGAATCCGCTGCAGCATATACACCCCCGATTATACGCCCGAGGGTAAGCTCTCGCAGATTCGGCTGTACGGCGGCGAGGTCCGTACGATTGCCGGCACGCGCGACGATGCTGCCAAGGCCGCCGCGCAAGCCGCGCAGCGAAGCTGTTACGCAAGCCACCTGTGGAATCCGGCCTTTGTTCTCGGCCTGCAGAGCACCGCGTTTGAGCTGTGGGAGCAACTCGGTGAGGAGCTGCCGTCGCTGATTGTCTTGCCGCTCGGCTCGGGTGGGTACATCGAAGGCCTGCAGCGTGGGTTCGAGGTGCTGCTGCACGCCGGTTATATTGAGGAGGCTCCGCGCCTTGTGGGTGTTCAAGCCGAGCGCTGCAGCCCGGTGCATCGGGCCTTTGAGGCAGGCGCCGAGCGGCACAGCGAAATTGAGGTGTCACCGACCATTGCCGAGGGGATTGCGGTGCAGAATCCGCCGCGTTCGGCAGCGGTGCTCAAAGCGATCCGTGATAGCAACGGGTACACCATGGCGGTCTCCGAATCCGAGATTCAAAGTGCCACCGAAAAATTGCTGCAGCGCGGGGTTTTCGCTGAGCCGACAAGTGCCGCCGCCTACGCCGCATGGCGGCGTTTGAGCAGCGCCGACCGCGCTGAAGCGATCGTGATCCTCACGGGCCACGGCTTGAAGCAGTTGTCCAAGCTTACGGCATTGCTCGGGTAAGCCGCAGCGGGATGGGCTCCCGTGGTCGCGCGCTATGACAGGATGGTTGCCAACACGCGGCGGGAGCCGGCGTTGTTGCGATGCTCGCACAGGTAAATGCCCTGCCAGGTTCCGAGATTGAGCCGGCCGTTCGTGATCGGAACCGTCAGCCCTGTACCGAGCAGCGAGCTCTTGGCGTGGGAGGGCATGTCGTCCGGGCCTTCCAAGATGTGCCGGTACTCCCGGCGACCTTCGGGCACCACCGCGTTAAGTATGAACTCCAGGTCGCCGCGCACATCCGGCGAGGCGTTCTCGTTCAACGTCAGCGCGGCGGTAGTATGCTTCAGAAACAGGTGGGCCAGACCGTTTTTCACCTCGGCGAGTTGGGGCAAGCCGTCCTCGATCTCGGCAGTAATAATGTGAAACCCTCGGGGACGAGGCGAGAGCCTCAGCTCACGTTGGCGAATCTGCATGCCGAGTATCGTACGCAGATTTCCGGGATGTAGCAAGCGCATCGCCATGAATGCCCGTGTTGATCATACTCGAAAAGCTGCAACAACCGCAGTGAGGAGCACATTATGCAGATAGACCCCCGCGAACACGCTCCCGCGGAGCTGTACAAGCTATTGACCGGCTGTGTGCTACCGCGTCCGATCGCCTGGGTAACCACGATGGGAGCCGAGGGCCGGGTGAACCTCGCGCCTGCGACTATCCGCGGGGCCACAGCGAAGCGGAGGCGCTCGGTTTAGAAACCGCCGCTTCAACGCGGGTGGAGACCCCGCGGCCGGCGGTGACTCCCATCAGTTTGGAATGCGTCCCGGTCCGGGAAATTCCGATCGGTGAAGGATCCGGCAGTGCGACCTTGGTGCTTGGTGAGGTGATGCATATCTACGTGGCCGACAGCCTGATCGATAACCGGTTTCGAATCGATCCGCGCATGCTTCGTCCCATCGGTCGACTGGCCGGAAGCGCGTACTGCTTTGTGCGCGATGTTTTTGAGCTCGCGCGGCCCGGCTATCACGGCGAGCGCTGATGTGCGGGCGCCCGTAGTGGGGTGTGCGCCGCAAGCAGCGTTGCGGTCACAACGCGTGTGCTTTCCGGCGCGCTTCGGTCCGCGCTGTACGATACGCGAGCGCAAGGGTGACCGCCGCCGCCGCCGCGCCGAAGTAGAAGAACGACCCGGACATTCCGAATTGCTCCACCATCGTGCCGAACAACAGCGCGCCTACGGCCATAAAGGTGTCGATGGTGCTTTCTTGCAGCGCAAGCGTGGTTGCTTTCAGCCGTTCAGATACCAGATCAACGAGCCACGCGATGGTAACCGCGAGTCCGGCCGAGAACCCCAAACCCCCGAGCGCGGCACTCGCATAGAACGGTAAGCGCGGATGCTGGGGCACGGCCAACAGCAGCATCGCCGCCGGCAGCGCCAAGATTGCGGGCCACGCCACCCGGCGGCGCCCGAGTCGGTCGGAAAGCCCTCCGGCGACCAGGTTGGCGAACAACCCGACGCTTCCGAACACCACAAAGTACGGCCCTGCCGCCCGCCCGGACTCCTCAGCCGACAGCGGCACGTACGTCAACACTGCGCTGTATACCACCGACAGCAGCGCGATTCCCGTGAGCACGGACCCTACCGTCGGGCTACGCAGCACGCGCCCGAAGCTCCCGCGCAGGTCGCCCTGGAGACGCTGCTTCAGTTTCGGTACCACCATCAGCGCGATTCCCGGAATCGCGAGCAGATGCACGGCGGCGCTCAGGAGGAACCAGCCGGTGAACCCGAACGCAGCAATGCTCAGCTCGGCGATGGGTGGACCAATCAAGATAGTCGAGGTTACAACAAAGCGGTAGGCGCCGAGGTACACGCCGCGCCGGCCTTCGGGAGCACAGTCGGCAACCAGTGAGCTGGCCGCCGAGAGGAAGGCGGCGAGTGCAATTGCGTGGTAGACACGTGCGGCGAGGAGGGCCGGGATGCTACCGGAGGCAGCGAACGCGAGCGGGGCGGTTGCCGATACTACGGTTCCAATCAAGAGCGGAAGCTTGCGGCCGTGGCGGTCGGCCATCGGACCGAGGTAGAAACGCAGTAGCACACCGGAGAAAAAGAACACCGTGTTCTGCAAACCGCCCGATACCGGCCCGCCGCCGAGCTCACGGATGTACAGCGGCAGGAACGTCACCGAGGTGAACAGGGTTACGAAAACGCAGAACCCGGCGAAGAATAGCGCCGCAAGCGTAAAGCGGTGACCGCCGGAGCCGTTATTCGTAGGCTGGGAGCTGCTGCCGCGATTCGATTGCATGCCGCTGATCATACAATCATGCGTCTCACAGGACAAGGCACAGCACGGTTGCGGTTTCTTCGATCCTCGGTTATCTTCATAGTGTTCTCGACAAACCTGACAACCCCGCTCGTGATGCCGAGCCGGAGTGGCGGGAACGGACCTGATTGATGCTGATAGCGCTGGTTGGGATGAATCACGAGACAGCTCCGTTTGCACTGCGCGAGCGCGCCGCGTTGCGGGGAGATGCGTTGCGGAAGGCGCTTCGCGAGCTGAGCGAATACGATGTCGTTGAAGCCTGTACGATCGTCGGCACGTGCAATCGGCTCGAGATCTACGCGCTGATACATGAGCGCTTGGACGGCGTGAAGGCGCTTACGCGATTTCTGGCCGAGCGCTGCGGCGAGTCCGCCGAGACGATGTCGCCGCACCTTTATGTGAAGAGCCGAACCCACGCGGTTCGCCATCTGTATCGAGTCGCAGGCGGACTAGAGTCGCTGGTGTTAGGCGAAGATCAAATTCTCGCGCAGGTTAAGGACGCGTATGCGGCTACCCTTGACGCGGAGGCCGGTAACGCAATCCTGCACGAGCTCATGCTGCAGGCAATTCGGGTCGGCAAGCGCGTGCGCTGTGAGACCGCGATCAACGCACATCCGCTGTCGCTGAGCTCGCTCGCCGTGGAGCTTTGTGCGGCGGAGCTCGGGGAGCTCACTGAACGCAGCGTGGTGGTGTTGGGTGCCGGCGAGATGGCGCGCTTGGCGGTGGAAAATCTGCAGGCGCGCGGGGTCGGCAGGATCACTGTGGTGAACCGCTCTGTGGAGAAGGCGCGCGCGCTGTGCGAACGGGTGGCCGAGAGGTTCGCGGGAGCGCGAGCAACGGCAGCGGCCATCGATGAAGTGCCGAACGTTCTGCTCAACGCCGACGGGCTTATTGCCGCAACCGGTGCGCCGGGACAGCTTGTGGATGCTGAGACGCTGCACAGCGTTGCGCAGTCCCGGGCTCAGGTCCCGCTTGTTGTGGTGGATATGGCGCTGCCCCGCGACGTGGACCCGGCTGCGGCCGATCTTCCCGGGATCAGGCTCTACGGGCTCGACGACCTCAAGAATATCGCTGAGAAAAACCGCCGGGCGCGTGCAGCGCGCGCGGCGCGGGCTGCTGAGATCGTTGATGAAGAGTTGCCGAGTTTTCTCTCCTGGCTGGAGTCGCGGAGTGTGGTGCCGACTGTGGCGGCGCTGCAGCAACGCGGCGAGCAGGTGTTGGACCGCGAGCTTCAGCGTGCGCTGAACCGATTTGATGGCCGGCTTAATGAGCGCGAGCTTCAAGTGCTGCGCGAAATGGGTCGTGGAATCGTCAAGCACTTGGTGAACCGGCCGATCAGCGAGCTCAAACGGCAGGCGGCCGACGGGCAGGGGCGCCTGTATGCCGAGATCGCTTGTGAGTTGTTCGACCTGCGGCTTGAATCGGGGCCCCTGATTACGCCGGAGTCCCCGAATCAAAGCGAACAGGCCGACGAGTACGAGGCGGGTTTTGGTTGAGCCGCTGGGACTCCGCGAGCTTGTGATCGGCACGCGCGGCAGTAGCCTGGCGGTACGGCAGGCGCAGTGGGTGGCCGCACGGGTGCGCGAGATCTGGCCTGACTGCAGCGCGAGACTGAAGCGGGTTGTAACCCACGGCGATCGCGATCGGCGCACGAGCCTCTCACAGCTTGGACGCGTGGGGGTGTTTACCGGAGAGCTCGAAGACGCGCTGCGCAGCGGCGAGGTTACGGTTGCGGTGCACAGCATGAAAGACCTGCCGTCGGTGCCGGCACCGGACGTCGCGATTGCCGCGGTGCCCGAGCGCGGCGATCCACGCGACGTGCTGGTCTCGTGCGGGGGCGAGCGGCTTGCGCAGTTACCGCCGGGCGCGGTTGTCGGTACCGGCAGTCTCCGCCGGCAGGCGTTGGTTCGGCAGTTGCGGCCGGACCTGAGAGTGGCGGATCTGCGCGGCAATCTCGACACGCGCCTGAAGAAGGTTCGTGACGGTGTGGTCGACGCAGCGATACTCGCAGCGGCCGGGCTGCTGCGCTTAGGGCGCGAGGCGGAGATTAGCGAGTATCTGGACCCCGAACGCTTTGTACCGGCTGCGGGGCAAGGGGCTTTGGCCGTGCAGACGCGAGCACGTGACCACGAGCTGACTGCGCTCCTTGCTGCTCTCAGTAATTCGCAGGCGGCGTCCGCGGTCAGCGCCGAGCGCGCTTTTCTCGCACGGTTGCAAGGGGGGTGCCAAGTGCCGATGGGCGCCTATGCCGCATACGACGCTGCGACCGCCACGCTGCGTTTGTGTGGTTTTGTCGCGACGCTCGACGGAATGCGAATCGTACGCGAAGTTGCTGAGGGTGGGGCTGATGAGCCCGAAGCGCTGGGCCAACGGCTTGCCGAACGGCTGATCGCTGCGGGCGCAAATGAGATTCTCGAACAGGTGCGCCGCAAGGCCGCTGAGGAGGGGACGGGCGCGCGGCAGTAAGCCTAGGGGTTGCAGTGGCTTTGAAGAACGAGCGAGGGCCGATGATGAGCGCCGATACAGCCGGGAAGATATACCTCGTGGGAGCCGGGCCCGGTAACCCGGGGCTTCTCACGTGCCGTGCGGTCGAGGTGCTTCGGCGAGCCGATGTAGTGTTGTACGACCGCCTGGTGGACGAGCGCATCTTAGGCTACGCTAAAGACGCCCAACTAGTGTACGCAGGAAAACGCCCTGACTGCCACACGATGCCGCAAGAGCAGATCAATGAGCTCCTGGTGGAGCGCGCTCGCGGCGGTGCTCGGGTTGTACGGCTGAAGGGCGGCGACCCGTTCGTGTTCGGGCGCGGCGGCGAGGAGGCGCTTGCAGCGCGCGAAGCGGGGCTGCGCTTCGAAGTGGTTCCGGGCATCACCTCCGCGCTCGCGGTGCCGGCCTACGCCGGTATTCCGGTCACGCATCGCGGCCTCGCCGCCGGCGTCACGATCGTCACCGGGCACGAAGACCCGGGCAAGCCCGGGTCGCAGGTTGACTGGGGCCGCCTCGCTGCAGGCAACGAGACGCTCGTGATTATGATGGGGATGGGCCGCCTTGCCGAGATCGCGCAGGCTCTGTTGGAGAACGGCCGCGGCGCGGATACCCCGGTCGCGGTCATCGAGAACGGTACGCAGCCGGGTCAGCGGAGCTTGACGGCACCGCTCGGCGAGCTGGCAGAGCGTGTAGGCTCTTTGGGGCTCGTGAGTCCGGCGATTGTCGTTGTGGGTGCGGTGGCGGCACTCGGCGAGCAGCTCGCCTGGCTGCCCGCTCGCCCGCTGTGTGGCCGGCGCGTAGTGGTCACGCGCGCGCGTGCTCAAGCGAGCGAGCTTTCGTCCATGCTCCGCGACTACGGCGCGGAGCCGGTTGAGCTGCCGACAATTGAGATCCTGCCGCCGAAAGACCTCACTGCGCTTGACACGGCGATAGGCGCGATTGCGCAGTACGATACAATAGTGTTTACGAGTGTGAACGGCGTCGCCGCGTTTTTTGATCGTTTGCGTGCTCATCACCGAAAGGACGCGCGCAGCTTGGCGAAAGCGGAGGTCTGGGCGATTGGTCCCAAGACCGCGGAGGCTTTGGAAGCGCGCGGCATTGTGGCTGAGTTTGT
Organism: Spirochaetaceae bacterium; assembly: GCA_003556605.1. Classification (GTDB taxonomy): domain Bacteria; phylum Spirochaetota; class Spirochaetia; order DSM-27196; family SLAA01; genus B1Sed10-166. Next base: position 13,764 of record PWQX01000015.1, read on the forward strand.
GCCGCGCGAGTTTCGTGCCGAGGCGCTGTTGGATGCGTGCGCCGGCGATGACCTCGGCGGCCGGCGCTTTCTTCTGCCGCGCGCCGATATCGCCCGTGCTGAGCTGCGCGACGGGTTAGCCGCGCGCGGTGCGCGGATCGATGAAGTGAGCGCATACCGCACCGTCGGCGTCGCCCAGCACCGCGCGGCGGTGTTGCGCTTGTTGGCTGAAGGCCGTCTCGATGCGGTGACCTTTACGAGCTCATCGACCGTGCGCAACTTCGTTGAGCAGTTCTCCGCAGGTGAGGTCGCCCGCATTCGCGATCAGGCAGTGATCGCCTCCATTGGGCCGATCACGAGTGAAACCGCGCGTGAGCTCGGTCTGCCGCCTACCGTAGAGGCGGCGGAGTACACGCTTGAAGGACTGCTGGCGGCGCTCGTCAACTATTTCGAAAATGCTTCAGCCGGCCGCGAACGCATTGAGAAACCGCAAGACGGGCGCGCGGCGGATCACTCAAACCCGCAGGGAGAGCGGCGCGCATGATCAGCCTCAGCAAGCTGTTGCTCGATACCGAAAGCTACGGCGACCGCCTGCGCTACGGGCAAGCGACCGGGGCTACCCGGCACGGCACGCACGCTGACCACGGGCCGGTGGTGGTGTGGAACTGTACGCGCGCCTGCAATCTCGCGTGCAAGCACTGCTACTGTTCGGCGTCCGGCGGGCCGGCCCCGGGTGAGCTCAACACCGCTGAGGCAGAGGCCTTCGTCGACGATCTTGCCGCCTACCGCGTTCCGGTGCTGCTGCTGTCCGGCGGCGAGCCGGCGCTGCGGGCGGACCTACCGAAGCTCATTCGTCGCGCGCGCTCGCATGGCATTCGCTGCACAATCTCGACTAACGGTACGCTGATAACACGCGAACGCGCCGAGTTGTTCCGCGAGCTCGGCGTGAGCTACGTCGGGATCAGTCTCGACGGGATCGGCGCGCGCAACGACAGCTTTCGCGGCCGGGTCGGGGCGTTCAACGAGGCCCTCAAAGGTATTCGCAACTGCAAGGCGGTAGGGCAGAAGGTGGGGCTGCGGTTCACCATGAGCCGGCACAACCTCGAGGACCTCCGGCAGATATTCGCTTTAGTGGAGCGCGAAGACATTCCGCGGATCTGCTTCTATCACCTGGCCTACGCCGGCCGGGGCGCCGAAACGATGGCGCTGACGCATGCGCAAACGCGGACCGCGCTTGACGACATCATCGCGTGGTGCGAGCGTACGGCCGCCGCCGGCGCCCCGCGCGAGGTGCTGACCGTAGACAACCACTGCGACGGGGTTTACCTGTACCGCAAGCTGAGGTCCGGCGATCCCGAGCGCGCCGCGCGAGTGCTGGAGCTCCTGCGCCGAAGCGGGGGCAACCGCAGCGGCATCGCGATCGGGCAGGTCGACTGGCTCGGTAACGTCCACGCCGATCAGTTTACCCCTGGTCATCGTTTCGGCAATATACGAGAGCGGCCGTTTTCGCAGATTTGGGGCGATGCCGAACACCCTATCCTGGCCGGGCTGCGGGATCGCAAGCCACTGCTCGGCGGGCGCTGCGCCGAGTGCCGCTACCTCGACGTCTGTAACGGCAACCTGCGCTCGCGCGCCGAGGCCGCGTACGGCGACTTCTGGGCCCCCGATCCGGCCTGCTACCTGGATTACGAGACCGAGCTCACGGAGGCTGCGCAATGATCGTGTCGTGGAACACTACCAACGAGTGCAACATGTACTGCGACCACTGCTATCGGGAGTCGGGGCCGCTTGCGCCGCGAGAGCTTACTACCGGCGAAGCACGCGACATGATTGAAGGGATAGCTGCGGCCGGATTCCGGATCATGATTTTCAGCGGCGGTGAGTGCTTGATGCGCTCGGATCTCGAAGAGCTCGTGGCCCACGCGTCCGCCCTGGGGCTGCGCCCGGTACTGGGAACCAACGGCAGCCTGCTGACACGCGAACGCGCGCAGGCGCTGAAAGACGCCGGGTGCCTTGCGGCCGGCATCAGTCTTGACAGTCTCGAGGCGGCCAAACATGATGCGCTGCGCAAGTACGACGGGGCTTTCGAGGAGGCGCTCGCGGGGATGCGGGCGTGCCGTGAGGCGGGACTCCCGTACCAGATCCACACCACCGTGATGGACTGGAACCGCGCCGAGGTCCCCGAGATGGCCGATTTTGCGGTGGCGCAGGGCGCGCGCGCCTTTCATGTCTTTTTTTTGGTGCCGGTCGGACGCGCCGCGGCGATAGAAGAAAGCTCGCTGCGTGCCGCTGAGTACGAGCAGCTCATCGACAAGTTGATGGAGAAGGCCGAAACCGTACCCATTGAGATCAAGCCCACCTGTGCGCCGCAGTTCATGCGGATCGCGCTTCGCCGCGGGATGAGGCCGCGCTTCAGTAAGGGATGTCTTGCGGGTACCAGCTACTGTATCATTGGACCGAGTGGTAGCGTGCAGCCGTGCGCGTACATGAACATCAGCGCCGGCAACGTGCGTGAGCGTCCGTTTGACAAAATCTGGCGCGACAGCCCGATGTTCAAGCGTCTGCGAACCGAGGACTACGCCGGACGCTGCGGCAACTGCGAGTACAGCAAGCGCTGCGGCGGATGCCGCGCCCGAGCGCTGTACTACCACGGTGACTTCATGGCCGAGGAGCCGTGGTGCCTCTATAAGCCGCCGCAGGAGGAAGCGAGCGTTGGCTAACGCTACACCGAACAACACGAGGGCAAGTCGCAGTCGCGCCGCAATGCCGGACGGTTGCACGGAGTCCGGGATCGGCCCCGGCCGGCTTCTGGACGAGATCAACCGCGCGCTGTTAGATCGCGTGCAACGCGGGGTTCCGCTCGTGGAGCGGCCGTTTGCCGCGGTGGCTGCCGAGCTCGCGCATGACGGTATTACCGTGGAAGCGGGCGAATACACCGGGGCTCAGACCGGGGCGGCCGGCGGCGATCGCGGCGAGCTCGCTGTGATCGCGCGACTCGGGCGATTGCAGCGTGAGAGGCTGATTCGGCGGCTGGGACCGGTGATGGACTCCCGGGCGCTCGGCTACACCGGCACGCTATGCGGCGCCGTGGTGGCCCCGGCGGAGCTGGAATCGGTGGCGGCGGCGGTGGCGGCATACCCCGGCGTGACGCACAGCTACGAGCGCGAGGATTGTTTCAACCTGTGGTTTACCGTGCTTGCGCCGGGGCGTAAAGCCGTCGTGCGGTTGGTCTGCGAGATCCGAGCGCTCGCGGGTGTGGAGACTCTGGTTGAGCTGCCGATGGAGCAGCAGTACAAGATCAACGTGCAGTTTCGCCTGGGCGAAACCTGGGAGGCCCCCCGCAGCCCGGTTGAATGCATAGGCAGTCCTGCAGCGGGGGCTCGCGTACCGCCGCCGCCGAGCACGCGCGAGAAGGCGATTATTCGCGTGGTGCAAGACGATCTGCCGCTTGAATCGCGTCCGTTTGCGCTCCTCGCCGAGCGCTGCACCGCCGCCGGAATCAGACTCACCGAGACCGAGCTGATCGGCGAGCTCCGTCGTCTGTGCTCGCTGGGCTACATCAGGCGCATAGGCGCGGCGCTGTCGCACCGGCGCATCGGGATACGCGCTAACGGGATGGTGGTGTGGCAGGTGCCTTCCGAACGGTGCGACGCGCTTGGACCCAAAGTGGCGGCGTTCGATGAGGTCACGCATTGCTACCGGCGCCGGGCGGAGACTGCTTGGCCGTATAACCTCTATGCAATGGTTCATGCCGCGACCCGAGAGAAATGCCTCGAGCAGGTCTCCCGGATTGACGCGGCGATGGGGGGATATCCACACCGCGTGCTGTTCAGCGTACGCGAGTTCAAGAAGAGCAGCATGCGCTACTTCTATGAGGAGAACACTCATGCGTAACTGGGAGCGATCACAAGAGCTATTCGAAGAGGCTAAGCAGTACATCCCCGGAGGTGTAAACAGCCCGGCACGGGCCTTCGGCTCGGTGGCGATGGATCCCATCTTCATGGAGCGAGGCCGCGGGGCGTATGTGTACGACGCGGACGGCAATGGGTACATCGACTACGTCTTGTCGTGGGGCCCGCTCATCCTGGGCCACGCTCACCCCGACGTGGTAGCGGCACTGCAGAGCCGCGCGAGGCTGGGCACGGGGTTCGGTACTCCAACCGAGCTGGAGACTGAGCTCGCGCGCGTTATCGCCGACGCAGTGCCGTCGATCGAACAGGTTCGCCTTGTAAACTCCGGCACCGAGGCCGCTATGAGCGCACTGCGCCTTGCACGCGCCTACACCGGCCGCGAGATCATCGTGAAGTTCGACGGCTGTTATCATGGTCACGTCGATTCTCTCTTGATCAAGGCGGGCTCGGGTGCCCTGACGCACGGGGAGCCGACCAGCCCGGGTGTGAGCTCGGCCGCCGCGGCGCAAACCCGAACCTGTCCGTACAACGATCTGGAGGCGCTCAAAGACCTCTTCGCCGGCGAAGGCGAGCAGGTCGCGGCGGTGATTATCGAGCCGGTGGCGGGCAACATGGGATGCGTGCCGCCTCGGGAGGGCTACCTGCAGGGTGTGCGCGAGCTCACCGAGCGCTACGGCAGCGTACTGATCTTTGACGAGGTGATGACCGGTTTCCGCGTGGCGTGGGGCGGCGCTCAGACGCTGTTCGGCGTGACCCCGGACATGACCTGCTTAGGCAAAGTAATCGGTGGTGGTCTGCCGGTCGGCGCTTTCGGCGGCAAGCGCGAGATTATGCAATTGCTCTCGCCGGTGGGCGCAGTCTACCAAGCCGGGACTCTCTCCGGTAACCCGCTGGCGGTGACGGCCGGCCACGAAACACTCGCCTCGCTTTCCGAGCCCGGGGTCTACGAAGCCCTCTCCGCGCGCACCGAGCAGCTGAGCTGGGGCTTGCTGCGCGCAGCCGAAAGCGCCGGCGTGCCGGTTTACGCGACGCGCGTGGGTTCAATGTTTACCACGTTCTTCAGCGAGCACCCGGTGTACGACCTCGCCGGCGCCTCGGCGTGCAATACCGACCGCTTTGCACGCTTTTTCATGGGGCTGCTGCATCGGGGGGTGTATATTGCGCCGTCGCAGTTCGAGTCGGGGTTCGTGTCCACTGCGCACGGTGAGGGCGAGATCGAGCAAACCATCGCTGCTGCTGAGGAGGTCTTCCGGGAGCTGTAAGCGGCTACCGCGGGGCTCTTCAGCGGCTGTCACCGCGCGTGCCGGGCGGCTTCTCATTCCCGTTTCGAGTGTCGGCGGGCTGAATCGTCGGGGCTGAAGGGTAATCCGGCCGAGAGTTTCTGTTTCAGCTGTGCCGCCGCGAGGGCATAACCGCCGTCACCGCCGTCGATGAAGTGCACTTCATCAGGAGCCTGCAGGTGCATAACGCAGGTAATGAGCGAATGGTCGGTGATGTGCAGACCGTAGGCGATCGCGCCGCGCGCCTCCAGTTCGTTGAGCCGGTATTGCAGCGCTCGGCGACCTGTCTCGCTGCACGCGAGTACCATCTTCAGCCGCCCATCATACTTGCGAAAATCGGCGTGGTTCACATTGTCCTGCGGGATGTGGTTAAGACTTTTGTGGTGATACCGTAAGGGGAGGTTCCAGCGCACAGCCAGTCTTACTGCTGCCAATTGCACTCGAACCCACATGCGCTGTATCACGATACGCGTGCCGCCGGTGGTCCGGGCATGGATACGCGCTTCATGGTCGATCTCATCCAAGCGGCTGATGAGCTCCTGCCGTCCTGCGGCGACCGGGTGATAACGCTCTTCGCCGCCGAGCGAATCGCGTATCGCATAGAAGACCTCACGAACAGCCCACGCGCGGCGCTCGGGCGAGCTCTCGCGCGCTTCAACGATCAGGGCGGCGACCTCACCAGGATCGGAGGGAATCTTGCGCCAGCGGCAACTGAATCCCTCGGTGCTCGCTCTTGCTCTCGTGCCGTTCGGCCGATCTTCCAGTGCCGGTACCTTCCCGCCCTTGATGAGATCTTCGGCATGCGCGATCCCCGCACCGTCGAACACCGCCTGGGTATACTTATCGCTCACCCGCAGCTTGGCGATTCGGACAGGATAGCTCGCGGCGGTTACCTGACTCACCGGAAGCGCGCCGACGCGCAGCTCAAGGCTGAAGCTTTCACGGATCGTGTGGCGCAGATCGGCCAACGCTGCAAGCGTACGCTCGGCCGTTTCAGGCGGCAGCACCGCGGTCACCCCGTCGCCCCCGAACGTGAAAGGAAAGCGCAGATGTCCTACGATGTTGCCGGCCACGGCGATCGCAACCGCACCGGCAATATTCACTTGCTTGTACTTGCCCTCGGTGATCGCTGTGGTGGAGTTCACGACATCGGTCACGACGATCATCCAATCGGCCGGTGCGTCCATGTAGTTCCCGGCTGAGAAGATATCTTCAAACCCGAGAAGTTCCGGTAACTCTTCGTAGAATCGATCGGTAAGCATCGGCCGCCTCCGTAGCCGGCGCGAACCCAGGCAATCCGGCCCCGACATAATACCATACTTATGTAGTCAGGAAAAGGTTTTTTTGCGATTCGAATCAGGCTCTCACCAACGGAAAACTCTGCCCACAGTGGAGGTCCGGGCCGCGCGGAGCCGCCCGCGCGTGCCCGGCAGCTGTCTCCGGAACGCAGCAAGGGTTGCCGCGCTGCTGCGGTTTGTGGCACAAGTGCAGTACACCTGAAACTCGCATTACTCGGAGGACGGGACGGGGGAGCGACGGTGAGGAAGCAGGAGACCGCACAATCCAACGCCGCACACAGTGAAGCGCATCTGCCGGTAGTGTACCTGCAGTTGGTCTGCGCGATGCTGTTTTTCGGCTTGAGCTTCGTGTTTACCGCGCTCGCGCTTACCGAGCTTCGGCCGGTCTCCATCATAGTAATCCGCTTGGTGGTTTCTCTGATCACACTCGCTTTACTCGCTCGAGCTCCCGCGGTGACCAGAATCATCGGCCAATGGCAGGTGCCCCAGCCGGAAGATCGCCGGCTTTTTGTGTATATCGCGTTGTTCCAGCCTTTCTTGTACTTCCTGAGCGAGAACACCGGGCTGCTGTACGCGAGCCCGGCGGTTGCTGCGATCATTATCGCCACGATTCCTGTGGTAACGCCTGTGTTCGCGTTCCTGCTCCTGCGCGAGCGCATCACCGTGGCCACCGTCATGGGGGCGTTCCTTAGTGTGGGCGGGGTGGCATTGATTGTGCTCGCTGACGGGGAGGCCGGCGGTGCCCAGTTGCTCGGGGTGTTTTTGGTCTTCGGTGCGGTGCTCGCGGCGGTGGGCTACTCAATCGCGCTGCGCCGTTTGCCATCCGGCTACAGCTCGCTCACCGTGGTAGCGTGGCAGAACCTTATCGGTCTGGGGCTGTTTTTGCCGCTGTTTGTGGTGTTCGACGGTGCATACCTCCTCACGCTCGGTATGCCGAGCCCGCAAGTGCTGGGGGGCTTACTGTTCTTAGGCGTGTTCCCTTCAACCGTGAGTTTTGTGTTTCTCGGCCGCGGCATCCGGGTGCTCGGTGCCACAAAAGCCAACATCATGACCAATACCGTACCGGTATTCGCTACGCTGTTCAGCGTGCTCGTTCTCGGTGAGGTGTTGCGCGCGAGCACCGTAATCGGCATGATGATCGTGATCGGCGGCGTGCTCCTCAGCCAAGTGCGCCGGCGGGAGGTGTAAGTGGACGGCCGGCAACGCGCGAACATCAAGACCGGGCAACGCGTGTCCGTTGTTCTCAAACACCATCAGGATACAGGCGCGCTCACCGAGGGCATCGTAGAGCGCATCCTCACCAACTCGCGCTTTCATCCCCACGGTATCAAGGTGAAGCTGAGCACAGGCCAGGTAGGTAGAGTCAAGGAGATCCACGAGCAGTGAGCAAGCGGCGAAAACGGTCTCGGCCGGTACGAATTCTTGACCCGGCGAAAAGGTGAAATCTATAATCCAACCTAGTATGCATGATGTACGAATCCTGCCGTATTTTCGAGAAGAACAGTTTCGCACCCCACTTCAGCCCGAGCGCAGCATAGGGCTCTGGGTCGACAGGATCGGTTCCGGAACCGGGCAGCTTACAAAAAGCAGGCTCCGGATTCTTGGTCAATATGCAGCAGTATACGTCAAACACGGGCACGGCGAGTACATTGCAGCTTCCGGCGAGAAGGAGGTGCTGGAACCCGGGGATGTGGTTCTCTGTTTCCCTGATGTGCCGTCCACGTACTACTCTACGGCGAATTGGAAAACGTATTGGATCGTGTGGAACGGGCCGTGTGCTCGCCATTTGGAAGAGGCGGGTTACGTGAGCGCGGCAAGCCCGATTGCACGCGATAGCGTTGGAGACGTCTTGGGCGCTTATCGAAGCCTGGTGGGTTTAATGGAACGAGAAGACCTTGCATCAGTGCTGGAGAGAAAGATTGTAGTTCTCCGCATGGTTGAAGGGCTGTTTCGGCACAACCAGGACGATTGTTCGCCGATTCCGTGCCGCGAGAAGATCAAGCGCGCTATCGAGTTCCTATCCAAGAATTACGCGTGCTCGCTCAGCGTTGATGAGTTAGCGGATATGTTCACCATGAGTCCTACGAACTTCAGGCGAGTGTTCAAGAACTACTCGGGCAAAACACCCAAAGAGCTCATCCAGGCCCTTCGGGTCTCACGGGCCAAGGAGCTGTTGTCTCAAGGCTATGATCTGAAAACCGTCGCTGCTGAAGTGGGATACAACGACGTAGGCTACTTCATGAGGGTCTTCAAGCAATCCACGTCCATGACACCGGGACAATTCCGGCGAGTACAGTTTTGACACTGGACCAGAACTTGTAGTGCGGGGGTCGCGGAAACACCGCCCCGTGCGAGCTTTAGCGCTTCGGGATACCGAGCGGGCTCCGCAAGCTGAAGGTGCGCCGGCTAACTCCGGCGCCGCCAAGCGGTTAGCCGCATGCGCACCACAAGCTTTGGTTCAGTCTTTGCGGTTCTATCCCGCTTTCGTGACCCTAAATGGTCGATTTGTCCATAACGCTGGTTCTTTTTTCGTGTTGCGTGTCAAGCGCCGCCGGTACATAATTAGCGGGGTAACAAACTCACCACGGTAATGCCATGGGAATTTTGGGGGGAAGAAAGATGAAAAGGCTAATTTCGGTTGTTGTAGTGTTCTTACTGGCCGCATCGCTTTTTGCGGCGGGTGTGGCCGAGGAGGATCCAAGGGTCGAGCTGACCGCTGGAAGCGTGGATGCGGTTGGAACGATAGGTGAAAGAACCGTCAATTACATGGCCGAGTACCTGTACGAGAAATCCGGCGGAAACATTGTAGTGGAGCACTACCCGGCTAACCAATTGGGACAACCGCCCGATATGATCGAGCAGTGCTCGGTAGGAGCGCTGGACATCGTGTGGGCGGATATCTCGAATTACGTTCCCATCTTTATTAATCACTTGTAATTCAACATTGCTGCTAACAGTAACCTCCGCAACAATGCTTTGAATAACCGCAGTTTGTTTAAAAGAACCATCTTCGTTGAAGTATTTTGTTGGTTTCCTAGACAGATCAAATGGTGCATGACTATAGATAGAAATTCCACTTAAGAAATTCCGGATAGTTTTTTCAGCGTTTGTAACAAAGAAGGGGTTATCTTGTAAGCTTAATTCATTAGTATCAATGATTATAATGCCATTTTCAAGGTGAATTTTCACACCATCAAAATCTAAGCTGTATTC
>PWQX01000273.1 GCA_003556605.1 Spirochaetaceae bacterium
CAGCGAGGGCCATGTGTAGGCGGCGTAATCTTCGTCGTCAAAGCCGACTACTGCGACATCCTCCGGCACGCGTATGCCACGGGATGAACAAAAGGTGAGGACGCCGAGCGCCATATGGTCATTGCAAGCGAACACAGCGTCAATCGTGTCATTTCGCAGATGACCCTCTGCTGCTTGAAACCCCGACTGGGGCGTGTAGTCGCCTTGTGCATGGACGACTGCTGAGTCCGGATAGCCTTTCTCGTGCAGTCCGAGGCGGAAGCCGTAATGGCGGTCGCGCGATTCCATATTTCGTTGGGGCCCCGAAACAAAAAGCAGTCGTTCGAACCCCTGCTCGGCGAGGTGGTGAGCTACCCTTCTGGCACCACCAACGCTATCGACCATGACCGAGAGGTCTTCCATCCACCTATCACGACCATGCCCAATCAGGATAAAGGGTGTCTTATGGCGCTTGAGGTGTCTGACGAGTTTCAACTCTTCCCGCTGATTATGACCAATGCGAACAATGAAGCCAAGGGCGCGTCGCGTTTCGATCAGTTCGTAAATACTTTCAGTTTCGGACTTGTTTTTGATCACGACGTGCACACCGAACCCGTTGGCAGTTTCCTCTACCCCTGAAATCAGTCTGGCATAGTAATCCAACACCAGCCTAGTTTGCGAAAAACTCGGCACGACCAGGCACACCAGGTCCGACCTGCCGCCTGACAATGCACGCGCACTGACATTCGGGCGGTAGTGCAATCTCTCAGCAGAGGCAGCTACTCTCTTCGCTGTCTCTTGACTGACGACCGGGTCTCCATTCAACGCACGAGATGCCGTAGAGCGCGAGACGCCGGCATCTCGTGCGACGTCGTCTAAGGTTACCGTACTTCCCATACTACGTTCTCATCGAATAGCGGCCTGTTATTGCGACAAGGTGGCAATGCCGCACGCATTCGCGCGCTGGTGTTGCTTCAATATTGCCATATTCTGCAACCGATTGCAACATAATCTATAAATAATTCTTTTGAGAAAATGAGTTTGCCATCTCGGTCTCTAATTATAGAACACAAATAAGGACGAAAATGCAACATTCTTTGTTGACCCGAGCTAATGGGCAGGAGATAATTCAATGTAGTCAGACACTGGAGGCATTTGTCGGCAGTACAGCAACCAGTGCTGAGCACCCAACGCCGCAAACCCTCGGTGTCCGGCCGCTAACTTACAAGGCGCTTTCAGGAGGTTGATGATGCGTTTTTCGAACCACTTGCGATTGTTGGGGCCGGTCGTTGGATTGGCACTCTTGCTGTCATTCTTACCGGCCGCGCAGCTCTACGCGCGGGGAGTTCCCGAAGAAGAGGTCACGGTGAGCACCCAGTGGGGCGGTGACGACCTTGAGGACCTTCAGGAGTGGAGCCTGTTCTACACCGAAGAGTCGGGTGTGGAGATTTCGTTTCGCTCCGCAGGCGAAGAAGAATTTCGCTCCACGATTCCATTAGGCTTTGAAGCTGGGCAGTCTGCGACCGATATTCTCGCCCATCCCTGGATTGAGCTTCACGAGCGGTTTGCACGGGAAGGACACCTCTTGGCGTTGGATGATTTGATTGATGAAGATCAGTTCTCCGAAGCTGTTCTGGAGCCCGTCCGTGTTGACGGAAGCATCTATGCTATCCCGTATCGGATTGCACTGAAGCCCGGGTTTTTCTACAAGCAGTCGTTTTTCGCTGAGCATGGGCTCGAAGTGCCTGAAACGTACGACGAGTTTCTATCATTGCTCGATGAGATCCGCGAGATTCCGGGCATAGAACACCCGATCGGAAGCGGCAACGGTGACGGTTGGCCGCTGACCGATGTGACGGAAGGCTTCATTCTGGGGTTTGCCGGAGCAAACGTCTTTCAAGGACTGATTGACGGGACGGTCAGCTTCACCGACCCCGAAGTGGTCGAAGTGATGGAAGAGATCGCCCGCCTGATCGATGAAGGCTACTTCAGCGAAGCCCGTGAGTGGCAGACTCAGGCCGAGGAGCTATGGAACGAAAGTTACGGCATCTATTGGAACCACAATACGATCCACCACGGTGGGTTCGCAGACAATCCCGATGAGATCGGCTTTTTCCCGTTTCCCGACACTCAGGGGGTAACGGCGGCGATCACGTATGCGGCAATTCCGAAGTACGCGGATAACCTGGAAGAGGCTAAGGCTTTCGTACAGTGGATACAATCGCAGGACGGCCAGACCCGGTTCGCGGAAGTGCGCGGCGAGCTCGCAGCCCGGCTGGACGTACCCGAAGAGACTTATCCTGCACACATCGCCGATCAGCAGTTTCTCGTCGAAGAAACGCAGTTGCTGCCCGATCTTGATGACTTCATCGGTGGCGAGTTTCTCGAAGCATTCCGCGACCAGTTAAAACTGCTACGGGCCGAACCCGGACGGCTCGATGAGGTAATTGAAAACCTGTCCGAGGTTGCGCCGGCGGCGGCTGGAAATTAGTATTGTTTAAGGAATAAGGAATCCAATAGGCCGGGCACGGGCGCGATGGCATCGCGTCTGTGCCTGGAATTAAATCGCATCGGCAGCAACCTTTCAAAGGTTAACCAGCTCTATGACGAAGCGTATTCAGTACCGTTGTCTGTTATCGCTGCTACCCGCATTCGTCCTTGTCGGCGGCGTGTTGCTATATCCGGCGTTCAGTACGATTGTTCACAGCTTTTTCCAGTGGGACGGATTTACGCGTGAGGGGTTCGTCGGCTTCGAAAACTACCGTGCACTGTTTGGCGATCGGGGTTTCATCAATTTCCGTAATATCTCAAAGTTTCCGGAAATCGGGCCGCCGTTCGGAGCCCTGGTACATAGCCTTATCTGGACAGTATTGTTTGTCCCGACCACCATGGTGAACGGTTTGGCTTTTGCGACCTGGACCCGCACGCTGCCGGGCAAGCGCGTCGCCAAAGTGCTCTTTCTCCTGCCTCTTTCCGTTCCTATGGTCGTGGTAGGAATGGTCGTCTATTTTGTGGTAGATGCGCGCGCAGGGCTCTTCAACGCGGTGCTGCGAACGGCGGGGTACGGACACCTAGTACAGACCTGGACGAACAACCCCAACCTGGTCTTGTTGATTCTGATCGCAGGTAGCGTCTGGATATTCTCGGGTCTCACGATGCTAGTTTACAGCGCAGGGCTGGAAACAATCCCCGACTCTGTCGCAGAAGCAGCCGAAATCGATGGAGCCACCCGCGGACAGATTTTCCGACATATCACGCTACCGCTGTTGCGGACCAGCCACCGCACCGCCGGCATATTGATGACCATTTGGTCACTGAAAGTCTTTGACTTGGTATACTCGGCTACCCTGGGCGGGCCGGGGCAATCATCTTCGGTCCTTGGCATTCTGCTCTATTCGAAATCCTTTTATCAGCTGCGAATCGGCCAAGGGCTGGCAATCGCCGCCATTCTGACCCTGATCGGCGTAACGTTGAGCGTTCTCATGCTGGTTCGCAGCCATAAGGACTAGGTTCGGAGGCCTATAGGAATGAGCAAGCGATCGGTATTAGGTACAACCCTGACCTGGGTTCTTGCGGTAATCTGGATCATCCCACTGATAGGCCTTTTTGCCGCCTCGCTCCGGCCGTTTGAGGAAATCGTGCGTGGCTGGTGGGTCGTCGCCGACGGTGTGACTCTTGACCTCACGAGCTACTGGCGGGCCCTCACCTTTCGGAGCGCTCCCATCTATCACGGACTTATTAACTCACTGATGATAACGGTGCCGAGCACAATCATCCCCATCGCCGTGGCCTTTTTGGCAGGATATGTGCTCTCGCGCTATCACCCCTGGTACAGTACGGCGTTTATGGGCATTCTGATCCTCTTCATTGTGATGCCTTCCGAAGCCCTTATAATTCCTCTCTTTAATACATTCAACGATATCGGGCTCGGTGGGACCCAAACGGCGGTTGTACTTGTGAACTCTGCCAGGGCGGTGCCCTGGATCACAGTATTCATGCTCAACTACTTCAACCGTGTACCCAGAGTGTTTGATGAGGTAGCGATAATAGACGGGGCATCCTACGCAACGATCTTGACGCGTGTTATGGTACCCCTCTGCGTTCCCGCGTTGATCTCGCTGGCGGTGCTTCAGTTTGTGAGTGCGTGGAATACCTTCATCTGGCCGCTGATATTCCTGCAACCGACTTCGCCGCGGAACTGGACGGCGGTTCAAATGATCCCGGCCTTACGCGGTGCAGAAGTGGTCGATTGGAGCTTGCTGAGCTCGGCAAGCATTCTGGTAATGGTCATACCAGTCATTGTGTTCATTACCCTGCACAAATACTATGTGAAAGGCCTCGTCGCCGGCAACGAACCGCACTGACATTGAGCCGACAGATATTGCGAATGGTTTTTGCACAGATATCGGACCTTCACCTAACAGCAGATGAAAATCTCTTTGACGGGGCCGGCCCCGATACCCACGCGGTCGCGTGCGTATCGGCGCTGAACCGCTTGAATCCCCGACCGGACTTCGTAATTATTACCGGAGATATCGCCGAAAGCGCCGACGCTGCTGTCTATCAGCGCACGCGTCAGATTCTTGGCGACCTTCAGGTACCTTATTTCGTGATACCAGGCAACCATGATGATCGGCACCTGCTCTACCAGACATTCCGTGACAGCGCGTGCCCGGCGGGCAACGCGTCCGCTGATCCCTATCTGCAGTACACCTTCTCTCACGGAGGGTTTCGCTTTGTCGGCTTAGACACGCTTGAAGTTAATTCGGCCCACGGTTTCCTGTGCCAAACCCGGTTGTCGTGGCTTGAGGCAGTTCTTCGCGAGAACTCGGTAACCCCGCGAATCTTGTTCCTACACCATCCGCCGGTTGCCACCGGCCATCCGGTTGTCGACGAGTCGCGTCTGCAAAACGGGGCAGATTTGGGACGCTTGCTGGGGCGCTTTCCGGCCGAAACTCATCTTCTGTGCGGGCATGTGCATCGCTCCGTTAGTACCATCTGGAATGGTGCCGCGGTTCATATCTGTCCAAGCGTCTACCATCAATTCAGCTTTGATCGGTGGCTTGATGCAGAGTTGAAGCTCGTACCCGAGCCACCTGCCTTTCGCGTCTATCTGCAGGTAGACGGCACACTGGTTAGCCACGTCGTGTATGTGTAAGCCATCCGGGTCTAAAGGTCGAGTGCTTTTCCACCGCACCTACTCGGAGTACTGTAATCATGAACTCCATATGTTTCATTAACTCGATTTCCTGGCCGAGCTCACCCAGCACATCGCGCCGAAGAGCCTGCAGCTCATCCGGCGGTACGGCCTGTATGCCCTACGGACCGAAGAGCCGCGGGGTAAAACGGCGGGCGGCGCGCGCTGGGAGGGCTCTTTCTTCCCCCCTGCCTACCTACTTTTCGAATTTCCACCGCGAGGCTGATCATATGCAAACGGTCAGTCGTCACCTGAACGCTCATGTGTACCGGCTCAGTCCGGCCAAAACGTCTCCTGAGCCGGCCTCCTGCCCTCACGACCCAAGCGACCGAAGGAAGGTCTCCACAGGGACCCACCGGACACCCGACCGCTCGAGCGGCCGCTCGCCACGGTAGACGATGGTTGCACGAGCCTCCGGGTAGTCGCTCAGAAAGGCGCGCAACCCTCGCTCGTCCTCGGGTCGAACCCGGTCGGAGTTCTTCACCTCGATCGCCTCGAACCTCCCGCGACCGTATACGACGCAGTCGACCTCCACACCGGAGCGCGTGCGCCAGAAAAAGAGCTCTTCGTCGGCGTTGCGGTACGCGATGTCCGCGCGCAGCATTGAGATGACGAGCCCCTCGAGCGCGGCACCGCCAATCTCCTCGGGCCGGTCGAGCGGTCCCGACGGGCGCAGGCTTCGGAACACGCCCGGGTCGACCAGGTAGAACTTGCGGTGACCGACGAGCGCGCGACTCGCTCGCTTCGTGAAGACCCGAAGGGAGAACGCCAACAGCAGATCGTGAAGGATGTCAAGGTATGCCGCGACGGTCTTCCGCTCCACGGCGCACTCGCGGGACACGGCGCTCACGTTCAGTAACGACGCGTGTGAGAAGCTCACCGCCTCGAGGAAACGGCTGAAGGAGCCGACGTTACGGACCAGCCCTTCCTGCTGAACCTCTTCACGCACGTAGAGCGCTGCATAACTTCGGAGCACGTCATCAGGATCGCTCGACGACCAGACGAGCGGTATGGTCCCATGGCTCAGAGCGCGGTCGAGGTCGAACCGTTCACCGAGCTCTGCCGCAGTGAACGGATGCAGTGTGTGCAGCACCGCGCGCCCGGCGAGAAGATCCTGTCCGGCGCGCCGCAGCTTCCGCGCGCTCGAGCCGGTCAGGATGAAGCGCCGGCCGTCGGACTCGATGAGCGCGTGGACTACTGTCAGAAGCTCGGGTACGCGCTGAACCTCGTCCACGACGATCGGAACCCCTGCCGGAGCAGCCCGCGAGATCTCGGTCAGCCGCTCCGGTCTCGCGAAGAGCTCGCGCGTGGTAGCCGGATCGAGAAGGTCGACGAACACTGCATCAGGATGCAGGACGCGCAGCAGCGTCGTCTTGCCCGTCCCGCGGGGTCCAAAGAGAAAGTAGCTGCCGACCGGCGGCCGGAAGCTCCGCTCTACGGGATCGTGCATTTTGACTGTCATTGGTCGATCACTGGCGCGGTGCCGCGTGAAGCGGTCCGTTTCCAGCGCCTCCTTTCAAACCGTGCGTGCGGATTTCTCGCACACGGCTTACCGGTGGTTTTCTTGGCGTGGCATTC
>PWQX01000265.1 GCA_003556605.1 Spirochaetaceae bacterium
GTCCTCAAACGGTATCTATACCGATGAGGACCGCATGCAGATTCAAGTCGAGATATCGCAGTTGGTGCGGGAAATCAATCGAATCGCATCGCATGCCGAGTTTAACGGAATGAACCTCTTGACGGGACGGTTCGCGCGCGACACCGGCACCAACATAGTAACCGCCAGCATGTGGTTTCACATTGGAGCGAACATGGACCAGCGCGAGCGCGTATTCATCGGTACCATGACCGGACAGGCACTGGGCCTGCAGAGCACCGACGGGATGCCGCACACCGCCACGTTCCTGTCGCTCTCCACCCCCGATGCGGCGAACGCTGCAATCGGTGTTGTGGACGAAGCGCTGAAGGCTGTGAGTAAGCAACGAGCCGATCTCGGGGCCTATCAGAACCGCTTAGAGCATGCCCAGCGCGGGCTGTCGGTGGGGGCCGAAAACATCCAGGCGGCTGAGTCTCGCATTCGTGATACGGACATGGCCGACGAAATGGTACGGTTCGTTACAAATCAGATTCTGCAGCAGAGCTCTACCGCGATGCTCGCTCCGGCGAACCAGCAGGCACAGACTGTGTTGCAGCTTCTGCAGTAGCGCCGCATCTACACGCACCACCAAAGAAGGCAGCCCTCGGGCTGCTCTTTTTTTGGGAGGTGTTCCCGGCCGGGTACACCTTCTTCAACGCGCGGCATCGGACAAAAGAAGAGCGTCCCCATTTACTGCCATTGACAGCCCCACGGTGCTCGCAGTACTAGAGCATGCATGAGCAACTCGCTACTGCCGGATCTGCCTCCTCTTCCTTCCGCGCTGCGCCGGGCTGCACGCGTTTTCTACAACGCCGGATTTCAGCTGTATCTCGTCGGCGGCGCGGTCCGTAGTCTACTGTCAGGGCGGATTCCGGAAGACTACGATCTGGCGACCGACGCCGTACCGCAGGAGGTCATGAAGCTGTTCCGCCGTGTGATTCCGACCGGTGTCCGGCACGGCACCGTGACGGTGTTGTTCAACGGATACCAATTTGAGATCACGACCTTTCGGACTGAGTCAACCTACAGCGATGCCCGAAGGCCTGACAAAGTGCATTTCGGCGTAGATATTGAAACTGATCTTTCGCGGCGGGACTTCACGATAAATGGTATGGCGCTGCACGTGCTGGACGGTACACTGCTTGATCCGTTCGGGGGTCGCGAAGACCTGCAACGGGGAATTGTCCGTGCCATCGGCGACCCGTCCCGGCGTTTTCGTGAAGACGCGCTGCGAGTATTGCGTGCGGTTCGATTCGCAACCCAGCTTGATTTCGATATCGCACAGCAGACGCGTGCTGCGCTGTTCGGCCAAGGTGCGTCGCTGCGGGCGATCGCAGCGGAACGCATCCGCGATGAGCTGAATAAGATGCTGCTCGCAGACCGCCCCTCGTACGGGCTCGCGCTGCTGCGTGACGCCGAACTCCTCACCGCTGTGATTCCGGAGTTACACGCGTGCATCGGCGTGCCGTCAGGCACAGTTGCGGACAGCGGGTTCGACGTGTTCGCCCACCTGTTGGAGTGTTGCGATTTGATGCGACCAAGAGAGCTTGAGCTTCGTCTTGCGGCGCTGCTGCACGATATCGGCAAACCGATGTGCTTCACCCGTAACTCCGACGGCACAATCAGCTTTCCTGAGCATGCTCAGCGATCCGCCGAGCTGGCGCACCAGGCGCTCGGCCGTCTGAGGTATCCGAACGCGACGGTCTCCGCCGTCTCACACCTCATTGCCCGTCATTCACTGCATTACGGTGCAGACTGGAGCGACGCTGCGGTCAGACGGCTGATCTCGGAGGCGGGGACGAAGTACGTCTATGGGTTGATTGACCTTCGCAGGGCCGACCAAGTTACGAAAAGACACACTCGTGATGCCGAGCTGTTGGATGCACTGCGGGCTCGCGTATCGGCGACGCTAGCACGTGGCGACCCTATCACTACCCGGGATCTCGCTGTCAACGGCGACGACCTCGCCGAAGTCGGGATAGCGCGCGGTCCGCAGATGGGAGCTCTATTAGAGCGACTGCTAAGTGACGTCTTGCAGGACCCCAAGCGTAACCAGCGCGACTGGCTCCTTGAACGCGCTCAGGAGCTCAATCGGTTCGGCTCTTGGCCCTAAGATGGCCCACCAAGCATCACCGCAGGTTAGCTCGCGCCGCTATACGCGGCCTACCGCCTGTCGTTGTTGCCCCGTCGTGACAAGGCGTAGTATGCGATTGCGGCGGCACTTTGCTCAGCCTCTTTCTTATTCTTGCCTTTACCGGGGCCGTAGGTTTCGCCCTCTACACTAACTTCTATCCAAAACGTCTTGCTGTGTTCAGGGCCGGTTTTCTTTGTCAGGGAGTAACGAGGGTAAGTCTTGTAGGCCTTCTGTACGAGCTCCTGCAATAAAGTTTTGTAGTCCTTCTTGTGTCGATTCTCGAGAACCTTGTTGATTTCAGGGATCAGGTATCGCAGGATGAACTTGCGGGAAGCGCGGAAGCCGGAGTCTATAAAGTACGCACCGATAATCGCCTCCATTGCGTCGGCGAGCAACGTTTTCTTAGTGCGGCCACCAGAGTACTCTTCGCCTTTACCAATAAGGATGAAATTGTCGACCTTTAGCCTACGGGCGATCTCCGCCAAGCTATCCTCGGAAACCACAAAGCTCTTGATCTTTGCGAGGTCTCCTTCAGCACGGTCGGACAGCTGCTCAAAAAGATACTCAGCCACTACAAGCCCCAAGACCGAGTCACCGAGGAACTCTAACTTTTCGTTGTTGTCCAGCTGCCCCTCGTTCTCGTTAGCGTAAGAACGATGAGCGAACGCAAGGTTCAGGAGGTCCAGCCGCCGGAACTTAATCGCCGCCTGTCGCTCGAATAGCTGCAACTCCTTGCGCCGTTCCGACGAAACTGAGGGTGTCTGTAGGTCGCCGTACTTTTTGCTCACCTGAACGAACCTTACCCACACCGGCTCCCGGCCGTTCGCCGCTCCAAGCCGTTGTTCCCATGAACAATGCAGGTGTGTGCTTTCGTGTGCTAGCAATGCGCCCGAGATCAAGACCCCGGGCGAAGTGCGCGTGGATTCTATTTCTCGTTCTGGTGCTATTGCTGTTGCGACTTAATGAACTCGAGCGCATCTTTGACGGTCTCGAACTCGTTCGCTTTCTCGTCCGGAATGGAAATGCCGAGCTCTTCTTCGATAGCGTATACCAGTTCGTAAGTATCGAGGCTGTCGGCGCCGAGATCCTGGCGGAATGAGGACTCAAGAGTGACCTTGCTCTCGTCAACCTCCAGTTTATCGGCAACCAGTTTTTTCATTTTTTCAAACAGTTCGTCCATAGGATCCTCCTGATTTCTTGTATTAGCTCAAGTCTTCGCTTTTGACAATCTCTTTGCCGCGATAGAAGCCGCACTTCGGGCAGACGTGGTGAGGTCGCTTCGACGCACCGCAGTTGCTGCACTCAATAAGCTGACCAAGCGAAACTCGACCATTTATCGAGCGACGGCGCCGTGTACGCGCTTTGGAATGTCGAAATTTTGGTACTGCCATGGAAACTTCCCTTAGAAACTGTTATGTCCGCACACCTTAGCCGATCACTTATCGGTATGTCAACTAATATGAAGGACGTGGAAGGCCCTATCGCAGCTGACGGTAAAGACAAGCATTGCCGTGTTGATTACCGGCCCTTACGACCGCTCTTGATCGTGTTCTTGAGACGTTCAGCCACTAGTTCCGGCACCATACGCGAGATATCGCCATCCAACCGCGCAAGCTCCTTGATCGCCGACGATCTGAGTACGAAGTACTTAGAATCGGTAGGCATGAAAATCGTCTCGATTCGAGGATTCAATCCCTTGTTGATCATCGAGAGCTCAAACTCGTACTCAAAATCCGACAACGCTCTCACCCCGCGAATCATCACGCGCGCACCCACCTTCTCGGCAAACTCAACGATAAGGCGATCCCACTGGTGAACCTGCACGTTGTTGTAAGGCTCGCACAGCGTTCGCATCAGCTCGAGCCGCTGGGCGGCATCGAAGGTGTAATGCTTCTCAGGATTGGTCGCCACAACTACATCAATCTCGTCGTAGATGCTAGATACGCGGTGGATGATATTCATGTGCCCGTTACTCGGCGGGTCAAAGGACCCGGGAAACAACGCTTTCAGCATGTTCCTGATTCTACCCTCCTAGCCTATCCCGGTCAACGCGCTTATGATATGCCGTTCAACGTGCCGGCCGTTCGAAAAGACCTGCTCCTGCCGATGCTTGCAATCGTTGCAACGGTCGTGGTGCCCGGAGGGCCGTCGGCGGGCAAAAGGATCGGCCGGGTCTTGAGTGGCCGGCCGAATCGCTGACAAGAATCGGAGACTGGACCGGAGCTTGTGGTGCGTATGCTGCTAATCGATGGGCGGCGCGGGAGTTAGCCGGCACACCCTTCAACTCTTCGAAACAGCCCATTTACCAGTACAGCACGGCGCAACTCGGACGAGGTGGCACCTCTGCTGCGCCGCTGCCGCCGCAGCGCACCGGCTCGGCGTGTGCTGCGATGCGCACTGCGCTACTCTTGGTGCTCAGAATCACCATTGTCATGGTGCTGATCCGGCTCGAGAATGATCGGGTCGTCTACGCTGGCACGCGAAAGCCCCGGGCTCAGTTCACGGCGCCACGCTACGACGCTCTCACGCGCCTCGTACTGTATAGTGCGCACAACCTCAAGCCCGTCTTTGCCGACTCTTGACTTTATCACGCCGAAGCGGCCGGCACCGATGTAGCACAGACGTTCGTCAGTGCCGATCTGTTCCCCATCGCCGAGCTCATTGATAACACAATCTAAATGCGCGGGCTTGCCCCCCTCACCGTATGCAATTGCGCTGTGCACGTCGCGTACCGTCTTATCACACAGCGGACAACGGGTTGGTTCGCGTCGGAGAGGCTGTGGTATTGCCGCGAGTGCCTCCGGATGAAGACCATCGCGTTTGGTAGTATTGTTGCTGTTGCCGCGGTTGTTTGACCTGCGACGGCGGCCTCGCCGGCGGCCGCGCTTAGCGCTGCTCTTGTTCTGCTCCTCTGCTGCCATCGTGTTGCTCTCCGTTGCGCTCAACCAGCTCACGCGTCAGCCGATGCGCAAGACGGTCAATTGCATGCTCAATATAGCGGTGATCATTTATCTGCCGCTTGAGTTTTCGTATACGATCGTAGTCAAGTGGTTTCGCTGTGCGCACTATACTGCCTATGCAAACGCGTTTTCAATATGCCGGACAACGCCGTCAGTCGGCGAGACCAGCAACACATCGAAGCGCACTCGGTAACGGCCCAGCTTCGGCCGTGTTGAGAGATACACTCTCGCCGCGTTAGTGATTCGGCTGCGTTTGCGCCGCGTCACCGCATACCCCAGCTCGCCCCACGGAATAACGGACCAGGTCTTGACCTCGAAAAACACAACAGTATCCTGCCTTGTACCTATTATATCGACTTCCCCGAGACCGCTTCTAAAGTTTATTTCAAGCACGCCGTAGCCGTGCTCGCGCAGGTACGCTGCCGCGGCCTGTTCCCCGCGCCGGCCCTTAGCCGTCGTTGAGTCCGAATCATTTCGACCGTGTGCCGCTGTCATTCGTTCTTTCGCGCCAACTCCTTGGGGTCAACTGCCCGCCTGATGAATAGCTTACGATTATCGAGCAAATCTATGATCTCACCACTATCATTATGGTATTCTCTGCCCCTTTCGCTGATCATAATTCTTACCCGCGGCTTCAGCGGTGCTTCAACGCTATTTCTCACCACACGTCCAATCCGGCCGTCATTCAGCAGCACAATGCTGCCGATAGGGTAGATTCCCACGGATCTAATAAACACTTTGAGGATTGCGGGATCGAAGCGTCGGCCGTTATCGCCTAGAATCGCTCTTATGGCGGTGTAACCGATCATGGAGTTGCGATACGGTCGCTTACTAACCATCGCCTCGAACGAGTCTACTACCGCGATTATTCGAGCCGGAATCATGATGCTGTTGCCCGACAGTCCTCGGGGGTACCCGCTTCCGTCCCATCGCTCCTGATGTTGCAGCGCTGCGAACCCAACCTGCTCGGGATACCGCAACTCCCGCGTGATGATCTTGTACGAGTGAATGGGATGCGTTTTAATTTGTTTGAGCTCTGCCCCGGTGAGTTTCCCGCCTTTTTTGAGGATCTCTTCCGGGAGCCGTAACATACCGATGTCGTGCAATAAAGCTGCTGTCGCTAAGTGCAGCAGTTTGTGTTTCGCTATTCCGCTATTGATACCGATAAGGCTCGACAGCACGGTTGAGTTGATCGCGTTCTCAACGTTTCCTGCCTCCCCTTGAAATCCGTACAGGATGAACTCAATCATTTCGTGCCGCCGCGAATCGAGTAATTGCAGCATGGTATCGACGATGTGATCGATCTCGGAGGTGTTGATACCCTCCTGCTGCTTTACGTTCTGGTGAATTCTACGAAGACTCTGTGCGGCCTGGCTGTACGTTTTCAGCACTTCTTGCTGCTCAGGGGTATTGAACGCCTGCTGAAAAAATCCCCCACCCAATGGCGGCGTATCGACCGTGTTTGCGCCCCTGGGTACAATCTCGTTGCCGGCCGTTCGTACTGTCCCAATCTGCCACCGCTCGAGACGTTTGATGTCTTTTTCTTTAA
>PWQX01000211.1 GCA_003556605.1 Spirochaetaceae bacterium
AATCGAACCCTCGACCTGCTCATTACGAGTGAGCTGCTCTGCCGCTGAGCTATCCTGGCCTGTGTTTGCCGCGGAGTATAGCCGATTTGTCTCAGTCTGTGCAACCGCCGGCTGCTCTGTGCAAGCGCAAGGCGACAATCGCCGGCCCGCAGACGGATCAATGCCCGGCGGCAAACAATTGCCGGGCGCTACCCGTGTGGATAACTCCGAATCAACAGCGACCCGGCAACAGTTCGTCGCCGGGATACAAGCGCGACGATATCAAGTGTGCGTGGGCTCCGCCCGATAATCAAGGGTAGTCGTATACATCGAGGAGGTACACTGCGTGGTTCGCGGATGGTACACCGGCGCAAGCGGGATGCGGGCTCAAGAGCATCGCCTCGACGCGCTTTCGAACAACTTAGCCAACGCCGACACTACCGGGTACAAGCGGGATGTATCGGTTCACAAGGCGTTCCCGGAGCTGCTGGTACGCCGTTTCAGTGACGACGGTGTCAAACGGGTGCCGCTACGGATGCGTCCAATCGGGCAGATCGACACCGCCCCGGTGGTGGGGCGTGTGGGTACCGGCGTGGAGCAAAACGAGAGTTACACGGTATACGAACAAGGTTCAGTCAAACAGACTGCGAACCCGTTTGACCTAGCGCTCGACGGCGAGGGCTTCTTCGTGGTGAGCACCCCGTACGGTGAGCGGCTGACGCGCAACGGCAGCTTCATGCTCGGCCCGGAGGGTATTCTCGTCACTCAGGAGGGTTATCCGGTCATGGGTGAAGAAGGGATGATCCGTGTACGCGAGAACAACTTCCAGATCGACGAAGACGGTCGCGTAATGGAAAATAGGGCATTGCCGGAGGACCGGTTGATTTCAATGACAGAAAACCGCTGGGAGGATGCTCAGGAGGTTGATCGGCTGCGCGTCGTTAACGTACGTCGTCCACGCTACCTCGAGAAGCAAGGAGCGAGCCTCGTGCGTGACAGTTGGGAGAGCGGGCAGCCTGAGATTCTCGAAGATGCGGCGCGCCCAACAGTATTGCAGGGGTTTCTCGAAACCTCAAACGTCAACCCGGTAACAGAGATGGTACAGATGATTCAGGTAAACCGCGCGTACGAGGCCAATCAGCGGGTCATCCAAACCCACGATGACCTCACCGGTCGTTTGATCAACGATACGATGCGCCTGTGATTGCGCCGGTATTAAGGAGGGTAGTGTGCTATGATGCGTTCGTTATGGACCGGCGCTTCGGGAATGTCGGGTCAACAGTTCAACATCGACACGATCGCCAACAACCTCTCAAACGTGAACACGACCGGGTTCAAGCGCAACCGCGCCGATTTTCAAGACCTTATCTACCAGACTAAGCGGATTGCGGGCACGCCGGCCACAGAAGAGACCTTGGTGCCGGTGGGTACGCAAGTTGGGTCGGGGGTAAAAGTTGCGGGTACACAAAAGATCTTCACACAAGGCTCGCTTGAGAATACCGGCAACGTTGGCGACCTGGCGGTGGTAGGAGAGGGTTTTTTTCGCGTCATGCGCTACGACGGCAGTTACGCCTACACGCGCGACGGCGCGTTTAAGATCGACGCGAACGGTCAGCTCGTGACCCACGATGGGTACAGGGTGATGCCGGAGGTCATTCTTCCGCAAGGCTTCATTCATGAGAGTCTCAACGTCACCAAGGACGGTCGTGTCTTTGTAGAACTGCCGGGGATCGAAGATCCTTTGGAGGTAGGACAGTTGGAACTCTATCGCTTCACAAACCCGGCGGGACTGCAGGCTATCGGCGATAACCTGTTCATCGACAACGCCGCATCGGGAGACCCCATTGCGGCGCAACCCGGGTTCGATGGAATGGGCCACCTGGAGCATAAGTTTGTTGAGACCTCGAACGTAGATGTGGTTCAGGAAATGGTCGACATGATCGTCGCGCAGCGGGCCTACGAGATGAACTCTAAAACGATTCAGACCTCGGACACTATGCTCGGCATCGCAGCGAACCTCAAGCGGTAGTCGGTGCTGATCTGAAGGAGGACGGTATGGAGTCGTACGCGGCCGATCTGGCACGTTTTCACGGCATAAATCCGGCAGCCGGTGGCGTACCGGCAGTCGCAGCGCAAGGCCGTTTGCACCCCGAGGGTGAGGATCGGCGTCTGCGCGAGGTTACCCAAGAGTTTGAGGCGCTTTTCGTCAAACAGATGCTCGATGCGATGCGTGCCACCCGAGATACCGACTCGGATATGCTTCATGGAGGTATGGCCGAGGATTTTTTCGAAGATATGTTGTATACTGAATATGCAAAGATCATGGCAAAAACGGGGGACTTCGGGCTCGGCGAGGTTCTCTACCGTGAGCTGGCTTCGCGTTAAGCGGGTGTAGTCATAACACTATAGTCTGAGCCGGTTATGAAGTACACAATAGTAGACAGACGGCCCCGTATTTGCGGGGTCTTATTGTTTCTCTTCCTCATAACAATATATCATGGAAAGACTTATATAACCTTGCTTCAAGTCAGCGAATGTTGGCACGTAGTTTGCGATAGAACTAGTGGGAGAATCGAATGCACAAGAAAGCTGTCCGTGCTGAGACACAAGACGATTTGCTTAAGTCTTACTTTGATCAGATAAAGAAAACTCCCTTGCTGAGCTTTGAAGAAGAACAGGAGCTCTCCAAGCGGATAGAACATAACGACCAGGACGCCCGGCGGCGATTGGTGGAAGCGAACTTGCGTTTGGTTGTGAAGATCGCTAAGGCCTACGTAGGCCCGGGAATCTCGCTGATTGACCTCGTTCAGGAAGGCAATATCGGGCTGCTGAGGGCGGCGTCAAAGTTCAACTACCGCAAGAGCGTGCGATTCAGCACCTACGCATCCTGGTGGATTCGCCAGGCGATTACGCGTGCGCTGAGCAATAAGCGTCGCCCGATACGGCTGCCGCACCGTAAGGAAGACGCGCTGAAACGCATACAACGCGCCTACACCGTGCTGAGTCAAGAGCATTCACGAAAACCCACGACCGAAGAGGTTTCCGGGGAAGTAAACATGACGCCGGCGGAGGTCGAAGATATCTTGCGTATTTCAAACGCCGTGGTTTCGCTCGATAGCGACATCAACGATGACTCCGGCACGTTCCACGACGTCTTCGAAGACTACTCGTACGCTCCCGATATTACGGTGATGCGAGAGACGGTGCGCGAGGCGACGCTGCAATTCCTCGATCGTTTGAAGGATAAAGAGAAGCAAGTGCTGATGTATCGGTTCGCGTTTTACGGCGGTGAACGCTATACGTTGAAGCGCATCAGCGATGAGCTCGGCATCTCCCCGGAGACGGTACGCCAGGTGGAGATGCGCGCGATGCGCAAGCTGCGCGCGCAGGCCGGTGAGATGCGCGAGTATGTATTTAATTAGGCTGTGAGCTCCATTCTCCCTCCTGACCGTCATCCTGCACCTGCCGGCGCTCCCCGAGGCGTCGGCAGGCTGCGGGGTGTCTGCGGTCCAGTCTTTGCGGTGTACACAACAACGCCCCGGCCGGCGCGTACTTGACCCCGCCCGCACGGAGCGATAGCTTAGAAGCCGGTGGCAGCAGCACGCAACCCCCAACGGCAAGATCCGCACCACGCTAAAGCGCACAAGACAGCGAGGCGCCGCACGGCGGCGGCGCAGCAGCGGCACCGTGTGTACACGCTGTACGCGCTACTCGTATCGCTAACGGTATTGCTTGTGCTGATTCTGCTGGCGGTTCCCAGCGATGAGCCGCACGAACCGGAGCCGGCCGAGCCCGACGTTCCCGCCGAAGCTCCTCGCGAGGCACCACCGGAGGCTCCCCCCGAGGTGGCTCCGTCGGCTGTGCCGCGTCTTGTGGAGCCCGGGCGCTTATACTTGGTGATAGACGATGCCGGGGAGAGCCTCGAGCAGATTGCGCCGTTCTTGAAGCTAGAGTTTCCGCTTACCGTGGCGGTGCTGCCACACCTCAGGCACTCGCGCGAGGTAGCCGAGGCCGCCGCCGAGTCCGGGCGGGAACTGATTCTCCATCAGCCTATGGAGGCGGAAAACGCCGCTGATCCCGGTCCGGGCGTGATAGCACTTGCGAACAGCCGCGAGGAGATTCGGGCGATCCTTGATAGTAACCTCTCTTCACTCCCTCCGGTGGTGGGGGTGAATAACCACATGGGGTCTCGCGTGACCCGTGACGCAGAGACCATGCAAGCAGTACTCGGCGAACTGCACGGCCGCGGCTTGTTCTTTCTGGACAGCCGCACCACCCATCAAACTGTAGCGCCGCGCGTTGCCGTGGAAGTGGGGATCCCTTTTATGGAGCGCGATGTGTTTTTGGACCACGATCCGCAGCGAGAAGCGATTGAGGCGGCACTGCAGCAGGCGCTCACGATAGCCGACACCCAGGGCCACGCGGTGATGATCGGTCATGCAATGGTGAGCGAACTGGCGGAGGTGTTCGAGGAGATCTACCCCGAGCTTGTTGAGCGCGGATACCGATTCGAACCGCTGTCGCGGTACTTCGAGCATCAGGACAATGATGAATATTCTCGGGATTGAGAGCTAGTGCGACGAGTGCTCGGTCGCGCTGGTGGCCGACGGCAAACAGCTTATCAGTCAAGTAGTTGCAACGCAGATCGAGTACCATCGCCCCTACAACGGGGTTGTACCTGAGATCGCCTCGCGCAAACACACCGAGTGGATTCAAAACGTGTATCAGCGCTGCCTCGAGCAGTCGGGGCTCCAGGCTGCGGAGATCGACGGAATTGCGGTTACCTGCCGCCCCGGATTGGTAGGCTCGCTGCTCGTTGGGGTTTCGTTCGCTAAGGGTCTCGCCTACGCGCTGGAAGTGCAGCTGGTGGGTGTCGACCATATTCTTGCGCACCTGTACGCACCGCACCTGGAGCGACAGATTGCGTATCCGTTTCTCGGGGTACTGTTGTCCGGCGGTCACACCGTGATCGCGCGAGTGGACGCCTTTGACGAAGTTGAGGTTGTAGGAGCGTCAATCGACGACGCGGTAGGCGAAGCTTTCGACAAAGTCGCCGGTTACTTCGGGCTCGGCTATCCCGGCGGGGTAGAGATCGATAAGCGCGCCCGCCGCGGCGATCCGGGCGCTTACCGCTTTCCGGCCCCGCGCCTGCACAAGGGCGACCATCCGTTCGACGTGTCTTACTCAGGACTCAAGACCGCGGTAGTAAATCAGCGCGAGCAATTTCGCGATTCGCAGCACGAGGCAAGCATCGAGAACATCTGTGCGGCGTTCGAAAAGGCGGCGGTTGATATGCTCTTATCGCGCGTCTTGAACGCAGCCGAACGGTTTCGGTTGCGCACGGTAGTTGCAGGCGGCGGTGTGGCCGCAAACACGTATTTTCGGCAGGCACTCTGCGAGGCTCCCGGACTCACGGTCGTATTGCCGTCGTTGGCGCTTTGCACAGACAATGGCGCGATGGTCGCGGCGCTCGGCTACGAGTATCTTTCGCGCGGACGTTTTTCGGGGCTCGATCTGGACGTCTCGGCGCGCACGCCCGGATTTCGCCGTGCGTATCCATAAGCGCTCGCGTGTCTTTTGATTGACATCGTACGCTTTTCGCACTACGCTACCGAACGATATGAGTGCGGAATACGATCTCGACGCGGTGATTCGAAAAGTACCCGACTTTCCCAAGCCTGGAATCCTATTTTACGACATTACCGGGATTCTAGTGCACCCTGAGGCGTTTCGGTATTGCGTGGAAAAGATGGTTGAGCTGTACCAGGACAGCGGCATCGAGGGTATCGCCGGCATCGACGCGCGCGGGTTCGTATTCGCCGCGCCGTTGGCCTACAAGCTTGGTATTCCTTTGATCTTAGTGCGCAAGAAAGGTAAGCTGCCGGGAGATAAGCACGTTAATCGGTTTACCTTGGAGTACGGAGAGGACCAGATTGAGGTACACCGCGCGGATCTGAAGCCGCCGCGTAGGGTCTTGATCGTCGACGACCTGATCGCTACCGGTGGGACGCTCAAGGCGACCGCAGAGATCCTCGAGGCGGCCGGCTCCACGGTCGCCGGTATCTTCAGTGTCGTCGCGCTCCCGTTCCTGCCGTTTCACGAGAAGCTTGAAGGCTACGATGTGCGCTATCTCCAGGAGTACCACAGCGAGTAGGGGTTGACAGGTCCGCCGCCGGTTGAGTATGGTACACACGGTTGCGGTTGACGATTCCCGGTTGTGTAATGGTAGCACTGCAGACTCTGGATCTGCCTGTGGGGGTTCGAGTCCTCCCCGGGAAGCTAGTAACGGCCCCTTCGTCTATCGGCTAGGACGGGTGATTCTCAGTCATCAAAGAGGGGTTCGATTCCCCTAGGGGCTATCAAGGCCGGTGGGTTTTACCGCTCACCGGCCTTTCTTATGCTCCGTAGCCTGTTGTATCGTCGATACCTACGGTAACGGACGCCGAAAAGCCGGGACGCGTAGACATGGAAAACAGCTCCATGTATGCGCCCATGTATGCGCCCTTTCCGCGAGGGGGCTATATGGCGAATAATGTGTCCATGTATGCGGGAGTTTTCAGCCTCATACA
>PWQX01000221.1 GCA_003556605.1 Spirochaetaceae bacterium
AGTGGGACGGGGAGGCGGCGCAGGCGGCCGAGGCGCGCGCCGATGTGCTCGGCCCGGTGCCGGTGGTGCTGGGGCTGATCGCGTTGATTCTGATGGCGCAGTTCAACAGCTATCGCCGTACCGCTATCATTTTCTTGACGGTTCCGCTCGGGCTGTTTGGGGCGAGTTTTGGGCTGCTGATCTTCCGCCAACCGTTTGGGTTCATGGCGCTGCTTGGGGTGATGAGCCTTGCGGGCATGATCATTAGAAACGCGATCGTGATGATCGAACAGATAGACCTCGAAAGCGAACGGCGCGAGCGTGTGTTCGACGCGGTGCTCGAGGCATCGGTGAGCCGCGTCCGCCCCGTGCTGCTTGCTGCGATGACGACGGTGCTCGGCATGCTGCCGCTCGCGATCTCGGGCCCGTTCTGGGCACCGATGGCGCTCGCGATAATGTTCGGCCTGGCGTTCGCCTCGGTTCTTACGCTTCTGGTTGTGCCGGTACTGTACGCGTTGCTATTTCGCGTGCCGCAGGAGTCGCGCCCACGAGAACCGCGCTCATAAAGATCGCGGGCACGCGACGCGCGCCGCGCGACAGCGGGCCGTAATGAGCCGCGCAGCACGCCCACGACAAGCGGGCCGTAATGAGCCGCGCAGCACGCCGTGCGACAGCGGGCCGTAACGCGCCCCAAGACGCCCCGTGCCGCGCTCGTTGACGGTCGGGAAGGCTGCGTGTTAGCTTAGCCTAATTGGCGGAAGGAGAATAAGGCGCGATGAGCTTATTAGAGCTTCGGGGCTTGTACTCGGCAGTGCATCCGGAAGACTCCGAAGACGGTATCCCGATTCTCAAAGGGGTAGACCTTGAGATAAATCTGGGCGAGATGCACGTGCTGATGGGTGCGAACGGTTCGGGAAAGTCGAGCCTGGCGCACGTGCTTATGGGCCATCCCAACCATCGGCTAACCCGCGGCCAGATGCTGCTCGACGGTCAAGATCTCAATGAAATGGAACCCGATGAGCGCGCGCGCGCGGGTTTGTTCTTGGCCTTCCAGTATCCGCACGCGATACAAGGCTTGCCGGTGGGTACCTTTCTGAAGGCGGCGGCTGAAGCGCGTCGCGGCGAGGAGCTGTCGTTTCGCGTTTTCAAGCGGGAGCTCGACGATGTGATGGGCCGCCTCGGTATTAGCAAGGATTTCCTCGGGAGATCGTTGAACGACGGGTTTTCTGGTGGTGAGAAGAAGCGCAACGAGATTCTGCAGATGCATCTCCTGCAGCCGCGCCTCGCGGTGTTGGATGAGACCGACTCAGGCCTCGATGTAGATGCGCTGCGGCTGGTGTTCAAGGATATCCGCGAAATCGCTTCACCAGATAACGCGTTCTTAGTCATCACGCACTACGACCGCGTGCTTGATTACATCAACCCCACCCATGTTCACATCATGAAAGACGGAAGGATCGTGAAGTCCGGCGGCGCCGATCTCAGTAAGCGCATCGATGAGCACGGTTTTGAGACCGTTCTGGCTGAGGAGGGCATTCATGAGTGATGCCGGCGCAGACTTTGAGATTGCGGACATTAACAAAGACTATGAGCGGCTGTACGGATTTCACTCCGGCACCGAGTACATGGCCGGACGGGAGCGCGGCTTAAGCGAAGAGGTAATACGCGAGATTTCGGCAATCAAGGAAGAGCCGGAGTGGATGCTTGATTTCCGGTTACGCGCTCTGGCTGAGTTTAACGCCATGCCGAACCCGACCTGGATGGACCAGAGCGTATTCGAGGACATCGATTACGCCGATCTGTATTACTACGCGCGTGCAGCGGACAAGAAGTACAACGATTGGGACGAGGTCCCGGAGAACATCAAAGAGACGTTTGATCGTCTCGGCGTCCCCGAGGCCGAACGTAAGTTCCTCGCGGGTGTGTCGGCGCAGTTTGAGTCGGAGGTGGTTTATCACCACATCCAGGAAGAGCTCACCAAGAAGGGCGTTGTGTTCTTGGACTTTGATACGGCAGTGAAAGAACACACCGACCTCGTGCAGCAGTACATTGCAACACTCGTGCCGCAGTCCGACAACAAGTTTGCGGCTCTGAACTCGGCGGCGTGGTCCGGCGGCAGCTTCGTGTACGTTCCGCCGGGTGTTAAAGTCGATATTCCCCTGCAGGCGTACTTCCGCATCAACGCCGAAAGCATCGGCCAATTTGAGCGGACCATCATCATCGCCGACAAAGGCTCATCGGTTCATTATATTGAGGGCTGTACCGCGCCGGTTTACTCCAAGACCGCGTTTCACACCGGCGTGATCGAGCTGTTCGCGCTCGAGGGTTCGTATCTGCGCTATACTACGATTCAGAACTGGTCGAACAACGTCTTGAACCTCGTTACTCAGCGCGCGAAGGCGCATAAAGACGCCACGGTAGAGTGGATGGACGGTAACCTCGGCGCAAAAACCACGATGAAGTATCCGGCCGTGTTCTTAGCCGAGCCTGGGGCGCGCGGTCGCGTGCTTTCCATTGGATACGCCAACAAGGGGCAGCGGCAGGACGCCGGCGCCAAGATGATACACGCAGCTCCGCATACAACCTCTTCTATCACCGCGAAGTCGATCTCTCAAAATGGGGGACGGAGCTCGTACCGCGGGCTCGTGAAGGTGCTCAAGGGTGCATCGCACGTGAAGACCGACGTAGAGTGCGACGCGCTGTTGCTCGATGATTTCTCCGAGTCCGATACCTATCCTACGATTGACGTGAAGGAAAAGAACGACGTCAGTGTGATGCACGAGGCCACCGTTGGGAAGGTGAGCCCCGAAACGGTTTACTACCTGATGAGCCGTGGCATCAAAGAGGACGACGCGCTCCTGATGGTGGTGAACGGATTCCTGCAGGAGTTCACCAAGGAACTGCCGATGGAGTACGCGGTTGAGCTCAATCGCCTTATTGAGCTTGAGATGGAAGGTTCAATCGGGTAGCCGCCATGGTAATGTCAAGCTTGGCTGATAAACCGATCCGCCGGCTGCGGGTTCACGAAGTCATTCGCGAGCTCAAGCGTGAGAACCCCGCTTCTTACGTCTCGCAGGAGCAACTCGCCGCGCTCGAACGCGCAGTGGAGCTGCCGCTTCCCGGCGCCCCGGATGAAGCCTGGCGGCGCGTACCGTACGACGGCTACTCCTTCAACGATCTTACATTCGTCGCGCCCGAGATGCATGCTGAATGCCCACACGTCAGGCGGCTTTCGCGCCATGATCGGATGCTTGACGCGGCGTGCAGCCGCTTTCTCAGGCAGTACGGCACGCTGTTCGAAAAGCGGCGCAAGCGCAACAAGAGCCGCGCCAACGACGTGATTGAGAACAAGTTTTTCTCGTTTAACGAGGCCCTCAGTGGCGATGCGTTATTTGTGCATCTACCGCGTGCAACCGCTACCGAGGAGGCGATACGCATCACCATAGATCAGCCGGCGCACGATCGTGTCAGCCTGCCGGTGATCTATCTCCACCTGGAGGCCGGCGCCAGGGCCGATCTCATCGTTGAGAACCGGGGAGCTTCCGACGCCGACGGGACGGCCTGTGTGGTCCTAAAAGGGCTAATTGAACGCGATGCGCGGCTTTCGATGCTTCGGGTACAAGACGTTTCCGAACGGGCATATTACTTTGGGTTTGAACGCATGATGATCGAGGAAAACGCCGAGCTGCGCGCCGACGGCGTTTCACTTGGGGCGGCGGTCTCGATGGTCGACGCGCTCTACAGTTTGGTAGGTCCCAAAAGCCGTGCCGAGCTGCGCGAGCTCTCCGGGGCACGGGGCACGCAGTTTACCGGAATGAAGCTTACCGTTGAGCACAACGCGCCGCATAGCTACAGCGATGCCGCAGTGAAGACCGTGCTAGACAACCAAGCGCGCGGCATGTTCACCGGCAACATCAAGATCCCGGGGGGATCGCCGCACTCCCAAGGCTACGAAGAGCACCGCACTCTGTTGCTTGGTGATGATGCGCACGTACAGTCTATTCCGCAGCTTGAGATTATCGAGAACGACGTGCGTTGTTCGCATGGCTCGACGGTAACTTCCGTTGTGGACGATGACTTGTTCTACCTGCGTTCGCGTGGACTTGACACGGATTACGCAACGCGACTGCTGATCTCCGCGTTCTACCAAGACGTGCTGCAGCGGATGGACCTGCCGACGCGCAACGAGCAGGCGCGCCGACTGATTATGGAGCCGTTGCGCGCGAAAACCGGGCTTGAGTTTGATTCAACCGAGGTTTGGTAGTAGCTTTCATGCGGAGGAGTGAAGTGAAACAGTCAACTTTTTACAGTCCGAGTTCCTCAGGACTTGATCTGTCTGAGCTCCGCGCGCAGTTTCCTATTTTGAAGCGCAGCATGCGTGGAAAACGGTTTTCGTATCTGGATAATAGCGCAACCTCGCTGAAGCCTGAAATGGTGATCGCAGCGGAGCAACGCTACTACACTGAGCTCTCGGCCAATATCCATCGCGGCGTGTACGAGTTCAGCGAACAAGCGACGGTTGAGTACGACCAGGCGCGCGAGAAACTAGCGCGATTTGTGGGTGCCGGTCGCAACGGCTCGATCATATTCACGAAGGGTACCACTGAGTCGGTGAACTTGGTAGCATACGGCTGGGCGCGCAAATTCCTCGGTCCGGGCGACGAGCTTGTGACCACCGAGATTGAGCATCATGCTAATCTGGTGCCATGGCAGGAGGCATGCAAGGCGACCGGGGCAAGCTTACGGTTTATTCCGGTTGATCCTGACGGGTCATTGCGGCTGGACGAGCTGGATGAGGTGATCACGGAGCGCACCAAACTGGTCGCGGTGACTGCAATGTCGAATGTCACGGGGTACATGCCGGATCTGTCGCGCATTATAGAAGCTGCTCACGCACAAGGCGCGTTGGTGCTCGTAGACGGCGCGCAGTATGTCTCTCATCATCCGGTGAACGTCAGCAGTTTAGACTGCGACTTCTTGGTATTTTCGGGCCACAAAATGTGCGGCCCCACGGGTGTAGGCGTATTGTATGCCAAGAATGAGATACTCGAGCAGATGGACCCGCTGATCTATGGCGGCGACATGGTCACTAAGGTAAGGCGTGACCAGGCCGTTTACAAGCCGCTGCCGGATAAGTTTGAGGGCGGCACGCCCAATATCGCCGGAGTGCTCGCGCTCAGCGCAGCTGTGGATTTCTTGTCCGAGATCGGCATGCAGCGTATCGCTGAGCACGAACACGGCTTGCTCGAGTATATGGTTGAGCGGGCAGAGCTGGTCGATGATCTGGTGAGCTACGGGCCCACTGAGCTGGGAGTTCGCGGCGGCATTTTCTCGTTCAACTACGGCGATGTGCATCCGCACGACGCCGGGGCGCTGCTTGACCAGGAAGGTGTAGCGGTGCGGACCGGTTTTCACTGCGCACAGCCTTTGATGCGGGTGTTCGGGGTGACGGGTACGGTGCGAGCGTCAGTGTATCTTTATAACACAACCGACGACATAGATGCTCTGATCGATGGGTTAAAACGCATAAAGGATGTATTCGGGTGATGAGTCTCGAAGCTGATCTGTACCAAGAGATAATTCTCGAAAACTATCGCTCCAAGAAGAATCGCAGACGAATCGAATCCGCGACGCTGCAAGCCGAGGGGGCGAATCCCAGTTGCGGTGACGACCTGGAGCTTTTTCTCTCAGTCCATGACGGCATTATCGTGGACGCAGCCTACGATGGGGTTGGCTGCTCAATCTGCTGCGCTTCGGCAAATCTCTTGTGTGATTCGCTGCACGGGCGCTCGATAGGCGAAGCGCGATCAATTCTGGAGGGGTTCAAGGGAATGCTGCTTGAAGACAGCGTGCCCGAGTTCGCCGACGATATTTCCGACCTAGAGGCAATGCAGGGGGTGAAGCACTATCCTGTGCGTATCAAGTGCGCGCTGTTAGCTTGGAACACCTTGGAGGGGTTATTGGATGGCGTACAGTAAACAAGAGCTGCTAAATAAGATCAGGCAGGTTATCGACCCGGAGCTCGGGTTTTCGATTGTTGACCTCGGCCTGGTGTACGATGCAGTGCACAACGAAGACGGTTCGGTTGACGTCGTCATGACCCTTACCACTCCTATGTGTCCGTTAGGCCCTCAAATGGCGAATGAGGTCATTGACACGCTACAAGCCGACGATAACATCAGCGCTGCGCGGCTGCACTGGAGCTTCGACCCGCCATGGAATCCGCATCAGATGGCGAGCGACGAGGTTAAGTGGGGACTCGGACTGTTTTCCTGATGCAGAAGCGGCCGTGCCTGGGCTCTTACGACAGTCTTGTTAAGGTATGTCAGGCGGTCTGTGAGATAAGTGCGGCGGGCAGATTTCCTCCTCCGGTAATTATCGTGGCGGCCGCTGAGTTTGCGGCAGCGTAGAGCGATGATGGGGTTCGTCCCGTTAGGCGTCAAATGAATCACCGAGCGTTTGAGTCAGGTTCCAATAGCGAGCTTCCTGGTTTTGACAACCGTTACAGCGTGGTGCTATAGTCGCTGCATGAAACTCACGCATCGTGAAAT
>PWQX01000291.1 GCA_003556605.1 Spirochaetaceae bacterium
AATGTGGCAGAAGACCCGGCCCCCTGTGAACGCGTTAGAGGACCTGGCCCCCTGTGAATGTGGCAGAAGACCCGGCCCCCTGTGAACGCGTTAGAGGACCTGGCCCCCTGTGAATGTGGCAGAAGACCCGGCTCGTGCAGCGGTCTGTCTGAGAGCCGAATCCCCGGAGGCCTTCGGGAGCCTCGTCTTCAAAGCCGGTTGTCTGCAGAGTCACGCATCTGCGGTGAGCGAAATCAGTTCCTTGATCTCGCTGGTGTTGAGTTTTGTCAGCCACTGTTCGCCCTGGGCAACCGTCAGATCGGCGAGTTCTTCCTTTGCCTCCAGCATGGTGTTGATCTTCTCTTCAAAGGTTCCGCGTGTGATCAACCGGTACACGCTGACATCTTTGCGTTGCCCGATGCGGAACGCCCGGTCGGTCGCCTGATTCTCTACCGCAGGGTTCCACCACAGGTCGTAGTGGATCACATGGTTTGCCGCGGTGAGGTTGAGACCCACTCCGCCTGCACGGATCGACAGCACCATAACTCTGAACTCGGGATCGTTCTGGATCTGATCCACCATTGTATCCCGCTCCTTGCGCGTACTGCCGCCGTGCAGAAAGAGGCACGCTGAGCCGAGCTCGGCCTCGATCATCTCCTGCAGCAGGAAACCCATCTCGGCAAACTGGGTGAAGACGAGGGCTTTCTCGCTGCGCTCGGTGATCGTGCTCAGCAGCTCCAGCAGCATCACCGCTTTTCCCGAGACTGCCGGTTGCGTACTGCCGCGCTTGACGTACAGCCGGGGATGACAGCAGATCTGTTTGAGTCCGGTCATCAGCTTGAAAACGGCTCCCGAGCGTTCAATCCCTTCGGTCTCGGCCAGCCACGCTTCGGTGTTTTCCACCAACTCGCGGTAGAGCACCGTCTGTTCCCCGGTCAGAAGGGGGTAGCGGTTGGTCACCAGCTTTTCCGGCAGGTCTTGAATGATCGACCGGTCGGTCTTGAGGCGGCGGAGGATCAACGGCGCGCTGACGGTGCGAAACCGTTCCAGAGTGTGTTGATCGCGGTAGCGCTCAATTGGAACGGCGTAACGCTCCTTGAACTTTGAGCGGCTGCCGAGGTAGCCTTTCATCACGAAGTCGACGATGCTCCAGTAGTCGAGAAGCCGATTCTCCACCGGCGTACCGGTCATCGCAATGAAATACTCCGCCTTGAGCGCCTTGACTGCCTGGGTCTGGCCGGAGGTGGAGTTCTTGATGTTCTGCGCTTCGTCTATGATCGCCAGCAGCCATTTCGGCTTCTTCAGCTGTTGCCGGTCGCCGCGGACCAGTGCGTAGGTGGTCAGGATCACGTCGGCGTCGGTGGGCATCGCGCGGCCGCTGCCGTGGTACACTCCGGGCGACAGGGAAGGGCCGAAGCGCCGGATCTCGCGCTCCCAGTTGGTCACCAGGCTCGCCGGTACTACCACCAGCGCCGGCTTGCCGAACGTGAGAGCACCTTCTTCTTGCAGCCTGAGAAGCAATGCGATGACCTGTATCGTCTTGCCGAGACCCATATCATCGGCCACCACCGACCCGATGCCGATGCGGTAGTTGTGGTAGAGCCAGCGATACCCGCGCACCTGGTAGGGGCGAAGCTCGGCATCCAGTCTATCGGGCACGTCGGCCTCCGGCGGGTTGAGCAGTTGCCGGAACAGCTCTTTCGCCTCCGGAGCCATCTCAATGGGGGCACCGTCAAACGTTCCGGTGAGCCCCATCTGCAGGAGCTCTATCGCCTTGGGCCGGGGCGCACTCTCCATGCGCCGGGCAATTGTGTTCAGCTGCGTCTCGTCGAGCTCGATAAATCGGTCCTTGTAGCGAACAAATCGTCGATAGCGCCCGCTGAGCTCGAACAGCTGCTCTGCGGGAACAAAGTCGTCGCCGACGGCGACCCGCCAATCAACGTCGAGCATCTGCTGCAGCGACGTGTAGGAGACGACGCTGTCGGAACGGCCTGCTGTGTTCGCTCTGATCGCGAGGCTCAGGTGCGGCTGAAAGGATTGCCGCAGCGCTTTGGGGACCACCGTCCGCACGCCCAGTGTGCGGAGCGCGGGAATTGCACCAAACCACTGCTCAATGAACTCGTCGGCGGGAACGGTCACCGCTCCGCGCTGCTTGAGAAAGGTATTCACCGTTGCAAGGTAGGTAGACAGCAGGCTCAGGTCGCGCAGAAGAGGCAGCGTCTCCTTCTCGGGGCGCTGCAGAAAGCCGGAGAACGGCATCGGCAGCTCGTCATCTTCGCGGCGATCGGACACGCGAATCTCAAAGGCAAAAGACCCGTCGCTGTTTTCCTCTACGTGGAGGACCGGGTAGTGGTGAATGGGGCGCATGAAGAAACGCCCCAGCCACAGGTGAATCGTGCGGGCGTTCTCGCGCTCCTCAAACCTCGACGGTACGTATTCGGCGCCGCAAAAAAACAGCGCCGTGACGGGGTGCGCCGCCGCATCGGCGACCGGATCGAAAATCGCCAGGTAGTATTGCAGGAAAAAGGAGATCAGAAAAAGCGTCTGCTCGCGGTGCTCTAAAGGCCGGCTGCCGTAGCGTACGATCTCCCGCGGGAGCGCCTCAACCAACGCGTCGAAAATCGTCTTGATCTCCTCGTTGAACAGCGCGGGTATCCAGCGGACGATGTAGGAGCCTTTCTTGAGTGCAATGATCTCCGGCACTAACGCCCGCTGTTCGAGCATTCTCAGGACAAAGTTGTGCACCATGATGAGAAAGGAGATGACCGGCGGATATACGGCGAGGTCTCCGGCGGAAAGCCGCTGCAGGTACTCTACCAGAGGTTCAAAATTATCCGAGTCAAAGGATATCTCGCGCCGGCCTTTCTTGAGTTTCCCGGCAACGTGGTGCCGGCCCTTGTGAATCGTCAGCGAGCAGGTGGTGTAAAGCGTCTTGGGAGGTTGTTCCTGAAGCTCCAGATTCTTGACGTAGCGCGTTGCCTCACGGGCGCTTTTGCGGATCGCACCCAGCAAGAGCTCCTTGAAATCCTTGTGCAGGTAGAAAAGCGGGAATTCGGTCAGCAGCCGGGAGGTGGCCGGATACAGGTCGGGGATCGTCGCCAGATCCAGGTGCTCCAGATGCTCCCGGTAGTAATTGTACTCCTGCTCTTCTCCGGCTACCAGGGACTCGATCCCGACGATCTGCTCATCGTCGTCCACCGGTGAGCCGTGGATTGCTTCCAGCAGGTCCATCCCGTGCATCCGGAAGACCAGAAAAGGGTTCTTGTCGATCTCGTTGGCGATGATGTACACCACCGCGGCAAGGTGTTTGCACGGCACCGCCCAGTCGGGACAGCTGCAGCGCATCCCCAGCTCTTTCCAACTCGCGGGGAAAAGCCTGATTTGCTGATCGGCGAGCGCCTGGTCCAGCTCGGGCGGCAGGATGCGCGCTTCCAGCTGAGACATGTAGTAGGGATCGTCCCTGACGAGGTTGACGACGGTGTTCTGCTGCGCCGCGCTGAAGGTCCACAGCGTGAGCTTCACCGTGTACGGCGAGGGACGGGTGCCCTGCACCTTGGCCTGTATTTCTGGGCCATTCACATCGATTGAGCGCACCGACCTGTTGCGTGCGTAGCGCTTGCCCCGCGGCAGCCGGTTCTCATAGTCGATATGCGCCAGCGACTCCAACCAGCGCCGTCCCCACCAGGTGTGCCCAAAGTCGATCCTTGCCATATCGACCCGATTGTAGCGGTCAGCACAAAGCTCCGCAATATACGAGCGCGGGGTCTGCCGCGTTTGAACACCCGCGGCGCCGGATCAACGCAGCTCGCGCTCGATGGTGCTGATGATCTCCAGCGCGAAGGCGCGGGCGAGGTGGCGGGCGGGGCGGCGGCTGCCGGTGACGCGCTCGTAGGCGTGGAGCTCGGCGCGCACCCCGGCAAAGACGGCTTGCTTGCCGGCGGTGAGCTTCAGGAGTCTCTCGCGCACCGCCTCTTGTTCGCGGCGGACATAGCTGATGGTAGAGCGTAGGCGTGAGAACTGCTCGGCCTGCTGCATGTAGAGCTTTGCGAACGCGCCGATCTTGTAGCGCTCCAGCGGGTTCTTCGACGGCGGGGCGTCCTTCAGCGCCTGGCGCTGCGCGAAGTCGGTGTAGTTCTTTTTGATGCTCGCAAAGATCTCGGCGAACGAGGCGCGGAAGTTTGCGAGAATCGCGGGGCGCTGTTTCTCAGGCGCGCTGCGGATGAGCGATTTGAGGCGCTCGGCCTCATCGCGGTACTTGGTGATCTGAAGCAGGATGTTCTTGACCGCGTGGTCTTGTTTGACCCCGGCGTCCTTCTGTACCGCCTGCTGCACCTGCGCCATGATTTCGCGCACCTCAAGCGAGGGGTTGTGCGGTTCTTCGGGCGTTTCGTGCGCGATAGAGATCTTGCCTTCGGCGATGAGCTTCTGCACTACGGTGCACCAGATCAGCACGCCCAGCTCGCGCTCCAGCTCCTGCAGTCCGGCGCTGCTGACCGTGCGGTAGGACATCTCCTCCAGGCGCACGAACACCTGCTGCAGCAGAGCGCGCTTGTACTCCACCGCCCCTTGCTCAACCGCATAGCGCAGGCGCGAAGCGTGCTGCGAGAGCCGTTCATCGGCCGGCGCCAGCAGCTCGCTGATGTGGTGCAGCGAGCGCGCGGCCTGGCGGACCTCTATCCAGTGGCCGGTGATCGCACTCTGTAAACCGGGCACGCGGCCTCCTTGCAAAAGCGCTGTTGGGTGTATCGCGATGAGCGGCTACGCGACTATAGCACGGGATACCGGGCCGGTAAACGACCTGAATCGCCGATCTTCGCTCGAACCTCTTGCGCAGTAGCTACTTGCGCGCCCCGGTAAGCTATGCTACACTTCTGTTTGTGTTCGTAATATGGCAACTCGCGGATCTTCAGTTTCCCCTTGTTCACACGCAAATGCGTAAATTTAAGGGAATTGTTACGGTTCGCGTATTAGCGAAATCCTTGACAGGGAATTCGGGTGTTG
The DNA here is from genome assembly GCA_003556605.1 of Spirochaetaceae bacterium. Classification (GTDB taxonomy): domain Bacteria; phylum Spirochaetota; class Spirochaetia; order DSM-27196; family SLAA01; genus B1Sed10-166. The sequence continues at coordinate 4,981 of PWQX01000291.1, forward strand.
GTATACTACGGGTCAATCCTAAGAGAATGGGGTAAAAGAGGGTCGTTGGCTCTCTCCAAAACACGGGATGGAGGAAGAATAAGTTATGAAGAAGATTCTTTTCCTAGCCTTCGTGCTAGTAGTAGCAGTAGGCATGAGTGCTGCGGCTGCGGACATCAGCTGGAGCGGCGGGGTTGAGACCGAAGCGTTCCAGGGCGTAGGCGATGACGACGGCGCTCAGGGTGCAACGTACTCGGTCGATCTCGACTTAAGTGTGTATGTTGACGAGTTCAGCAGCCTCTACTTTGAGTCTGAAACCGGCGACTCTACCGGCGATGCGGAGTTCAGCGTTGGTGAGGCGGCGCTTGTAAGCGATCTCGGTGGCTGGATCGGCGCGTTCACCGGTGCACCTCTCGGCTTCGGCCTCCATTACAAGGTCGGTTATGCTGAATGGGACTATGAAGACGTAGCCGACGTTTCCGACTACGGCAACGAAGGCCTCGCCGTCGGTGATTTCACCGCGGTCGGCCAGCGCTTCGGCCTCACGTTCGTGGACATGGTCAACGTCTATGCCGCGCACAGCTTCGTCCAGGCCGAGGGCCTAGAATTGGACGACATAGAGGATGGTGACACGGATCCGGACGGCGTGACCCTTGCACAGATGATCTTCGGCGCAGATGCGGCAATCCCGGTTGAAGGCATTGGTACTCTCGGTCTCGAGGCTGTGCTGTCCATGTTTGACGCAACTTACGGTACTGGAACGATCATCGGAGAAGCGTACGGGGATCCAACAACCGTCTGGACAACCCACCTCGGTTTGGGCGCGTCCTTCGCGATGGATGAGATCATTCCGGATCTGAGCGGCGCGCTCGGGGCGAGCTTCACGTATGACCTCACCGACTACGGCCATGACATAGTGGATACAGTTCAGGATGTTGATGAAGATCTTGATGACTGGATCCCGCTTTGGTACCTGGGTGTCGGCGGTTCGGTGAGCTACCTGGACGGCCTGGTGGGCGCGAGCATCAGCTTCTCGATGACCGAGGAGTACACATGGTATGTGCCTGGGGTTGACGCAGATGACGCAGACGATGTCACGCGCATGGGCCTCGGCCTCGCACTCACGAGCAGCCCGATCGAGTTCTTGAGCTTCGAGGCTGGTCTGGGCCTCGGTCTCGATGACGACTACTACGAAGAGATCATGAACTCGGCCGACATCTCCATGACCTTCAGCCCGGGAGCGGCCAGCTTCACGCTCGGTTACTTCTGGAAAGAAGAAGACGCGGCTAACGTGGTCGGCGACCTGAACGCGGTTACCGACGACTTCACCAGCATTTACTTCGCGGCCGGTCTTGAGTACTAAGATCTGATCTTGACGCAATGATTGCAAAGCCCCGCCTCCGGCGGGGCTTTTTTGAGGTGGTGCGCCCGGCAGGGCGCACCCACTTGGAGGTGAAAGTCCTCTACGGACCCGACAGGGGGAACCGTTAGCCGAACGCCAAGGGTGTCCGTCGTGAGGCGGAATCTGAAGGAAGGCGAAGGCAAAGCGCTGGCCCGACGAACAG
>PWQX01000064.1 GCA_003556605.1 Spirochaetaceae bacterium
GGATAAGCCGAATTCGGTATGAGCCCGCACGAAACCCGCAAGCCGGTCCTGTGTCACCGTGTGACTCTGTGGACCGCTGAGAAATACGATTGGTGTGAACTTTTGCTTGATAAGGTACCGAGCTGCATCCGCCCCGACCTGCACTGTGTCATTGTCGACGCTCGGTACGCCACTTGTCGCAGCGCGCCCGAGTATCACGTGAGCAAAATCACGCTCTCGTAGCTTCTCGATCACACAGGCACTCTCGGACGGATTCATAAGAATGACGCCGTCGGAGGCACGTTCGACCGCAAGAACCTCGACAGCGTCGACAGCTTCCGCTTCGCTTTCCACTATGGTAAGCGACACCGTATAGCCGTTCCGCCGAGCACCGTGGTGCACGCCGTGAAGGAACTTGCTACTGAATCCACTGGTTAACCCGGAGGCGTGGACCGGGTTGATGACGTTGATGATCCAGGACTTACCACTCGACAGACTGCGAGCCGCACGCGTTGCGCGATAGCCGAGCCTTTGCGCAATCGCGCTAATCCGTTCGCGCGTATCCGCCTTTACGCGTAGACCTCCGTTCATCGCGAGTGATACGGTGGAGACAGAGACCTGTGCTTCTCGCGCGATATCTCGAATTGTCGCCATTCTTCAGCCTCTCCAGGCACGGCATCGAACCGGTTCGATTACAATCATACCCCCCACTATCGAGATCGCGCAAGAGAAATCTTCACTGTCGAAGACGTCGCCGCCCGTATCGTTTGGTAGCTCCGGAACCTCGGCCTGCACACACAATGTTCCAGTGAAAGAGCAATATCGACAATCCAAAGCTCGGCACAGAACGTGGTATGATGCGTCGGAAGCTCGAGGGAGCTGAGGAGCGTCGCATGGAACGGAGGCTTACCCACATGGAACAAGAGCCCAAGGACGATATTCGAATGAATCAGATTCAGGTAATCGGTACCCACAACAGCTACCACATTCAACCGGAGCCCGAGCTCATGGCAGAACTCAGGGCATTGCACTCCGAGGCGTGGAAGCTGGAATACACTCATCGACCGTTGATGGAACAGCTGAGCTGCGGGAAGGTCCGACAGCTGGAGTTCGACGTCTATGCTGATCCCGAGGGAGGGTTGTTTTCCAGAAGAGGCGGACTTGCATTGCTCGGGAGAGATACTGATTCCGGAGTCCCGGAATTGACGGAGCCCGGATTCAAGGTATTGCACATACCCGACGTCGACTATCGAACCCACTGCCATACCCTCGTCGAAGGGTTAGAGACCGTCAGATCGTGGTCACTTGCGCATCCCCGTCATGTTCCGCTTATGATCCTCATGGACGTGAAGGGGAGTCATCCATTCGAGATTCCAAGCGTCGCGATGTGCCGACCGATCGATTGCGGCACCAAAGAGCTCGATGAGCTTGATCGAGAGATTCGTTCGGTCTTCGAGGAGAGCCATCTCATTACACCGGATCAGATACGGGCAGATTACCCCACGCTGGAGAAAGGGGTCTTCGAGCGCGGTTGGCCTCCGCTCGGAGAAGCGCGTGGGAAGATTCTCTTCAGCCTTGATGACCCGGGAAGAATACGAGAGGCGTATCTGTTCGGCCGAAGCTCTCTGGAAAGAAGAGTGATGTTTGTGAGCTCAAAACCGGGACGCCCTTCTGCAGCATTCGTCAAGGTGAACGATCCGACCGGCGCAAACGAGGCGCTCATTCGGGATTACGTGGAGGCCGGTCTCCTGGTGCGTACTATGGCCGACCCGCTTCTTTCAGATATCCGAAGCGGCAACACAAGCCGACGTGCTGCGGCGCTCCGAAGCGGGGCTCATTTCATAAGCACCGATTATCGCCAATCGGGCCTCTTAGGTTATCAGGTAAGTCTTCCGGGAGCGGAATCACATGCCGCCCGTCCCAACCCCGTAAACGGGCCCGATGACCTGGAGCCGCCCACACTGGAGGACTTGTAGCGACTCTTCCCAGGTGGCTTTCTGCCCAGCCCGCCTCAGAGGTCCGCTCAAGAGAAGACAGTCACAAGCTACTCGTCGCGCATTCACATGCGGAACGCTCGCCGAAATGGGCGCATTTCAGATCTTAGCTGCCGGACTTGTTCTATACGGGGGGCGAGTCGAGCGCATCGATAAGCTCGGAGAGCTCCCCGATCGTTCGCACCGTATGGTCGGGCGTATCCTCCGGGCCTGAAGGTATCGAGGATCGCCGATCATTGGGATGAATGAGAATGGCCAGCAGCCCGAGACTCTTTGCCCCAAGGATATCTCGTTCGAGGTTGTTTCCGATCATGGCGACCCGCGAATACTCCGACTCGGCAACACCGAGCGCGGTAAGCGCGGTGAGAAAGATACGCTTATCGGGTTTCGAGACCCCTACAATGTCCGAGATTGCCGCTGTATCGAACAGGTGTAGCAGTCCGTGCTGCTCGAGTACGTTTAGGGGACTTCTCGGGTAGCTGTCAGCAACGAGCCCGATGGAGAACCCTTCCGCACGGAGCCTGCGAATGAGTTCCGCAGCCCCGGGCAACAGCTCCGCCCGGATAGTGGTACCGTCGGCGTCCTTCTGTTCGGTCTCCTCCCACATGAGCGTATCCCCGAGATCGAAAAGCAACGCCCGTAGGCGGTGCGCCCGATGGTAGTTGTTCGATTGGTTGATCTTCATCGCTATAGCCTTCCCGTCTATCGCGCACGTGTCAACGCGGTGGACAAGATGGGCAATCTATTCGGCAAGATTGGAAACACCGATTGCTCAGAATGGCTCACAAACTCTGAGAGAGAAGCCGTACTCGGCAACGCGCCTCCCCGTGCCCATTTCACGCAGTTGTTTGCACATGTTGCTCTCTTGGTATCGAGAACGTTTCCGTTCCACGCCGCCCAACGTATCCTCCTGACGGATCTCCCACGGGGGGAACGTCCCGGCGGTTGCTACAGCAAGGAGAGGCGCTGCCACTACTACACTCGGGATGGTGGGGTTCTCGAGTTGTCGATCGATACTTGGAGATTGCGTGACCAGTGTGACGCAGACCTTGCAATCGGGCACGAATACTGGTTCACAGACGGAGTGCACATTGGTTACCACGGCCGCTCCCGCTCGGACGCCACCCACACCTCGGGAAAGCACATCTACGGGAGAATCAGGCGGGACGGAACAGAATGTCTGGAACGGTAGTTCCCGTTCCATTCAACGCACTTCCACAGCTTGGACGAAAACCTGATCGTCGGAGACGGCGCCCCTTCAGCGGTCTTTACCCGTCAAAAGGGGTCTCGGCCCTGCATCCAGTTATCGCGTTGGAATAGCAGCGAGTACGAAGGTTCGAGAATCCTTTTGCCTACCACCGAAGCACCTTCAACGACCAACACGCGCATCCGCATCCCCGGTTTACCCCGAACGGAAGATACGTCCTATTCGACAACCATGCGCTCCGCCCGCGTGAAACGGTGCCGGCGGACAGCCTTCCGTCCCGCCCCCCCGGGGGCCCGAGAGCGCGTTATGCACGCCGCCGGTCTGATACGAGAAGGAGCTACGGCCCTGGAAGCGGCCACTGCTTCGGGTTTTAACGATTACAGCAATTTCTACAAGGCGTTCCATCAGGTGTTCGGTACCAGCCCGGTTCGGTATCTCGCGGATTGCGAACGATTCCCGTGGTGAAGGAGTCCTCCCCGCACCCGGTCTAACGCAGCGTCCGAGATCCGACCGGCGAAATTCGGGTAACATCGACAAGCCTTCGAGCAACATGGACCAAGAGAACCGGCTCCGTCTGATATCATACTCAATATTGTATGTGGCGGAAGCGGATACACCGCCTTCGGGAGTTTGCCACGCCCGGCATGCCCGCGCCTGTGTGGTGATGCTCCGCGGTGACTTGTCCGACGTTCCGGATGCGACAACCATCAATCGCTGGAGGAGGGAGACGGCATGGCTGTACCGGGAAGTATTTCTGAAAGGCTGCCGAATTTCGATACCTTGGCCGGAGAGCTTGATCACATATCGGCATGCACGTGCGCTCGTTCCGTCGCGGCACTGCTCAACAAACTGATCCTGCTCTGGTTGGATCCCGCATCTTTGTGGTACCGCAAGGAAGAAGTCGCGGGCTCCCTAGCCGCGGCGGCAACCGCGCTGCGTGAGACCCAAAACGCCGACGGCACCATCACCTCCGTGAATCTGAACTCACCGCCCGATACCGGCTTCGTCGTTCAGGAGGTTTCGTGTGGACTTCGAGCGCTCAGGCCGTTTCGGAACGAGTTCCCGCTCATTGCCGCCGCGTACTCCCGAATGCACGGCTTTCTCGACCGTGCTCGCCGGTGCATTGCCGACGGAGGTATCCACACGCCGAACCACCGTTGGGTTCTCTGTGCCGCCCTCGCCGCACTCCATGAGGAGTTCTCAGACCGCCGTCTGTCCGAACGCATCGAGCAATGGCTTGCAGAAGGAATCGATATCGATCGCGATGGACAGTTCTCCGAGCGGAGTAGCGCGATCTATTCCGCCGTTTCGTGTCAATGCCTCGTGGAAGTCTATCTACTGACAGGCCGAACTCACGTACTGGATGCCGTTCGCAGAAACCTACATGCTACGTTGCGCCTCCTCCATCCGGACGGGAGAATGGAGACCAGTGCATCGAGGAGACAGGACCAGTTTCGCACGAATCTGACGATGTCGCGCTACTACTTCCCATACCGTGTTATGGCGATCTTGGACGCCGACGCCGAGTTCTCCGCAGCAGCGGAGTACATCGAGCAAAGGCACTCCCCTGCGCTTACGGATGAGGCCATACGCTTCTACTCCTTTCCGATTTTGGAAAGGCCCATGCCTCGGGCGGGACACCTACCCCAAAGGTATGGGCATCTGTTCGGCGAATCGGGCCTGTATCGGCATCGCCACGATTCGGTTTCCGCGAGCGTCTTCTTCGGATCCGACGAAACCCCCGATCCGGCGATCGGAGGTATGGCGTCCGGACGCGCGACAAGTCCGAACCTCGTCACGTTTTCCGCCGGCCGGTCCTCGTGCAGGTGGATTCGCGTTGCTCCCCATTTCTTCGGTGTCGGCTATCTCCGTCCGAAGTCGGTGTCTCACGCGGACGGAGTCTTTCACCTGGAGGACAAACGCTCCGTTGCCTATTTGGCGCCGCTCGACCCTCAGCAAACCAACGCAGCCGGTGCGTATCCACTCACCACCTGCGATGAGCGATACTGGAGTGCGATCTCGCTTGATCGCCGAGCGACAAACCACGTACAAGAACTCAACTGCAGCATCAAGGTTTCGATCAGAGACAATGAGTGCATCATCCAGGTTGCGGGCGAATGTACGGGGTACGTGCCGTTGTGGTTTGAGATCGCACATCCGGCCGAGAGCGAAGTTCTGGTCAACGGCGGAGCTCCAGGCAGCACGGCGGCGCTGAACGACGAGTGCACAGTACGTATCAGTTCCACAGCAACCTCCGACGTCCTGGAGTTGTCCTTCCGTCCGGAACACCCGACTGGGTGCACTCCCGACCCCAGAGTGCTCGGCGACGTGGATTGGCTTCGTCTTATTAGCGAACTCCATGAGCATGCTTCACTGGATCTATCCATGCACGGTATCCCGACAATGCACAACGTACCGGGGAGGGCCGCCGGTTCGGCGATGAAAGGGGAATCCCTCCGTCTCTTGTACGCGCCGTTCCTCTGTCCCGGAAGCGCAACCCTCACCGTTCGCGCGCTCCCGTAAGGCGCCGAACCTCACTCCCTCGGAACGCAGGGCATACGCGACAGCCGGAGCGGAGGCTGGCCCCTACGCAATCCAAAGCGGATACTCGGCGCTCGTCCGGTAATGATACGGTCGGGGCGAAATGCGCAACAAAGGAAAGGCTTCCGACAATATTTGCCATGCCCCCAGGCGGCGACCGGATTAGACTATCCTTGCCATGTACAATGTCAGAGATTTCGGGAGCGTGGGTGACGGCATTCACGACGACACGGTCGCGGTGCAACAGGCCATCGACGAATGTGCCGCACACGGCGGTGGGCAGGTTCTGGTGCCCGCCGGGACCTATCAGTGCGGCCCGTTCGCGCTGCGGGGCTCAATCAACCTCCACCTTGAACCGGGTGCGACGATTCAGGCGATTGTGGACTGGGATCGCTTCCGGCCGTTCAGCGCGTTCGGAGAGAATACGAGCGAAGGAACCGTGTGGATACGTGCCGATGATGCCGAGGACGTCTCTATCACCGGCGGCGGAACCATAGACGGGCGCGGTGTTGCGTTCATGAAGGACGAAGAACATACGCACTACAACTACTATTTCGACGGCACGGAAGACCTCCGCCCGCAGCTGATGCAATTGCGATGCTGCCGACGTGTTAGGTTGCACGGAGTAACGCTCCGCGATTCCGCTCACTGGGGAGTACATCTTATCGGCTGTGATGATGTGGCCCTCAGCGATCTTCGTATCCTCAACAACCTCAAGGTACGCAATGCGGACGGCATCGACATCGATTCGTCACGAAACGTGCGTATCGCAAACTGTCGCATTGAGTCGGGGGATGACTCTATCTGTCTGAAATCTCGGAGGGAGTTTGCCCATCTTGGGCCGACGGAGCACGTGCTCATCACGAATTGTTCCCTGGTGTCCACCTCTTGCGCGATCAAGCTCGGTAGCGAGAACGTCGCCGGCATTCGCAACGTCGTTGGAGCGAACATAACGATAACGGAAAGTAACCGCGGAATCGCCGTTCAGAGTCGCGACGAAGGCTTCGTCGAGGACGTCACGTTCTCGAACGCGCTTATCGAAACCAGGCGATTTGGAGACGTGTGGTGGGGGGAGGCCGAGCCGATCAGCATAACTGCGGCCATGCGTGATCAGACCGAGCAGAAACGGTTCACCGGATCCGTTCCGCCGACGCCGGGACCGGTGCGGAGAATCCATTTCAGCAATATCTTTTGTAGAGGTGAGAACGGAGTTTTTGTCAGTGGCTGTGAGCACTCACGCCCGCAGGAGATCGACTTCTCTCGGGTTCACGTGACGGTCCTCAGGCGGACCGACTTTCCGTCCGGTCGATACGATGTACGCCCATGCCAAGGCAGCGGGATTCTGGAGCTCGAGACCCACGGCTTCCGAATTCATCACGCCGATGCCGTTCGACTGCAAGGATGCAGATACACGTCGACCCCAGGGATGAGCCGCGTTCGGAACGACACGATAGCATCGGTAGACGCGGACGTTCTGGAAGCGTAGCGGCGGCGCGGGGCACAGCGGCACCGTCAGTCCTGCCCCAGCGAGTATCCTTGCAGCTCCTCGTCCGCCCCACGTGAAAACAGGAGGAGGCCGACATCATCCATGGCAACAAACTCGGCGAGCTTCCGATCAGTGGCGTAGAGCATTCCTGCGGCTGAACTCAGCGTAAAGATGATCACGTTCTCCACCGCCTGCCCGTAGCTCTTGAGCATCGCTCCCGGTACGTCCTCTCGGCTCAAGATCCGGTCGATGGTGCTGCACCGCGAGCGGACACGATCCGGGCGCTCTCGATGAGCCGATCTTTGACCTCCTCGCGTGTCGCCCGAAGTTCTTTCACCTCCCCAACAAGAGACGCGTTTGCCAGACGAACCCAATCGCGTCAGAAGGCGAGAACTCGCGCCCGGAGGCACAACGTTCGCCCCGCACGAGGTGGAATATCACCGAGAAGCGCGACTCCATCCGTTCCCTTCCCCCGCTGCTCCTGCGTCATTCAGATTCCATTGTCCCGGAATCGGACATACGGAACGCCGACTTCCTCGCCGATTTTGATCTCCATGATTCCGTCCTCACGGCCCGAGGCGCCAATCGCCTCCAGCAAGTTGGCGACGATGTTGACGAACGCCCGGCCGCAATTGACGGAGTTTCCAAGCACCACAAGGTGGGTATCCTGAAGCTTGAGCCGCAGCTCGCACTTCAGTGAGCAACCTCCCACGTATGGCACGATCCGCTCCAAAATGAGGTCGGTGATATTGACCTGGTGAACGCGGCTCATCGAATCACGAAAGGCGTTAAGGGTGTTGACGAGCGAGGTGCCAGCGATTTTAAATGTGAAATGAATGGAACGGGCGCGGAGCAGATTGATCGATAAAACACTATTGACCAGACATTTTTTGCATTTCCCCTATGACGTGAGGGTACCCCCAGGGTGGCCTGCCCCCACCGCCTCTCACCGGCCGGGTGTTGCATCTCGAACTTGAAGACGGGATCCCCGGAAATCACTGATTAGTTCGGCCTAGTCGGCAGTTGCACCGGCACCCCTTCTCTAGGCCGGTTGAGTCTTTCACTGACGTGATGGACCCTGTCGGTGCCATCGCCCGATGAGAATTGCAAAGCCCCCTTTAGACGGTTAGAGTTCGGGTAGCTCGCATGTATTATATTAAGGAGGCTTCATGAACTTGAGCCTATCCACGCCGGGACTGCTGTTCCCGGCAATCTCGCTGTTGTTTCTGAGCTATACGAACCGATTTCTTTCGTACGCAGCCTTAGTACGCGGTTTACACGAGCGCTGGGGCGAACAGCGGGATCCCGCGATTCACATGCAGATCGGTAATCTCCGCAGGCGGCTGCTGTTAATTCGGCACATGCAGACTGCCGGAGCTATGTCGCTCCTCATCTGCGTCGGCTCGATGCTCGCGCTGTTTTTTGGTGCGATCACGCTCGGCGAGGTTCTATTTGCAGTAAGTCTGGTCCTAATGGTTCTTTCGCTCGCCTTGCTTGTGCGCGAGATTCAGATATCGCTCGACGCGCTGGACCTACAGCTACGCGATATGTCGGACCGGAAGTAATTCGCGATTGGGATGAGCCGCTGTTTGAAGTCTCTGGAGTCCGATAAGACGCGCTCCGGCTGCACACAGCAGCACCGCCTGGATGCGGACGGCACAGCCGGCTGCTTGTTGTCCGGCCGGTGAATTCGCACGTTAGCGGTTGGCGGATCGCCGCGGCGCGGCATTGCACCCCGCAGACGACCCGCACGTGCTTCCGGATGCGCCTATAGATGCCCTTAGAGGTTCTTGCGCTCAAAGAATCTGAACAGCGCGAGCACGCCGATGACCATCGCCACGATGACCACCCAGTGGTTCACTCCAAGGACGTTTGCAATCGAGGGGTTACCAAGCTCGCCGAAAGAAATGATGTAGCGGTCGAAGAATGGATACGCCGCCGCGTACAGCATTGCACCGACAACCATACCGAAAATCGGCATCAAGACGTGAAAGCGCCCTTCGGTTAGCGCCCCTACGCTGGTCCCCGGGCAGTAACCGATCACGGCCCAGCCGACGCCGAACATCAATCCGCCGACCACTTGAGCCCCAAGGCTGATACCGCGCGGTGCGAAATCGGTTATGCCGAGGTCGAGCATGAAGTGTGCCCCGATCGCGCTCACTACGATAGCGGTCAGGATAAACTTCACGATCGTCATATCTTTGAGCCGCATTGCTCCCACCTGACGCTCGAAGCGAATGGCCTCGGCACCTTGAAGAAAAGCGCCAAACAGCGTTCCCGTTATAACTCCGTATAAAATACTCATTGTTCTTAGCCTCCTATTGGTCTGCGAGTTATGCGCTCGCGCGTCCGTAAATCAGCCGGGCCGTGATAATTCCACCGACGAAGAACATACTGACGGCGATCAGACTGCTCACTCCAAGCTGAGCCAGACCGCTAACCCCATGGCCGCTGGGGCAGCCGCCCGCCATTCTAACGCCCATGATCGCGATGATTCCGCCGAGCATCGACAGACCGAACCGCTTACGCATGCTCGGCCCGAAGCGCTCGGTCCACATCTGCGGAAGCCGCTCGCGCTTGAAGGTACCGGTCGCCTTCGACATTAGAAACGCGCCGATGCCGATTCCGATCACGAACCAGGTCTGCCAATGCGTCAGCAGTACCGCCGGACCGTCTGCAAACGACCCGAGTTGCACCTGGCTGACATCGAATCCAAGACTGTTGATAATCATGCCGGCGGTGCGGGGAAACGTAGTTGATGTGCCGAAGAACTGGCCTGCAACCGCCACGCTTGCGATCTGCAGCAGGCCTGCAAGCGCACCGAAGATGTAAGGCCTGTATTGTGTTGAGCTGTTCATGTAAAACCCCCTATATAATAAAGTCTGAATCTTTGATAGAGAATATATACAACTTATACAATCTTCCGTCAAGTACCGGCCTGTGATTCGGCACTGAGAAATGGGCGTACCTATGGGCGGGGCGACGCCGGCGTCAAGCGCTTCCTGCCAACGCGGAGCACACAAGCACCAGCGATCCCCCGGCTTGAGACCCGGGAACTGGAACTCCGGCCGAGCGGTGCTCAAATCATTTCCACGGCCGGCTGTAAACGAAAGAAACTCCGCGGTGACCTCGGCGCAGACGGCGTGCACACCGATATCACCCTCCCCTGTCAGGCACCAGCCGTCTCGATAAAACCCGGTTAACGGGGCCGCCGAGCACCCTTGCAGCCCAGTTCCGATAACATTCGTTGCCATGTCCCCAAAGATCTCGCTCGCAGACACAATCGTCCACTGCTGTCCGCCGGGCATCGGTGGTCAACCGGTGTTAAGACGCCCATACGGCAACTGCGATAGGACTTCCGGTGGCCCGCAATTCGTGAAGGTGTCCGGACCAGTAAAGGCGTTTGCCGTCTCGGACTCCCGCTCGCCTTTACGTCTGTGTGCCCTGACTTGTATCGACTTGCGGAATAGTCTTCAGCACCTCGCCGAGTCGCTCCTGTTCCTCTCTCAAGTCGTACTCGTTTTGTATTCCCATCCAGAAGTCGGCAGAGTTTCCGAAATACCGTGATAGCCGTAACGCCGTATCAGCGGTTATCCGTCGCCGGGCCCTGATAATTTGAGAAACGCGAGTTGCCGGCATCCCGGTGTCCTTGGCCAATCGGTAGGCGCTGATGCCTAGCGGCTTCAAGAACTCCTCGAGAAGGATTTCCCCCGGACTCATGTTCTGCATGCGTGCCATATGATCCCCTCCCAATTGCAGCCGGTAATATCCACGGCTGTCGCGTTACCGTTTTCCCAGACAGAGGAAATACGGTACCGGTCATTGATGCGAATACTGTGTTGTCTGCGCCTGTTGTGCTTCATTGTCAGCAAAGGATTTAATCACGGTGAGTAATAATAACGCGATGCATCAATAATGTAAAGCGTTAACGACGCCACCTGTCTCCTCAGCTGCGGCGATATGTATACCTCGGCCGGCACTCCCGAGCTCATTTCAGTTCCTGCGCCGCATTAACGTTCGGCTCAACCGGCCGACTGTGGAGCGGCGGCGTTTAGCCGGCCGTTGCAGCGCTTTGTTCAACCTCGCTCAAGGAGGGGCTTGGACATGTAGATGTACGGGGCAAACTCTTCACCTCCGTGCCTCCCTGCACAAGTCGTGAGCAAACTCTGCGCGATAGCGCGTAATAAGCGATGCTGCCATCAGCGCAGCGCTCCGGCCGAATGCTTTGACGAGCGGCGCTCTGCTCCACCTGATGAGGCCCAGGGCCGGCCGTGTCGTAGACCCACTGTCCACGGCCCCACAAGCTCGCCTGAGCTCGAGTACAGTATCGCTTTGTTTGAAAGCTAAGTCCGCCGGTTCGCGACGAAGGCGCCGTTAGCGCACGGTAGCCGTTACGCGGGTGCCTTCGTCGAGATCAGCGGCGCGGGGGTCGAGGATAACCTGATCACCGGGATTGAGACCTTCGGTGATGCTGACCTCTCGCCGGGTTTCAAAGTCAGTGGTCACCCGTCGGACCACTGCGCGCCCTTTTTCAACCACAAGCAGCGCGTCCTCGCCGTTCACTGTGAATACTGCGGTACGAGGGACGACGAGCTGGTCTTAGCGCGTTTCTGTCCGGAAAGCGACGTCAAGTTTGTAGCCCGGGCCGATGCGCAGGTCGGACGGTATCTCCGGTATGATCGTAACCCGCACCCTATCCTCTTCGAGCCCAAGAGGCGAGAGACCGATGCGGGCATGCGGGGAGATACGAAGCACTTTCCCGCCGAAGCTCACATCCTGATCACGCCTTTCGGCGATGAGCTCGACCTCCATGCCGGGCTCGAGGCCGTGGAGATCACGCGGGCGCACGTCCGCCTCGACGCGCAGCTCGTCGAGCTGCAGCAAGGTCAAAAGCGGTGTCTCGGGTCCGACAAGGTCGCCTACTTCCGGCTCAATGTCTGCGACCACCCCTGTATAGGGGGCCGTGATGGAGTGACGGTTGATCTGATAGCGTAGGAGCGCGACCTGCGCCTCGAGAGCGTTCCGGCGAGCGTTCATGACGTGCAGACTCCCGGCAGTCGGCTCGTGCGTCTCGATCAGCGCTTCGAGTTCCTGCTCTCGCTGTTTGAGGTGAAGCTTCGCGCTCTGATAGGTATCGCGGGCCTGCTCCCATTCGACCTCACTGATATTGCCGCGCTCGTAGATTGGAGCCAGTCGGCGATAGCGATCTTCGGCAATGCGCAGGTTCTCCCCGGCAAGCTCGATCGCGGTCTCAGCCTGCCTGATCTTCGCTGCCGCCGGCGGCTCGTGCATCCTTACCCTCTCACCTTCGAGGCGGTCGAGCTCGGCAAGGAGCCGTTTAAGCGTGTACTCCTGCTCAGTGGTATCGAGCCGGGCCAAGACAGCCCCGCGCTCAACCGCATCACCTTCCTCGACTTCGATAGTCTCGAGCTCGCCGCTATAGGAAGGACGCACGCGCAGCGCGCGGCCTGCCTTCACCGTCCCGTCCTCGGTAAAGCTATGGTAGATTGTGCGCGGCTGAACCTCAAGGACGTCCACCGCCTCGGGGCGCAGGGCCTGTATAAATGCGAGCGCTATGATCACAGCCGCCGCCAGTGCTCCGAACATGACTTTGTACTTTTTCTTCATGGGCTTACCACCGTCCTTACTTTTCGGCTACTCCCGTTCCCGCAGTACCTCGACAAGGCTCAACGAGCGCACCCGGCGGAGTGCAAAGCGCTGGGCAATCCATATTGATACCAGTGTCGCCGAAAACCCCACGACAATAGCTTCCGCCGGCAGATGTGCCGGCATCGTATACATATCGGTAGTGTATGAAGCGGCAAACCCCGCTACCAGATAGCGCGCCGGTAGCAACCCTAAAAGAATACCGAAAAAACTGAGGAACCACTGCTCGAACGCGATAACCGAGAACACCTCCTTCGGCGTCATGCCCAGCACTCGCATGGATGCAAGCTCGCGACTGCGCTCCGACAACGTTACAAAGGCAGCGATATGGATGATCGCAAAACTAAAGACCGCACCAATCAGAGCGAACAGGTTAAGAAAGACACTGAACAGCTCCCACATCTCTTCAAGATTGCCAATCATCCGCTGCCGGCTATCCACTGCCGTGACCACGTCGCTGTCGCGATAGTGCTCGCTGAGCATAGCCGCGACTTCCTCGCCCTCGCCTTCGCCCCGTATCAGCACCGCGCTCGTGAACGCCGGCTGTCCCAGCATCCGCTCGAGCGCCTCAACCTCCAAGTACGCATTCATTCCTATGTACTGCGGAATGACCGCCACGATCGGCACCTGTATCTTATCGTCAGCTTCTGCGCCTGTGTCTGAGCCGCGCGTGCCGCGCAGATACGGACTCTGCAGGGTGATCGTGTCGCCCCTCCGAACCTTCAGATTGGTAGCAAGCCGCTCGGAGATTATCAGCCCCTCGGCCGAAGGGGTAATCCGATTCCCTTCAGCGTCCAGGATGTTATACAGGCGATTGTCTTCCGGAAGGCCCAAGAGCTCGATATCCTCCTCCCGCAGGCGATGAGAGAGCGTCACCGGAACCCGGGCGAGTACTTCAGCGCGCGTGACAAACGGCAGGGCCTCCACCTCGCGCAACACCGCGCGACGCGGCTGCGGCGAACGCAGACTGATCCGCACGTCGTAGGTCTCCAACTCAGTGAGCTGATGAAACAGAAACATCGGCATGTTTACCGCCATCATCGAGTAGTTTGCGGCAACGAGCATAAAACTCATTGCGATGCCGAGCAGCAGGAACCCGCTCCTGCCGGGAGCGCGGCTGATGTTGCGGACACCCATCAGGCCCTGGGTGGTGAGCATCCGAGTAAACCACGGCGCGCTGTCGAAGATTGTTTTGCTCGCGGGCGGCGGAGCCGGCGGCAGCATCGCCTCTGCGGGGCTCAGCCTAAGTACGTGCTTGACCCCCTGGTATCCTGCGACTCCGAGTACGCCGACACACAGCGCCGTTCCGAAGAAAAAGTAACGCAGAGAGAATCCGGCGTAGACTTCCGGCAACGCGAAATACTCAAACAGCAGCCGCGAAACGGTGTTCGCGGCAAGCATCCCGAGAACGCTCCCGATTATGCCGCCCATGACCGCCAGAATCACCGAGTACGAAAGGTAGTGCCGGGTAATCTCCGCGCGGGTATAGCCGCAGGACTTCAGAATACCGATTTGCCCCCTTTGCTGCTGCACGAGCCGCTTGAGCACGATGTAGAGAACAAAAGCCGCTACCCCGAGCATCAGCACCGGAAAGAAGGTCGCAAAGCTCGTAAGTACTTCGCTCTCCTCTTCGAGCAGGAGGTGACTGTTGTGATCGTCGCGTGGATAGATCCGCTTAAGCCCATAGCCCTCGAGCTCCAGCTCAAGCAGCTCCTCAACTCGGCGGTATTCGGTCCCGGGTTCAAGCGTGAACACAATGTCGTTCACAATGCCGCGCTGATCCGGGAACAGCTCCCACATCGTGTCCAACGGCACGGTAGCCACGCCGAAACGATACGGATCAGGGAAGAGATGGCTATCCTCACGCATGATGTAGACGAACTCCGGATTGAGCATCGCCCCCCTGATCTGCATGTCGTGAGCGCGGCCGCCGGCGACTACCGATATCGTATCGTCGATCTCAAGTCCATGTTCCTCGGCAAAGCCGGCATTGATCCAGAGGTGGCGCTCGCGCGAGCCCATCGGGTCTCCCCAGACCGCGGTGGAATCGTTGAGCCGCTGAAGGTCTTCAAGGTCCTTTGAGACAAGACGCAGGTAGATGGTGCCGCCGGTGCCGCCGGCGCTGGAAACGGTCTCGCCTGAAACGCTGCCGGCGACGCTGGTACTGCCGGTTTCAGCGGGCAACACGCGGACGTCTTCAACCAGCCGGCCGCTGATTTGGGCAACCCCCCCGATCCTCCTGAGGCGGTGGAGATCACTCTCGGGCATCGCGCTTACTTCCGCAAAGCCCTCGGCAAAGCGGCCTTGAGCGTAAAGGGTTTGCTTCGCCACCGTGAAATTGTCGTTCGCGATCGAAAATGCGATGAACACCGTAAGCCCCATGGCGATAAGCAAGAGACAGGCAGTGTAGGAGCCTTTGTTCTGACGCATGTCGCGGAGGACTTTGCGGCGGAGCATTTCACCACCCCACTTGCTCGGGCGGAAGCGGCTCTTCGTTGTGCTTCACCCACTCCACTAGCCCGTCCTTGAGGTACACTACGCGGTCGGCCATCAGGCTGATGTTCTCGTTGTGGGTGATGATCACGACGGTCTTGCCGTAGCGGTCGCGCAGGTCACGCAGCAGCTTTAGTACATGGCGCCCGGTACCAAGATCCAGCGCACCGGTGGGCTCGTCGCACAGCAGCAGGCGCGGGTTCTTCGCCAACGCTCGAGCGATTGCAACACGCTGCTGTTCACCTCCGGAGAGCTGCGATGGGAAGTGTTCGCGGCGCTCAGCGAGTCCGACCTGCTCGAGCAACTGATCCACATCCAGAGGATCGGGAGCAACCTCCGCAGCAAGTTGAACATTCTCCCACGCAGTGAGGTTCGGCATGAGGTTGAAGAACTGAAAGACGAACCCAACCTCGCTTCGCCGATACCGGGTGAGCTCCTCTTCGCCGGCCCCGTGCAGCCGGCGATCGGCGAAACGCAACCGGCCTTCGCTCGGCCGATCCATCCCCCCGATGAGATTAACCATGGTGGTCTTGCCCGAACCGCTCGCGCCGAGCACCACCACCAGCTCGCCGTCATACAGCGTGAGGTCAACGCCGTTAAGGGCGTATACGTCGACCTCCCCCATGCGATAGCGCTTCTTCAACCCGTAAGCTTCAACCAACGCGCGTCGGGTCTGTCCGGTTTGCACGATGGCAACACTCTAGCACGGTTGCGTCCTGTGCGTCAGGAGCGCCGCTCATGCAGCACCCCAAAAATCAGCTACAGATCCTCGCGCATCATCTCGTTGTCATACTCGCTCAGCGGATCCTGCCCTAACGGCGCTCGGTTCGTCTGAAATTGGGGCGTCCCCTTAGCGCCAACCGGAGATGTGCTTTTCTCCCCGGCTGCTTGAAAACTGCGTTTACTGGAGTGTAAATTCTACAATGAAGACAAAACGGACGCCACCGATGCATTCATGGAAACGCGCGGCGATATGCGGGCTTCTGATTGCGGCCGTAGCGCAAGTGCTAACAACCTCAGAGATATCCGATGAGCTCAATGAGCTTGACCGGCTGCATTTCCAGGACAGGCACATGGAGGCGTACGAGCAGGCAGAAAGCCTCCTCGACAAGCCGCAGCTAAGCGACACCGAAGTAGCCCGCCTGGTGAAACGGCAAGCGCGCGCCGTAACCGGACATGTGGAGCTTCATTATCACGCCGAGAAAATGGAGGACGAGAAAGCTCGAGGCCGACTGAACGAAGCCGAAGAGTACGCGGCTCGAGCAATCGAACTCGATTCGGAGCTCGGCAACGCCTATTTCTGGAAAGCCACTGCGATCGGCCTCGGCGGTCGGATCCGCGGCGTGCTGAGCTCCCTCTTCCGCGCGAAGCCCGTGCGCGACTACTTAGAGCGTACCCTCAAGCGTGAACCCGACCACATCGAGGCTCATTTCGTTCTTGCTACGCTTTACGATGAGCTCCCCGGTCCTCCTTTGTCGTTCGGGGACGTCGAACGCGCAGTTTCCCTCGCCCGCCGAGCATACAACCTCGGCAGGCGGCGCCTGCGGGCGATCTCGCTGTCACCGAGATGGATCTCCAGCACCTCACGCGCCTCAAGCTCCTCCAGGGCGAGTATGCTTTTCACAAGCGTATACGAGCACACCTCGTCTCGAATATCCGGAGTTATGGTAACCTCTCCGAGGTATTCCAAGAAGGAATCCTTTGTCAGGAGAAGAACAGGTCTGTTCTTGTCCGGAGGGGCGAATTCACACCAACAGGTCGGTTCATGGTAGGATTCGGGGGTAATTCGAGACTGCGAGCCGGCGATCAGGTGGACCCGCGGCAAGGTGAGGACACAGGTCTCCCAAGGCGCGTGCGGGAGAAAACGGTCAGCTGAGGCGGTTCGGCTGGAAACCGAGAGTCGCGCAATGTATTCCGCCCGGTTCTCCTATGCCGCCTCATCGGGGCATACGAACACTACTGTCAATACTGCATCTTGAGTGTCGAAAAACACGTCCGCGACAGAAGCAGCTGAGAGACTCAGGCTGCCTTCCTCTGCTGCGCGAGATGACTTTTCCTGCCATTCGCATCCCGGAGAGCACCCAGATAGTGCTCCCGCCCCAGAGGTAGCTCGCGGTTACATCGTGTGGCCCGACCGCGTTCGCCCCCCGGGCTCCAGAGCTGGTTGGAGGCCGCCTTCAAGCAGTTCATCAGGTTCCAGAAGAAACCCCAGTAGTAGCCGCTCATGACGTTCAGATGCGCATGCTCTCGCACGGCCTCAGAGCGCCGGTGGGCCCTCGTCACAATCGCGCCGGCATGATCCCGGAAGGCGTAGTTCTTCGGAGGATCGTCGAAACAGAGGTCATAGCAAATGAGAAAGCCGAAACGCCCTCGTCTTCTTTGTATTGGGAGCCGCTCGCTCGTCCCCTCACGACAGTAACGCTGCTCGAGCGGAGGCAAAATGCGCCTTGTCGTAGATGTACTCCTCCCGCGTGTAGTCGACTGCGCGATTGAGGGCGAAGTACGCAAAAGCTCCGGGAATACACCGATGTCGGCTCCCCGTTCATGCGCCAACTGGACGATCTCTTCCATCCGAGCGAGGTTCGTCTCCATCTCGGCCGTGACGTGGAGATTCGCGATGGGAACGCTCGAGTACTCTTCCCGGTCGGAGAAGTACCGCTCTATGACACGCACCTGCTCTCTCGTCCGCTACGATTCGCGGACGCTAAGCGCAGCCGTACAAACCTGCAGGATCGAGACGGGCGGCGGCGCTGATTCAGTCCAATCTTCAGGACGCCCGCCGCGCCTTCGTCTATCCGATCTCGGTCATCCGCTCTACCGAGCGGAGCGCCCGGCGCCTCAGCTCCTCGTCGAGCTCAACGACGTAGCGGGTCTGCTCGAGCGCGCTGAGAGTATCCTCGAGGGTGATCTCATTCATGTGCGGACAGCGAATGCTACAGAGGCGTACCATTTCGCGCTCCGGGTTCTCGGCGGCGATGTTGTCACCCATTGAGCATTCGGTGAGCAGCAGGTAGCGGGCGGCCTTCACCTCCCGGACGTAGCGCACCAGCGCCGAGGTGCTGCCGGAGAAGTCGGAGGCCGCCACCACCTCGGGGCTGCATTCCGGATGGGCGAGCACGACGACGTCCGGCACCTGACGCCGGACGTTCCGTATGTCCTCAACGGTGAACTGCTCGTGCACTTCACACCGCCCGTGCCAACCGATCATCTCGTACTGCAACCCGCCCTGCTTTAAGCTCGAAGCCGGCCGAGGCGTCCTGCTCGGGAAAATGATGCGCTTCCCGGTCTCCTTCGCCACGTTTTTCGCGAGATATTCGTCGGGAAGGAAGATCACCCGCTCGGCGCCGAGATGCTCGACGACCTTCGCAGCGTTGCCCGAGGTGCAGCAAATGTCGCTTTCGGCCTTCACCTCGGCATACGTATTAACGTAGCTGATCACCGGCACGCCGGGGTACTTCTCCCGCAGGGCACGAACATCCGCGGCGGTGATGCTCTCGGCGAGCGAACAGCCTGCTTTGGGCGAAGGAATGAGCACGGTCTTCGCCGGGTTGAGGATCTTGGCGGTCTCCGCCATGAAGCGGACTCCGCAGAAGACGATGATATCCTTGTCGGTCGCCTCCGCCTTTCGGCACAGCTCAAGCGAGTCGCCGGTGAAATCCGGGATCGAATGGAAGAGCGCCGGCTCCATGTAGTTGTGGCCGAGGATTACGGCGTTGCGCTCCTTCTTGAGTCGGTTGATCCGCTCTGCGAGCTCAGCCTTAATCTGCAGCTCGAACTCCGGAACGATCCGGCCGAGCTTGCTCTGCAGTCGCTCATAGAGCGCGGTTGTATTTGTCTGCATCTTAATATGATCGTACGAATCGTGATTGTGATGGTCAAGTGAAATGTCGTACTATGCGCGCATGCGCCGGACCGACTATCAATCGCTCGTCGATGCCGCACTCGCCGAGGACCTTGGAGAGGCGGGCGATGTCACCTCGACCGCGCTCTTCGACGAGGAGACCCTGGAGGCACGGCTCGTGAGCAAGGATACCGGACTGCTCGCCGGCGCCGAGGTATTCGCGGCGGTCTTCGATACGGTGGACCCGAAGACCTCGGTGGTGATGCACGTCGCCGACGGTGCTTCGCTCTCGCCCGGCATGGTGGTCGCTGCGCTGCGCGGCAGGGCCGTCTCGGTACTCCGGGCCGAACGGACCGCTCTCAACTTCCTCTCGTTCCTGTCAGGGATCGCGACCGCTGCGCAGCGATTCGCGACCGAGGCGGCCGCCGCCGGTTCGGCGCGCATCCTCGACACGCGCAAGACGCTTCCCGGCTACCGCGCGCTGTCGAAGTACGCGGTACGCGTGGGCGGCGCCCGCAACCACCGGATGGGTCTCTACGATATGGTGCTGCTCAAAGACAACCACATCGAGCGGGCCGGCTCAATCAGCACCGCCGTCGCTCGGATTCGCTCGAGGTGGGGCGGGCGTTTCCGCATCGAGGTCGAGTGCCGCACGCTCGAAGAGGTACGCGAAGCGCGCGAGCAGCACGTCGAGATTATCATGCTCGACAACATGCCGATCGAGGAGATACGCGAGGCGGTACGCCTGTGCGGCGGCAGCCCCCTGCTGGAAGCATCGGGGAACATGGATCTCAAGCGGGTGCGCGAAGTGAGCGCCGCCGGGGTGGACTTCATCTCGGTCGGAAGCCTCACCCATTCAGTACAGGCCTTCGACTTCTCGCTGCTCACGGGGACGGCAGGCGATGAGTGACCCCGCGCAGATAGGTCATCGCACCGAGTTCGATTTATTGATCGTCGGAACCGGCATCGCCGGGCTCGCGGCCGGCATCACCGCCGCGGAGGCGGGCCTGAAGGTGGGACTGCTGTCGAAGGAGTCAGACCCCTTCGAATCGAACACCGGCTGGGCCCGCGGGGGAATCGTCGGAGTGAGCGACGAAGACACACCCGAACTGCTCGCCGCGGACATCTGCTACGCCGGGGCGGGCGTGAACTTCGAGGAGGCGGTACGGCTCCTGGTCGAAGAGGGCCCGAAGCTCGTCGGCGAGTTTCTCGGGTCAAAGGTCGGCGTGCCGTTCACCCGTGACCGCACCGGACGCCCGGCACTCACCCGGGAGGCGGCGCACACGGTCCGACGCATCTACTATGCCGACGATGCAACCGGGGCGGCCATCCAGCGGGCGCTGCTCACCTACCTCCCGCGTGTCCCCGGCCTCACAATACTGACCGGCCACACGGCGGTCGACCTCATCACTAACACCCACAACTCCATCGACCCGCAGGAGCGCTACCGCAAGACCCGGGTCATCGGAGTCTACGCGCACGACGAAAGAGACGAGTGCGTGCGCACGCTCTTCGCCCCGGTGGTTGTCCTCGCGACCGGCGGGCTCGGCAACCTTTTCCGCCACACCTCGAACCCGGAGAGCGCGACCGGCGACGGCATCGCGATGGCCGCCCGAATCGGCGCCGAGGTGATCGATGCGAGATACGTACAGTTCCACCCGACGATACTGTACCACCGCGATTCGCAGCGCTACCTGATCACCGAGGCGCTTCGCGGCGAGGGCGCGCTTCTGCTCAACCACACCGGCGAGCGCTTCATGAGCAGATATCACGCCGACGCAGAGCTCGCGCCGCGCGACGAGGTCTCGCGGGCGATCTACCGCGAGATGGAGCGCGAGGACAGCGAGTACGCGCTACTGGACGCGCGGGGTTTGAAGCTCGACCCTGCACACAGATTTCCGGGCATCGTCGAGCATTGCCGAAACCTCGGTATCGACGTCCGGCGGGAGCCGATTCCGGTCGTCCCGGCGGCGCACTACTTCTGCGGCGGAGTCAAGGTGGACCGCGACGGCAACACCTCCACCGCGGGCCTGCTCGCGGCCGGCGAAACCGCGTGCACCGGCGTGCACGGCGCCAATCGGCTCGCGTCGATCTCACTGCTCGAGGGATTGCTTTGGGGGGTGCGCTGCGGGCGAAACGCCGCCACAGGCCCGCCGGACCTGGATGACCGTCTCATAGAAAGCATCCCCGACTGGATAGAGCCCCGTCATCCCGAGGAGTTCGATCCCTTGCTGGTACGGCAGGACTTCCGTACGATCCAGTCGACCATGTGGAACTACGCGGGTATCATCCGCAGCACCAAACGACTCTCCCGGGCCATCGCAGACCTCGAATACCTGCGTCACCGAATCGAGCAGTTCTACCGCAGCGCGATCATCACACGGCAGATCATCGAGCTTCGAAACAGCGTGCTCACCGCCTCGGTCATTGTCGCCGACGCGATCGCTAATACCAAATCGCTCGGCTGCCACTACATGGAGTGACCGACCGCATATACGCTTCGCGCGGCGCCGGCCGCGCATACGCACTACCGCCCGGGCGGATCCTCGCCCAAGATTACGGTCAGAACCGCCGACCGTGGTGCTGCGACCGCTCGCCCAACTCGACGGTGATCGTTGTTTCGGTATCTCCCTGACAAGCCACGGCTGAATCGATTAACCGCGGAAGCCAAAGTTGGAGCCATACTTGTGCGCGAGACCCTGACGATGACGCGTTTGGATTGATTCATACTGCGCACAAGAGCCGGAGCCGAACCGCCGAATGGCAACAACTGGAACTCGTTCAAGCAGGACGAGCATCCAGAGATGGAATCCTCGTCGAGGATTCAGCAGCATAACTCGGAAACCGGAAGGGATCTCCATCCACGAAGATTGACAGTATCCCGACTAAGAGAATTGTCTTTTCTCGGTTGCGCTCTGTGGCTTGCATGCTCCTAATGGTTTGCCATTGCGGCGGCTGCATGAATGAAAAGCGTATAGCATCAATCATGATCGATGTATTCGCAATTGGTATGGTTCCGCGTTCTCCGCGTCTTCACTCAGGGAGAATGCGAACATAGTCGACCCAGGCACGGCTTGACTCCCCGCTGCCGTAAGAATCGCCCATGATCGCAAGCTGCGCGTTTTCCGGGGGATCTTCGCCGAAGGCATCGCGATAGTCTTCGAGAATATTGCGCCGCCAATCGCGCCAATGCATGCGCCGGGCACGCCCTTGGTCGATCGGTAACATTCGTGCACGCGGGGTGAAGGGGCTTTCGTACCACTCCCTCGACCACGTCTGATTAGACCAGATGTACAGCAGCGACCCGTGCGGCGGGTACTCCCCGTAAATGCGGCGGACCAAACCGTAGCGCATACGTGTTCCAAGTCCCGCTCGATCAGGGTCGTACTCGAAGTTGACGTATACGCGCACTGGGTAGGTGTCCCCGTCGCGTGTCGTGAGGTCGCCGGTCGTGATGATGTCTTCTATGCGCCACCGCCA